>JAPKEZ010000053.1 GCA_028821845.1 Planctomycetota bacterium | reverse complement strand
TTCCATGACGCACTTTCGAACGATCTAATCGAACTTCAGCATTTTCCATTACTGCATCAAATACCGAAAAATCGGCAGAAGCCACCAAGAATACTGGTGAAGTGAGCAAAGCGAGTGTTACGAAGATGGTTTTCATGTGTTATTTCCCCTATTGTAAGTCTTTACGGCACTGAACATAGGTTAGTTGCTCCTTTTTTAGTGTTTTTTTTGGTTGAACACTCATTTTGTGCTTGTATTAGCTGGTTTGGCACTAGATATAGGATTAAATAAAAAAAAGTGGTGCAGAAATTGATTTCTGCACCACTAAAATCGACTAATTAGTCAATTAGTCACGACGGCCACGTCCGCCACCACCACCACGACTATCACGACGCGGAGCACGTGGGCGTGGTTTAGCTGCCTCTTCTAGAGCTGCGGCGATGTCTTCTTCTGACTCAAGCATCGCAACGCGACGGCTGAGGCGAACCTTGCCAGAGCGCTCGTCCACATTGAGTACAATCACGGTAATCTCATCACCCTCTTTACAGACATCAGCAACGTCTTCGACGCGACCTTCTTCTAGCTCAGAGATGTGACACATACCTTCTTGACCGCCACCTAGCTCGACGAAACAACCGAAGTCTTTAACGCCCGTAACTTTGCCAGTGAAACGCTCACCGGCAACGATTACTCGAGTTTGAGCTGCTATCTTTTCGATACATGCTTCGACATTTGTGACTGGGTTACCAGAAACCTGAATGTTGCCGTCATCGTCAAGGACGCTAACGTTAACACCGAATGTTTCTTGTAGGTCTTTGATGTTTGCGCCCTTAGGGCCAATCAAGAAACCAATCTTGTCTGAAGGAATCTTAATGCTCTTGTTAACAGGAGCATAAGGAGAAACTTCTTCACAAGGAGCAGCAAGAACTTCGTTCATCTTGTCCAAGATGTGCAAGCGACCTACTTTAGCTTGGTCAATAGCCTCATCTAGGATTTTAGCAGCTAGTCCTTTAACTTTAATGTCCATTTGCAAAGCTGTAATGCCGTTTTCAGTACCAGTAACTTTGAAGTCCATGTCGCCATGGTGATCTTCTGAACCTAGGATGTCAGACAAAATAGCGTATTCGCCAGATTCTTCGTCCATGATAAGTCCCATCGCAATACCAGCTACAGGAGCCTTCATTGGCACACCCGCATCAAGCATAGATAAAGTACCACCACAAACAGAAGCCATTGAAGACGAACCGTTTGACTCGGTAATATCTGAAACGATACGAATGGTGTAAGGGAAGTCGCTGTAGTCAGGCAACATTGGCTGAAGCGCACGCTCTGCCAAACAACCGTGACCCAACTCGCGGCGTGAAGTACCACGCAACATTTTGGCTTCGCCAGTACAGAATGGAGGGAAGTTGTAGTGCAAGAAGAATTTACTCTTTGCACGCTCTGCTTGCAAACCATCTAGGAACATCTCGTCATCGGTAGAGCCGAGAGTTGATGTAACAATTGCTTGAGTCTCGCCACGAGTGAACAAGGCAGAACCGTGAACACGTGGTAGCAAACGAGTTTCGATATCGATTTGACGGATAGTCTTCGTATCGCGACCATCTACACGACGACCCTTAAGAGTCATATCGCGCTCGACAGTGTTAACCGCAGACTTAGCCGCTTTCTTAACAGCTGCCTGTTCAGCAACGTCTTTGTCGCCATCGCCGGCTGGAGCCATTTCGGCAATAACCTGGGCTACGAACTCGTCAGCAGCATCGTAACGCTCGAACTTACCATCGGTAGAAAGAACTTTCTCGATTTCAGCTTGAGTGTATTTTTCGATAATCGCGTCGTGACGTGAAGAATCTTTTTCTCCAACGACAGGTACTATTTTTTCAACGCCAACTTTCTCGCGCAATTCTTCGAGCATAGAGCAAAGATCTTTGATGACTTCGTGGCCAGCAGCAAGAGCTGTAGATACCTCTGAGTCTGGCAATTCTTTTGCACCTGCCTCAACCATGCACACTGAACCAGCATTGCCTGACATAGTCAAATCTAGCAAGTTGTTGTCCATTGCAATCACTGAGTGTGTTGGGTTAATGATGACGTTGCCATCGACATAACCTAAACGCACAGCAGACATCGCACCCTCGAAAGGAATCTTAGAGATATGGATAGCAGCCATGCCGCCAACCATATGCAACATTTCTGGCTCGTTCTCTTGGTCATATGAAAGTACCGATGACATTACTTGAACTTCGTTCATGTAGCCATCAGCAAACATCGGACGCACAGAGCGATCGAGCAAACGCATAGCTAGTACTTCTTTAGTAGAAGGTCGTGCTTCGCGCTTGAAGAAACCGCCAGGAATTTTACCTGCGGAATATGTTTTCTCACGGTAATCTACTGTGAGAGGGAAAAAGCCCATGTCTTTAGGGCCACCGTCTACGACTGTAGACATTACAACTGTTTCACCGTAGCTAACTACGACACAAGCCGAAGCTTGCTTGGCGATCCAGCCTGTTTCTATTGTGAGCGTACGCCCACCGATTTCGCGTGACACTGAGGTCACATTTTTGTTTTTTGAGATTGTCATTCCGCTTTCCGCTTAATGTTATTGTTTATTATTTATTGTGTGAATTATCCGCGAATGCCGAGCTTCTCGATTAATACGTGATGACGATGTGAGTCTTTCTTGCGTAGGTAACCTAGCAATTTACGACGCTTGGCAACTTTGCCCATCATTCCTCGACGTGATGAAGTGTCCTTCTTATGAGACTTCAAGTGCTCAGTCAATTGACGGATATCTTCTGTCAGAAGAGCTACTTGTACTTCGGGAGAACCGGTATCACCCTCTTTAAGGGCGAATACGCTAATAATTTCTTGTGTTTGTTCGTTTGTGAGTGGCATAATCTTGTCCTTTGTGAAGCCATTCGTTATAGACTGAATTGTCTATTACGCCAGAAATCTAGGCAGAGGCCCCGGACTTAAGGTCGCGCAGAGTATAGCGTTGTGCCACAAAATAAGTCGTGGCTCATCCCATATATTAAAAACTGTCTAATACTTCCTCAAGCGCCGATTTGGCCCAACTAATGCGGTCTCGCTTGACTGCGTCGAAGAAAAAGCCTATTTCGCTGAATCCACTCCCCATTTCGTAGGCAGCTACGGATGAATACCATTTTACAAGACCGCCGGTTGACAGCGGAATACTAGCTGTAAGATCACCTGGGTCATCCAATAAAGAAGGCAGGGCAACTGACCCCCCCCCTGACAAAGAGCCCATCACAATTAAATTCCAGACCCCTGATTCTGTACTATCATCCACTATCTTCATCTCATACATGCCCCCGCTAGCCGCCAATGTTTCATCGAATTTAGCGATGAATGGATAAGATGCTCCTGTGAAAGGATTAACTCTAGGCACGCCCGGCATCGTAATAGCAACAATACCTACTGGCGTTTGCTCTTTAGCTTCTAACTCCATAGCAGATGCCTGATTACCAGAGGAATCTAATGCGTAGACGTTAATGATAAGGTTATCGCCTGGAGATGCACCCTCCTGTTGTGCCTGATTAAACAAATTTATTTCTAATTCTACAGCACCGCTCGCACCGTTAACAACACCCGCACCAACCACAACGTGACCCTTCAATCCAGGTATCACTGTGGATACGGAAGCCCCACTATCTACAAGTGTGTCCATGCCGAATGATGCCGCCGGAGTCACCGACAGATCATAAATGTAATCCGTGGTTCCTGCGACAGTATTCGATGATTCAGCCATTTCTATAACAGGCACAACTGCTGAAGAAGAAGTAGAAGGTGCGACTAGCACATGTTCTTCTAGACCAACAAATCTAAAATAACGGGGTGCTGAAACAGGATCACCGACCTCGTGAAAAGAGGTGAACCATCCTGGTTGATTAAGCTGACTAAGCACCGAGTCCCCGAACAGTAAATCTAGGTCATAGTCTTGCACCATAAATTCATCGGCATTCCCATCAATAGTAGCCAAAGTGTTTGAGCTAATCTGACTAGTGCCCGTATTGATGTTACCAATCTGCGGTGACACTAGGATGGGATCAGATGTTTTTTTTGTTAAATGCAAAGATATCACACTCGCATCAATACCAACAATCGTGGTCGCTTGCCATCCGAAGCGTTGGATAGTGACTGTTTGATCTCCGATACGTCCGCCGAAGAGCACGACTCCGTCGCTGCCGGAAGTCCCCACATCTTCGTTACCGCCGCCAAAATCTTCGATGTGAATGGTGGCGCCACCTATTGGAAACAAATTTTGTTTATCAAGAGCAATAACTCGCATCAAACCACCAGAAGTTAATAAGTCAGTACCACCGACAAAACCACTAAAATGTGCCACGGCATTAACAGTCGACAGCGAAGGATTCCCCGCGGCATCCGTCAATCCTAAGTCGAAAGCCACCGGAGCATCGGTGATTATCACCAAGCCCGGGTCGAATGAATTACCAATAAAGAAAGTGTCGTCGCTTACAAGGGGCACTATTCTTGAATCGCCACTGACAACGACCTTACCAATCGCTTCGCTAGCCACGCCATATGATCGCACAATCGGCAAAGTGCTACGGAACTGAGACTGGAATGAACCATAAGGAGGGCCGAATTGGACCAAGCTAGGAGGTATTAAATCGTGGGCAATGGCTTCAAACTCGCCAGCGACGTCTAAGCGCAAAGACACTGTTGAGCGCAGGCCGTTACGCTCCGCGTAAGCGCCTATTAACAATTCTGACTCAGGCTCGAAAACAGGTGTAGGAGTACCAAGAAAATCTACAGTGAAATCGAGGATGAAGCTAACTGTACCTCCCCCAGTAACAGATTCGTCTTCGACCAAACGATAATCATCGCCATGGTTTTCATCGAACTGATGAACGCGCACCTTTACTTCGTCGGCAGGAAGCGCGGATGGGGCCGCAACGACTTCGAGCGGGAAAGCCTGATAGTTAGCCAAGTTAGCTGCTGGCGAGAAAGGATCAAAATCGACTTGGTCGAACTGTATAGACTGCGGACGCTGCATATCCATGCTTTGCCAGCTACTCGTGAAAGGATTGACCATAAACAGATGCAAAAGACTCGTGTCAGCGATGATGTTAGCGTGCACATCGAGCTGAATAGTAGCATTTAAATCACTGATATCGTTTTGATGTTCGAAACTAAAAACGCGGTCACCCGAGTGACGCGCTTCGGCACCAGCATTTGTGTCGTAATCTCCTGGGAGCGAGTCTGTTTGGTTAGAAAGGTCAACCGCTATGCTAATGGTTGTGACATCAATTTGTTTCGAGAAAACTACTACGGCTTGACTGTCATTGGGTTGATTAGTCGAAGAATTTAGCGGATAACTAGCCAAGATTTCTGGATGAATACCTTCAGCTGTCGCGGCTGTGGTGAATTCAATAATCACCGGCGACGTGCCAGGGTCATAGGCCAAGCCGTCTAAGTCAACAGGGCCTACTACAGCTGTCAACTGATATGTAGTGCTTGGCAACAAAGGCTGCTGCGGTTCAATAATTAACAAACGATTACCCATTAGCCAAGTTGACTGGCTAGTTGAGACAGAATTACCTAACAATTTTTCGCGCAATACGAATGAAGAATTCGCGATAGTTTTTGTCTTCATGCTTTCGCTATAGTAAATCGAAATCACAGAATGGCAGTCAACTGTTTTCGCGTTGGGCTGTGCGTCGAGTATCAGCGGGCGTCCGTCTAGGATTAATGCGCCATGCTCAGGTGCAGACGCTCCCTGGTCAGGCAATGGGATCCCTCCACCGCCGCCACCGCCGCCACCGCCGCCACCATCACCCTCGAGAACTTCCTCAGGTGATTGAGTTGAGCAGGTTTGACCTACTAAGCCAAAACTAAGTAGCAGAGCTATGGCGGTAAACGTTTTTGCGAAAAAGGTAGCGTGTGGGTGCATCGTCATCGTGTGTGCCTATAATATAGACGATTTCCACCATGAGTTTCCGCCATAATATTACAGCTATTCTTCTTTGTGCAGCTATGGGCCTTTTTGCCAGCTGCGCTACTACCGAAAAAACGCATGCGGACGCCGCACCAAGCCCTGAGGCTCAGAGTGAGCGTCTCGTAGAGATTGATTTTACCGCTCTCGAGAAAGATGTGGCCAATGAACCAGAGCGGGCTCTTAACACACTAGACGACTTCATCTACAGCGAGAATCCTGAGCTTACTGAAAGACTCGTTTACTTGAACATTTTATTTGGGCAAGCTTCACTTAACCTTCTAGAGCAGCGACAGGCTGCCGGCGCCCTTGGCCCTGCACTTGCTGCCGATTTGCTTACGAATGCAGAAGAGTCCTTTATCCTCGCTGCTAGCTCACAGCAATCAGAATACCACCCCGCCGCGTTGCGTGGCCTAGCACGAATGCAGCAACGCCAAGGCAGCTTCGTTAGTGCTTGGGAGTCTGCATTGTCTTGGCATGAAATAGCACACAACGATTTCAACTTAGACGACCACTTATTGTTCGGAGAAATAGGCCTGGCACGATTAGTCGCGCAGCATCAAATTGGCGCGGACGAGATGGCTGCTCCGCATTTGGCTATTGAATCTCTTGAGGCTGCAATAGCTATCGATGCTAGTCTTTACAACAGCCGTATTAAATTGGCTGACTTTCACACCTGGCAACAACGCCAGCAAATGGCTGCTAATGTACTAAAAGAGGCCATTACTGCTGATCCTGGTTATGGTGTAGCGTATCAACGCTTAAAGACTTTGTGCCTTGGCGACCGCAACCTACACACGGACACTCTCAAGGAATTGTGCGGTACGGTATCAAATCCAAAAAGCGTGCTGTGGTATTACGGCGAAGCGCTTTATCTGCAAGCGCGTGATGCACGAGTGGCATCAGATTTTGTTAAAGCAATGACAGCATTAAACAAATCGCAACAAGCCTTTGAAGAGTCTGCCGCCCTCGACGCCAATTTCGAGTCCTCGTGTCGCGCATGGATTAGCATCGTAAAGACCCAACGTGTATGGATGCTTCGCGACGAGGGAAACATCGATGCAGCTATAGACGCCGCTTTTGAAGTTATTGACTACAATCCATCCGCACTGAAAGACCCGATAGAAGATCAAAGCTTAGCCAACGCTATTGATTATTTAATAGCCGACATTTACTCCGGCGGTGACATACGCAAAGCCATCGATTTATTGCGCAAGGTTTGTAGCGCCGACGATACCGTGGCTTTATTTGTGAACAATCTGGGACTGTTCACTCGTGACTTGGCAGGCACCTTAAGCCGCCGCGGGCAAAACGATGAGGCCGCTCAACTGTACCAAGAATCATGGGATGTTTACTCACGATTGGTGGAGCTGCGCCCCGAGCATCCACGCTCTGTAAATGACCGCGCTTTGATTGCTGTTTATTATTTAGATGAGCACCACGAATTTGCGGTACAAGAATTGCGTAGGGTCATTAGCATTGGCGAGGTTTTACTATCCGAAATGGACGAAAACGTTCCGGAAGAAGAACATCGCTCTGTCGACGAAGCTGTCGGTGACGCCTACGAAAACTTGGCTTACTACCAGGTTTTCCGCCTAAATCAGGTGGGTGATGCTGAGAAACTGCTGAAAGCTAGCAGCACACACTACCCGTTCAAAGAGCGAGGTGGCGTAAAAATGATACGCAAAAAACTCGAGCAAATACGATAATACGCACCATGATAATCTGCACCACCCTTTTACTGTTCGCGCAATCAGAATCTGCGCAATCACTTGAAGAACAAATGGCTGCTGCCGTAACCCTCGGACAGCAGACTGAGGCCGGCATTGCTGCTGGCGAGATTACTGGCTTCAACGCTATCGATGCCTGGACTGACGTCGCCTACGCGTGGCAAGACATCTCGATTCTCGACGGCGCGCCAGCCAGCGTATGGGTGAACTGGTCAGAGGCATTACTTAACGGAGGCGACACCGACAATGCGATTAGCACTGCTGATGATGGCCTTGAAAAGTTCGCCACCAACGCCGCCCTCCTAGAACAATCCGGACGCCTGTTGCTAGCCGAGTCGCGCTCTGTCGCATCCATGGGTAACGAAGAAAAAGCTGCCAAACTTACTCTGGCAGCAGTTGCGGCATTTACAGCTGCTAGCGAAAACGCACCAGAAACAGCATCACCGTTGTTGCGACTTGGCGAAGCAGCATGGACGGCTTTTGTTAACGGTGGCGGCGCGGATGCCGAAGAGAAAGCTGATGCAATTGCTTGGTGGGTGAAAGCTGCCGCAGTGGATGCAACTGGCGTTGACTCAGGCACGGTCTATGCTTGGCTACAAGCAGATTCAATTGCAGTTCTCGATGTGCTTATTGCAGCGCAACCCGAAGACGTGTTGCTTTACTGGTATCGCGGCATGGCCTATTACTACAAGGGTGCTGAATTCTGGCTCAACGTTCATGGCGACTTCAACAAAGTCATTGAATTAAACCCGGCCTTTACCAATGCATTCTTCTTTTTAGCCGATGGTGCCTTTCAGCGCGGTGTGATGCAATCAACTGCTAAAGACGATGACAAAGCAAAAAAGGCATACAACTTTTCTGGGAAATACTACGCCCTGTATCTAAAAGATTTTGGAGCTAACCATGCCCAATCAGTTTCCCAAAGTGGTGGCTTACTTGCTGAATGTCAGCGCATGAACTTCTTGGCGAGTTTCACGGACTACGCACATGCCATTCTCATTCTTGAATGGGCGACATCTAATGCCCCAGACTACCTAGACGTCTGGAACAACCTGGCTTTCCTTTATCGAGAAACTGGCGAAGCTGAAAAGTCTCTTGCGGCCTACCAGCAAGCCTTGAGCATTCAACCTGATGATCCGCAAATCATGAATGACCTTGCAGTCATTTATCATTACTACTTAAGAACTGAAGACGAAATCGCTCTTGAGCTTTATCGGAACGCAATTATTCGCGCCGAAGAGATTCTGAATGCCGAAAACAGTGCCGGTGACGATTTAAGCCTCGTCAGAATAGCCCTTCGCGACGCGCGTAACAACTTAAGTAAGTTGAGCAAAGGAAATCGTCGAAACGGATAAGTTATCCTTTAACCCATGAAGATTACCATCAGCGGTGAAGACACTATTGCAGTGCGCCTTGCAGAAGCATTGATGCACGAGCATGAAGTCACGATGATCATTCCTAAGAGTGTTGAAAACCCTGCTTTCGACACTCTTAATGTGCAAACATTCCGTGGCTCGCAAACTTCAACAAAGTTGTTGAAAGAGTCATGCATCTTTGATGCTGACCTCTTTGTCGCTTGTGGCAAAGCTGATGAAACAAACTTGGTTGCTTGCGCCGAGGCCAAAAGAATGCGCGCAAAAAAGGTGGTGTGTTTCTTACGTGGTCAAGCAGTGCAAACCAATGAAAACGATGCTGCACAATTAGCCAAGACTTTGGGTATCGATAAAGTGATTCTTCCGGCGTTACGTTTGGCCAAAGAAATACAGAAAATTGTGATGGTACCGGGCGCTCTCGAGGCTGATGCTTTTGAAAACGGCAAGGTGCGTTTGGTGAAACGGCGTATTGAAGCTGGTTCTCGTTTTGATGGAGTATTGCTTAAAGATGTCGGTGTGCCAGAAGGAGTAGTGTTGACGATGTGTGAACGCGACACCGAAAGATACATTCCACGCGGCAACACATTACTGCAAGCTGGCGACAAGTTAACAGCGATGGGTAACATCGGTGGCATCGAACGTTTAGTTCGTCGCTATATGGCTAACACTGACGTTGGCCCTGACCCGCGACGCGCAATTATTGTTGGTGGTGGTTCGGTTGGGTTTGCAATTGCCGAATCGCTTGAAGACAACGGCTGGAAGATAAAGATCATCGAATCAGATCGCCAGCGTGCTGAAGAAATTGCTGGACAACTAAAGGGCTTAGTACTGCATGGCGACGGCACCGATTTATCGCTGTTACGCGAAGAAAATGTTGGCGACACGCCGGTGCTCATTGCTGTTACTAGCAACGATGAGAAAAACCTTTTGGTCTCATTGCTAGCCAAAGAAGAAGGTGTGAAGCGCATTCTTACGCGAGCGGAAAACCACACTAACGAACAATTATTCGAATCGGTTGGCATCGACGTAGTTCGCTCTACCACTGGCGCGGCGGTCACGGCAGTTCTTCGCGGAGTACTAAGATCCGAGCGTGACTTCATGGCTGAGTTCAATCACGGTGATGTACGTATTCTGCGTCTCCATATGGCTGAGCACGTTGAGCCCATTGAGCTCTCTAAAATGAGTGCGCCGGTTTTTGCGATAGTGGGTGCTATCCTCCGTGATGAGAAAGTTGTAATCCCGCAAGGCAAAGATATTGTGCAAGCTGGCGACGAGCTGCTAGTATTCTGCCAAACGGCACACGTCGAACAAACTCGCGAATTCTTTAATAACCTATAGGCCATGCGTTTCGCCCTCGTACTCGGAGTTATCGGAAAAATTTTGCGCATTTACAGCGTAGCGTTTATTCCTCCGCTGCTGTTGGCCACATACAATGCTTATCATAAAATTGAAAGTGACTACTCGGCCGCTATAGGATTTGCCGTGGCGGCGGTGGCGACTTTGGTCTGTGGCTTTTTATTAAATTTGGCTAGTGAGAAAAATCAAAACTTTCGTCGTTCTGAAGCGTTAGGCGTAGTCGGTGGTACATGGCTCGTTATCTCTATGTTCACAGCAATTCCATATGTTATGTTTGGATTGACTCCAGTGGATGCATTTTTTGAAGCCACGTCTGGCATAACAGCAACTGGAGCAACTATTCTTCGCGACTTTGAGCACACGCAATCTTTTTTCCTATGGCGTTCAATGAGTCAATGGTTCGGAGGCTTAGGCGTAATTGCCCTCTTTGTTGTTATCTTGCCACAACTAGGGGTTGCTGGTCGACAAATCATGTTCGCTGAAAGCTCCGATGCAACGACTGATATAGTAAGCCCCTCAGTCCGAAAATCAGCACGCAACCTGTGGTTACTTTATCTGCTTCTCACTGGAGCTGAGATTCTTATTCTGTTTTTCGTTGGTCACATGAACATGTTTGATTCAATATGTCATGGCTTAACTACTGTATCCGCTGGTGGATTCTCAACTAATGCGCAATCAATTGCTGGGTATGCTAGCCCTACTATTGAGTGGATTCTAATCGTATTTATGATTATTGGTGGCATGAGTTTTCCATTGCTATATGTTGGTCTTCGCCGCCGTCCATTAGCAATAATTAAAGACGGTGAGTTTAGATTTTACTTAGGGACAATGTTATTCGCAGCGATTGGCGTTACATTAATCCTCAGCAAAGGAGTCCCTAACCTTGAAAGCTTGCGCATAGGGCTATTCCAATCAGCATCGCTTATTTCATCGACTGGCTTTGCTGTTGCAGATTACGCTACAGACCCATGGCCTGAATCAGCACGTGCGTTCTTAATTATTGCAATGTTAATTGGCGGTTGCGCC
>JAPKEZ010000177.1 GCA_028821845.1 Planctomycetota bacterium | reverse complement strand
CGAGTGATGCCGGCAGTAATCCTGCGGCACAATACCGTGCAGTGCAAAAGATGCGCAGTCAACTCGAAGACGACGCGAAAGGCGAAGTGACCTCGGCGATTGTGGTGCCATATCTCGAAGGACGTTACTGGCGGCGTATTTGGCAGGTCGAGTTTAATGATGTGCGTTTAGTTTATGCTCCACCGCGTGCGGTAGGTGAGTTTGGTGGCGAAACCGATAACTGGATGTGGCCGCGCCACACCGGTGATTTTTCTTTCTTTCGAGCGTATGCCAATAAAGATGGTAAGCCGGCTGATTACTCGCCAGACAATGTCCCATACGAGCCCAAGCATTATTTGCCAGTATCGGCAGATGGCGTGAGCGCTGGCGATTTTGTGATGATCATGGGCTATCCAGGGCGCACGAGTCGTTACCTAAGTTCGGTGGCGGTGGCCGCGAAAGAATCTTATTACTATCCGATGCGCCGCGTTTTGTACGGCACGATTATCGACGCTTACAGAGAGTACGCCAGCTTAAGTGCAGAGAATCACTTAGAGGTGCAGTCTACTATTAAGTCTTACTCGAATGGTTACAAAAACGCCGCGGGAATGGTCGATGGCTTGGCACGCAACAAAACAGTACAGCTTAAGTACGAGCAAGAGGTAGAGTTTCGAACTTGGGTGGCCGCTGATGAATTACGCCAGCGCAAATATGGCAATGTGCTGAACGAATTACTCATTTTGGATTTGCAAGAGATTGACCGCCAAGAGCACGATTTTGTTTTAGATAGATTGCGCTACTTATTGCGTAGTTTCCCTTCCGGAAAAGAAATGGTTGATGTTGCAACTTACGATTTATTGGTGCAATGGGCGGCCAGCCTGTCAAGTAGTCAGCGCATCGGAGGCTTTGACGCGTGGTATTCACAAGAAACAAGCAGCATTAGTAATTTCACAGAACTAGCTACTTACATTAAAGATGAAGTCGCAGTGCAGCGCGAGTTCCGCGACACAATTAGCGGTAAGCGATTAAAGGTAGGTGAGCTATGGATAGAAGCTCAAGAAAAGTTTCGTGGCAAGCTATTTTATTCTGATGCTAACTCAACCTTGCGCGTATCAATGGCAACAGTTAAGCCTTACTCGCCACGCGACGGCGTGATGCATACTTCACACACAACAGTGGCTGGTATGATGGCCAAGCATAAAGGCGACGAAGAATTTACGGTACCGCCAGCTATCCGTAATGCTGTGCTTAAAGACGATAAATTGCTCGAGACCACTATTTGTTTTTTGACAGACGGCGATACTACTGGAGGCAACTCAGGATCCCCATTAGTCGACGGCAAAGGTCGTTTGGTCGGATTGAACTTTGACCGGGTTTACGAAAATGTCAGCGGCGATTTCGGTTGGAATGCTGATCGTAGTAGAAATATCTCTGTTGATATTCAATACGTGTTATGGCTGATGCGCGATGTGTGGCCAGCGCCACGCTTACTTAGTGAGATGAATATAGATTAATGCTGCATGCTAAAATCAGTGCCCGCCGGGCGCTGATAAGCGCGTAAATTAAATTCAGGCAGCACCGCAAAGACATGGTCGAAAATATCGGCCATAATGCCTTCGTATTGCGCCCAGCGCTGTTCACTGCTGAATATATAGATTTCTATAGGTAGCCCGAACTCGTCAGAAGAGAGCTGGCGAACCAAAAACGTCATGTCTTTATTAATGCTTGGATTTGCCGCTAACCACGATTCGAGATATGCGCGGAAGGTGCCAACGTTAGTAAGGCGACGGCCATTTACATGGTTTGTGTTATCGATATCCTGATTCGCATTCCATTCAGTTATTTCTTGTTTCCGTTGTTTTAGATATGGCGCTAGAGCTTGCACTTTAGTCAGCTTGTCAAAGGCGCTGTCGTCTAAAAAGCCAATTGAATTAAGGTCGATGCGAACTGAACGCTTAATGCGTCGTCCGCCGGATTCTGACATGCCGCGCCAGTTTTTGAACCCATCACTAATTAATGCATAAGTAGGAACAGAAGAAATTGTTTTATCCCAATTCTGAATGCGTATGGTATTAAGCGATATTTCAATAACATCACCATCAGTGCCATATTTCGGAATTTCAACCCAATCGCCAACGCGCACTAAGTTCAATGCGGATATTTGGATGCTAGCCACTAAACCCATAATAGAGTCTTTGAATACCAACATTAATACAGCAGTTAACGCGCCAAGGCCTCCGAGTAAAGCCCATGGAGATTTATCAAGCAAGGTGGCGATGATTACAATGACTGCAAATAGCCACACCATTATTTTTACAACTTGCACCCAACTGTTGACAGGCTTGTCGGCTAGCGCCGGTGTTTTCTTGGCGCGCAGAACTACAAAACTTAACAGCGCGTCAACTAC
>JAPKEZ010000176.1 GCA_028821845.1 Planctomycetota bacterium | reverse complement strand
GACTGCACCGTGCCAAAATCACATGTCTCTGGCTGCGGCATGTCGCGGTCAAAGTGTACATCTAAGTAATGGGCGTCGGTTTCATTACCTCCGCATAAGAAGCCTTCAACACCATTAACCGAACTATCCGCAAGCAAGCGCACTTCAGCTGCCAAGCCTATAGGCCCAGCAAACCCCACCTCTGCGCCAGTAGCTGATTTAACCTCGGCTTCACTCGCCAATTCTATATTCAACGCATCAAGATGATTGACGATTTTAATCTCGTTTAATTCGCGATCTCCGCGGCACATCACCGCAACCACGCCTGCGCTGCCATCAGCATAATCGACGTGATACAGCACGGTCTTTAACATGCGGGTCAAAGGCAAATCAGGAAACAACTTCAGCAAGGCATCACATGACTTTGCCGCAGGAGTGTTTTCTTTGTGCATGTCTACAACGGCTTCACAGGCCACGCCCGCAGGAATCACGCTAACCGCCTTTTCGAGATTAGCGGCATAGCCAGTATCCTTGCAAACAGCGATGGCGTCTTCGCCAGTATCGGCATCGACCATGAACTCCTCAGAACCAGAGCCACCGATAGCACCGCTATCAGCCTCGACCTGAGTAAAGCCCAATCCGCAACGCGTAAAAATGTTACTGTAAACTTGGCGCATCGTCGCATAAGATTCAACCATCGCATCAGAACTCACATCAAAAGAGTAAGCGTCTTTCATAATGAATTCGCGGCCGCGCATCAAGCCAAAGCGTGGGCGAATCTCGTCGCGAAATTTAGTTTGAATCTGATACAGCGTAACGGGTAACTGTTTATAAGACTGCACCTGCGACGCCACATACTTCGTAATCACTTCTTCGTGAGTAGGGCCAAGACAAACCTCACTCCCTTTACGATCCTTAAAGTTAAACAAAATGCCGTCGGTGACATAGCGGTCCCAGCGACCAGATTCTTCCCAAAGTTCGCGCGGCTGAAGGGCTGGCATTAGCATCTCTGAACATCCAGCCTCGTCGTGCTCGGTACGCACAATATTTTCTATCTTACGCAAAACTCGCCACAACATAGGGCCATAGACGTAAATGCCTGCGGCAATCTTCTGCAAGAAGCCGGCGCGTGCCATAAGAGCATGCGAACGAACTTCAGCATCAGCTGGCTCGTCGCGTAGGGTTACAAACAACTGGCGGGAAAGACGCATGACGTCGCATAGTTTAATCTAGCGGGGGGATGTAACATAATTAACAACTCATGAATCGCATCGCCCTTCCCGCCGTCATCATTGCCTTATTAGTCTTGATTGGGTGGTTGGCGGTGTCTCCGAACAGCAGCAAAATCGGCGACTCAAGCACTGATTCGACAATCGACAGCAACAACTTGACCGAAATAGGTTACAGCCAAGAGCGGCTTGCCGAGATTGAGCAGGAAAGGCAACAACGCAACCTAGAGCGAGAAATAGCCGGTAGTGACACAACCAACAATGCAACGCAGCTTGAATACGGTAGCGCCAGTTTTATCGGTTACTTAGTCGACCCCCTCGGCAATCCCGTGGCAGGCGTCGACATGAAAATGGCAGTCAGCCGCAGATGGCAATATTCGTTTGACCCGGAGGATGAAAATCTGATTACGATATGGGAGGCCTCAACTGCTAAGAATGGTTTCTTTTTCTTCCCAGCGGCAGACCATCCACAAGCAGACTATTTGCTGCAAATTAATGCCGAAGGTTTTCCAGTCAAACAAATAGAGAATCTAAAAGCAAATATAGGCTTTTCGCGCGATCTAGGGATTATTGGTTTAGCCACGCCATCCTTCATCAGCGGTAAAATCGTAGATGATAATGACCAGCCTATCGCTGGCGTAATTGTCGAAAGCTATATCTCCCTGGACAGTAACGACTATCAACGCATTGAAACTGCTTTCAGCGTTGCAACCGACAATGGCGGATTCTTCAAAACCGGTGCCTTGCCTGCGCGAGACATTTATTTGCAAGCATCAGCCGATGGGTATCTCACTGAAGTGTCGCCAACAATAAAACTCAAAGCAGGTGAAGAATTCGCCGACTTGTCCATCGCACTGCCAAGTCCTCAACTTGTATCTGGCAAGGTTATCGATGAGAATAGTCAGCCCATCGCTAATGCCGTTGTAAGTCAAGACATGGACCTGTCCCGCGAGTCTGTTGATAGCTCAGTCAAAACTTATGTCGACGGCGGCTTTGAATTGCCTATAAACCCGGACAGATACGAAGTTCCCGTAATCGTAGAAGCCGAGGGTTACCGTATCCGAAAACAACACATTAAGGACCTTAGTGTTACAACAACCATTACGCTGAGTAAAATGCCAACCATCACGGGCATGGTTCGCGATCACAACCAACGCCCTCTTGCTGGAGCCGAGGTAGTGTTGTGTTCACGATCGCTATCCACTCAGTTAGT
>JAPKEZ010000052.1 GCA_028821845.1 Planctomycetota bacterium | reverse complement strand
GGATTTTGTCAAGAAGGCGCCATGCGCCAAGCGAAACAAGGCTTAGACTATGCGGCCATTTTACAGCACTACTATCCAGGTGTTGAGGTCGAATCTTTAACGGCCAATCTGTTTAATCAATGAGCTTCAAATTTAGTTTACATCGGGGCGAGGCATCGTCGCCACGACTTGGTACTTTGCACACGCCGCATGGTGATGTTTCGACTCCGCAGTTTATGCCGGTGGCAACGCGTGGCATTATGCGCGGGCCGTGGCCACAGACTCTAAAGCCGATGGGGGTAGAGATGATGCTGGCAAATAGTTTTCATTTGTTCGCGCGACCCGGGACCGAACTTATCACCAAGCTTGGCGGCTTACATAAAGCTATGGCCTGGGATGGACCGATACTCACTGACTCTGGTGGTTTTCAGGCATTCTCTTTGGCTACCTCAAAGGTAACAAATAAAGGTGTGAAAATGCACCATCCTGTAGACGGCTCGTACGTCGACTGGACACCCAAACTCTCCTTTGAAGTGCAGCAATCGTTGGGCCCTGACGTGGCGATGTTACTTGACGAATGCCCTGCCGATCCGCGTGATCGCGATTCGGTGGCGGTCGCGATTAAGCGCACCATTAACTGGGCAAAGATACAGCGTGAGATGCACGAAGCACGAGGCGGCGCCGAAAGTGGTCAAGCGCAGTTTGGCATCGTACAAGGAGGCGTGTTTCAAGATTTACGCCAAGAATGCGCAAGCAAGTTGATTGAACTCGAATTCGATGGTTACGCTGTCGGCGGAGTCTCCGTAGGCGAAGGCCACCAAGCAATGATGGACGGTGTGCGCTTTTCGACTAGCCTACTGCCTAAAGATAAGGTGCGGTACTTGATGGGCGTTGGCACTCCGCTTGACTTGGTTGAATCGGTGGCACGTGGCATTGATATTTTTGATTGCGTGTACCCTACTCGCTCGGGTCGCTATGGCTCGTTCATGACTGACGAAGGCATGATGCATATTCATAATGCACGTTTTGCCGACGACACCCGACCATTAATGGAAGGTTGCGAGTGCGACTCTTGTTTGACGAAGATGCCACGCGGCATGTTACGTGCGGCTCTCAAAGAGCGCGAGATGGTGGCTGCCGCGATGTTGGCGCATCACAACTTGCACTACTTGATTAATCTAATGAAACTTATCCGCACGGCAATAGCAGATGGTAGCTTTGAAGAATTGCGGGCGAAAGTTGTAGCCGCTTACCCGGTTAAGAGTTAATTCAGCTATTCGGAGATTTGCGTATTGCGCCGATAGTGGTGATTGAAACGGCAACACCGATAAACATCAAGGCCAGCGCCAGACTAAACAACAACCACTGCGCTTGTTCGGCAAAGTTCATGAGCTTGACACTTAACCCAAACATTGTCATGGCAATCATGAATACCGCCGGAATTGCTAGTGGCCAAATCGTGCGTTTTCGTTGGCGTAAGTATGCCGTTGCCGTGAGCAAGGCCAGGCCAGCAATCAATTGGTTAGTAGCGCCGAAGAGCGTCCATAGACTGAGTCCAGCAGCCTTGCCGTCTATTTTATAGAAAGCGAAAAAGCAGATAAACGCGCAGGCTGTCAAAGTCGCCAGGTAGCGGTTTTTTATACCGAGCTCTTCAAGGTTGAAACGCAACAAGCGAGTCGCTGAATCGAGGGTGGTTAATGCGAACGAAACTACCACCATCGCAACTAATGTTATTGCTAATTCTTCTGGAACACCAAGGTGTGCGATGAACGATGCTGAGCCGTGAATGAACACGCCAAGTTTTGCCGCTAGATTGTCGGCTACAGCTGACCAATTAACATAAAGCTTTGCCCAAGCCGTGCTGCTGCCGAGAGTTGTTGTGCAAGCCAAAACTGCAATTAGGCCAAGTAGCGATTCGGCGATCATGCCGCCATAACCAATGGGACGCGCATGCATTTCGTTGTCTAATTGTCGCGCCGAAGTGCCACTGGCGACCAATGAATGAAAGCCGCTTGCTGCCCCGCAGGCAATTGTAATAAACACAAAAGGTAGAATCGGCGGTGCGCCAATTGGGTTGCTATTGAAAGCAGGTGCGTCGAAGCCTGGGCTTTGCAGAAAGAATCCGCAGTACATCAAAATTAAACCGAACACTAGAAGTAGTGAGTTTAAGAAATCTCGAGCTTGAAGCAGCAACCATACCGGCATCACGCTGGCAGCGAAGGCGTATGACATTAATAGCCACGTCCATTGAGTGGATGACGGCCACATATTTTCGGTCAAGCCCATGGTTGGCACGTTATAGGCAACTGCGATTAATGCTAACAATGCACTGAACCCTCCGATGGTTACTTTTAGCAACGAAACCTGTTTACGCTTGAGTAGCCATCCGCAAATTAAGGCAACTATTATTAAGCCGATTGATGGCATCACCACTTCGGGAAAACTAGTGGTGCTGGCGCTTAGTTGTTGTGGGTTAAAATCGTCTCCCCAGCTAAACAACAATGAAATTATGAACACGAAAACGCCCATCGCTAGTGAAACGCCGAAAGTAATTAACAGCAGAAACAACAGCTTGGCGCGTTTACCAAGTATGTCTTCGCAGAGAGCGCCAATCGATTTCCCCTGATGGCGTACAGACAAGACCAACGCCGAAAAGTCATGAACGCAGCCAATGAAGATTGAACCGCAAACCAACCATAAGAGTGCAGGAAGCCATCCCCAGAAGACGGCGACGGCTGGGCCTAGCATGGGGGCTAAGCCTGCGATTGAGGCGTAATGGTGACCAAAAAGTACTAGCGGCCGTGTCGGCACAAAGTCGATGCCGTCTTCTTGCGAGTGAGCCGGTGTGACAGCAGCAGCGTCTAAGCAAAACACTTTGGACGCCAACCATTTACTGTAAAAACGATAAGCAGCGAAATACGCTATAAAGGCGCATGCTGTTACTAGTGCTGGACTCACTTATTACTTTGACGTCGGCATGATGCGCACTTCGCTGATGGCAAATAATGGTTTGCCCTCGGCGCCTTGAGTACGGCGCCATGTGCCACGCATTATTACTTGTCGATTAACGAAGTCACGTAACTTGTAGTGAGAATCGATTGACTGCACTAAATAATTATTCTTTGCACGTGAAATTTCGAAGGGATAAGTTGCCCGCGCGCGTGGATTAAATTCTACCCAGCCAACAACTATGTCAGCAGCACCTTCAGTGGTGTCGCGTGAGAACATCGCGAGATTGCGAAGCTTACGCAATTCAGGGTTTAGCTTGCCCTGCTGAGCTAAAGGCGTGTCAATGAGTTGGTTGTTGATACGCGACAAGTAGTAACTGCGCATTCCGTCAAGTTTAGCAATGGCCGAGCGCGCGCTTTCGATATGTTCTCCGTTGCTCGTGTGCCATAAAACGTATGCCAATTGAGTTTCTAACAATGACACCAATTCGAAATCATAAGCTTGGTAATCAATCACAACTTGGTCACCCAGAGATTCGAGTTGCGGGATTGCTATCTTAAAAAAAGACTCGGGGTCGATTGCGATTTCGCTTTCGCCAAAACTGCTTAGGGCAGGTACTGCAATGGAAGATGCTTCAACTAGCACAGCGTCAACTATTTCATGCGGGATTGAATCACTATCAACTAAAATGGGATCTTCAACAATGGCTTCGACCACAGAAACCACCTGGCGCTGTATAACCTGTTGTTGCCACACATCATCCAAGTTAGCATTTGTAGGTTTAATCTCAGCAGATAAGACCCACGCTGACATCGACTCGGGTGCACGCACTTTTATCCAGTCTTCTTCTATGAACAACGGGACTAAATCTGCTTCGCGCGGGAACACTCCTAGTGAATGAGAGCCGGAATCAGTTGATGGCTTAGAGCGAGATCTAGTGCGCGAACCATTCACGTGATAAATGCCCGTTTCTGAGTCGAGCGTTGTCAGCGACTTGTACACCCACAAATCGTAACCACCAGGAATTTGCACTTTAGACCAAGGGTACACCTCGGCCACAACTTTCACTGGCGTGCCTTTCGCCGCGGTAAAAACTACCACTGCCTTGGAATCGTAAAAGGCTCGGATCTCGACCTTGTCGCTAATGACTTCGGCGTAACTAAAGTCGGCGCCTGATTGCAGCGC
Organism: Planctomycetota bacterium; assembly: GCA_028821845.1. Taxonomy (GTDB): domain Bacteria; phylum Planctomycetota; class UBA1135; order UBA1135; family UBA1135; genus JAPKEZ01. The sequence continues at coordinate 7,719 of JAPKEZ010000052.1, read as the reverse complement.
GCAAATATTGAGTAGTAATGCAACTAACATGGCCTTAGTCTCGCGCTGCGCCGTGCATTAAGCAATTACTATTGTTGTGACATTAGCTGCGAGGCACGCAAGGTATAGCTGAGCCCCAATTGCTCGCCATGCTGCCCTATTGCCGAATATGTCAATATTGGATCTGCGCCACTGAAATCGAAATCGAGGAGGCCGAAATGTTCGGCGGCTATCTCACTATTTGCGATACGCCGCGTGGCAATTTCGTCGCTAGTGCTACCGCCCACTCCGGCCGCCAATGGCGATGAGGTAAACTCGATTAACGGATAATCAAGCACTTGGTCATCGCGTAAAATTTCACCGATGTGCCGATCACCACTTAGCAACACTACGCCATTAATTCCGTTATCGTTTACGTAATTTAACAAGCGTTGCTTTTCACTGTCAAACATCGCCCAAGATTCGTAAGGATGATACTCGGCAAGCAGCTGCATACCCGATACAATCAGCTTAAACGACGCGGTGCTGTCTCGTAATTCTCTTTGCAACCAGAGCCACTGGCGTTCGCCGAGTAATTCTTTATCTTTAACATCAAGCTTATTGGGCTGTCGATTGAAACGAGTATCGAGCATGAACACGTCTACACCATTAAGATGTAAAGCAAAATAAACGCCGTCGTCGTCGCTGCCAAAATACGGGTTAGGCCAATAGCTTTTGTATAACTCAAAAGATTCATCACGCAAAAAATACGTTTTATCAGAATTGTTTGGTCCGTAATCGTGATCATCCCATGTTGAGGCATGGGCAGTTGAACTTAGAAGCTCTTGAAGGTGTGGCAGCGAACGCTGAATCGCCCAGCGCTCTCTCATCATTTCAATGTCGTTCCATTCTTGGCGTGCTCGACTATAGTAGATATTATCGCCCATCCATAGAAACCATTGTGGGTGTTGCGCAGCAATCGTTTTGAATATCGACTGTGATGGGTCTGGCCCCCAATCACCGGCGCACGATCCAAAGCCGACGCGAAATTTAGCTGCGCCGCTCGTGCGGAATTTCTGCGTCGATTTTCCTGTTACAACCCCATCGCTAGCAACAAGACGATATTGATATTCAGTGTCGGCGCTCAAACCCAGGATTTCGCAACTACCGCGTGGATTATCACTACTGGGCAAAACCAAAAGCGGATTGTTCGCCGCGGCCTGCCACTCGCCGTCTACAGTTTTCAATTCGACATTAAAACTCATGGGAACATCAGCAGCAGCCCAAATACGGACGCTAGTGGGCGTAATGTCGCCGAGCATAGGGCCAGCGTTTAACTGTACACGTGATGGCCCGGGCGCAGGACTGCATGCACCTATTGCGAGGCTTAAAGCTACTAGAAACTGTTTCATAGTATTGATATTATGACAGTATGGATGCTCTTTTTCCAATGATTGGTGTGGTTGTCGGCGCTCTTGGCATGTGGCTGGTGATGCGCGGTAAAGCGGTCGACGTTGCCGCAGCCGCAGCGAATGCCGTCAGCACCACCGAAACCGCTACTGCCGACAAGCTTAAGCTAGAAATCAATAATAGCTTTAAGGCAATGGCCGCCGATGTGCTAAATGCGAATTCAAAACAGTTCAGCGACAAAACCGAGTTGCAGCTGCAGCCTTTAAAAGAGCAACTCGATAAATTAGCTAAGGAAACGCGCACCCTAGAAGAAACGCGTCAACAATCGCGAGGACAGTTGAGTGAACAGTTAAACAAATTGCAGTTGGCTACGACTAGCTTGCAAATGAAGTCTGAATCATTGTCGACAGCATTACGCGGCAGCTCGCAGGCGCGTGGTCAATGGGGAGAAACCGTGCTCGAACGCATTCTCGAACTAGCCGGTATGACCAAAGATATACACTTCACAGTACAGCGTAGTGTGGGTGATGGGTTGCGTCCCGATTTTCAGATTCTATTACCTGGCGGCGATGTCATTCCGGTTGATTCTAAAGTACCGATGGCGGCTTACCTAGACGCGCAAAAAGAAGAAGACGCGACAGTGCGCTCGCAGTTATTGAAGCGACACACGGCAGACGTCATGAAACACGTCAAGGACTTAGCAAAGAAAGATTATGCCAAAGATGTCGCTGGCGAGATTGACTTCACCGTTATGTTTTTGCCCGGCGACCATTTGCTTTCTGCCACTTTCGAACACGATCAGCATCTACAAGAAAAAGCCATGGAGGCGCGAGTGCTCATTGCTACTCCAGTAACTATGATGGCCTTACTGCGCACCGTTGATTTATATTGGCAACAAGAAAAAATTGCGAAAAACGCAGTTGAAATTGCCGACACTGCCAAAGAATATCACGAGCGGATGAAAGTATTTACCGAGCATATGAACAAAGTCGGCAAGGGATTAAAGTCAAGTGTTGACTCGTACAACAAAGCTATCGGCAGCTACAACAAAAAAGTTTTACCGCAGGGGCGACGCGTTGAGCAGTTAAGCGCGGCATCTAGTGCCAAACAGCTCGAAGAACCGAAATCGCTAGAGCTGAATGTACGTGAAGATGTCGAAAGCGATTAAGGCCGCCATTTACCCTGCGCGACCAACGGGACAAACTCGATTAAGTCGTCGTCATTGGGATCAACAGAGCGTTCAAGTTGTGCCGAGCGATAGGCTGCCATCAAAATGCGCACTACCTGTTCGCCATCGTAAAAAGTCAAATCAGGGGTGCGGCCTTCTAGGAAACAATCGACCATGTGGCGGTTTTCAGCAGCATAGCCATAAGCCGATGCCTCTTGCGCAACTATAGGCATAACACCTTGTTCGGCATTTTGTTTTTCGATTAAGTCTTCACCTTCAGAGCCTGTCACATTGCGCGAGAAAAACGCTTCGAGCCCAGTGTCTAGACTATTTGAGCGCATTGAATATTCTGGGCCAAGCAATTCAAAACTCAGACGTAAGCCAGCGCCTACGAAAGACCAAGAAGTAGTTGATTCAGCAATCAAAGTGTTGCCATCTTCATCTTTGTAAGTTACTGTGCAACGCGCAAAATCTTCTGATGGTTTCTTCGCGTAATCAATATGCTCACCGTGAGTGTCCTTAAGTTGTTGCACATATTCTGGACGCGTCCATTTCAATGAAGCAATCTGCGCATTCACGGAAATTGGTGTAATCGATTTCCGGTCGGCGCCAGGAGCAGTCAGCAAGAAACGCCCCGTCTCGACGCTATGGCACATCATGTCGTTCATTACACCACCACCCTGTTGCTCGCCATCCCAAAACCACGGGCTATGCGGGCCACAATGCTCTTCAGCAGCACGCGCCAAATACGGACGCCCTGTTGCAGCTGCGCCACGACGCCAGATTACGTCTTTGCCGCGAACCACGGATGGAGTGAATACCTGATTCTCTAGATATCCTGTTGGTATTCCGGCGTCTTCCATTATTTCGACGACGCGACGCGCTTCTTGCAAATTACGTGCTAAAGGCTTTTCGCAAGCCACACCTAGCAACGGCGTGGCGCGTTTTGCATTACCTGCTGCTATGGCTTCCATTACCGCGATGCGTGAATCGTTAGGAGAGTTGATCCAGATAGCCTCGATACTTGGGTCAGCAGCCATTGCCTCTAGATCTTCGAATGCCACTGCCGGGCCGAGCTTTAATTCATTAGCGTAAACCGCCGACTTTTCTGCGGAGTCTATAGTGCGTGAAGTTACCCCTGCCACGTGGCAGTTGCGCACTTCGACGAGTGATTGAATGTGAAAGTTGGTATTAAAACCAGCTCCGACGAATCCGATTGCTAAAGATTTCATTATGAAAGTTTTTTGCTATTAGGGTAAAAAATCAGCAAGGCCACCAAACAAGCGATTGATGCCCACATGGGATAGCTGAACAGTTGATTAAAGGACAGTACTTCTTCGTGTGTCGACCAGCTTGCTGCCGATGTTGCAATTTTAGAACCTACAATGGTGCCGATGCCAATAATAACAAGATTAAACAGCGATTGCGCCGAAGCGCGAACGTCACTTGAAGTATTTTCGTCAACTACCATAAAGGCGACAAAAATGAAGCAGCCAAAGGCGAAGCCGTGCATCGCGATACCTACCAGAACACCGCCAATACCTACCGCTTCGTGATTAGCGAACAGCGCCATCCGAACAGCGTAAGCAATAAGGCCCAGCGCCAGTAAATGTTTGCGCGACAGCTTAGCCGCTAACAAAGGCATCATTGCAAGCACACCTATTTCGGACATCTGGCCAATGGTCATTAATCCACCACCGCCCACGCCCACGATTTTATTCACGATGTCGATGAAACCGCTTGCTTGTTCTTGCAGACCGCCTAAGAAGCCTGCCGTATGCACAAAGTAAAATTGATGAATACAACTAACGGGAACAGCAAGTAAGAATAAGGTAACCAGCGGCTGTCGCTTTATTTCGCCCAAGGCGCGGCCAGTGGCATTTTGCGTTTCGGACTTTGCCGGTGGAGTGTGCGGTAGCGACAAGCAATAAACACCCATCGCAATGCCGAGTGCACCCGACAAGCGGAAGGCATCTGCCATGCCAGCAGTGGCGTCGTCGGCGTGCATGTGCAACAGCCACTGACCAATGGCAATACCTACGGCGATCCAACCAACGGTACCCCAGACACGCACGCGCCCAAAATCTTTGTCGATATCATCTAGGTGATGAAAGGCTAAAGAATTAGTAAGTGGCAAAGTGGGCGAGTAAACCACGGAATAGACCAATGAAAAAACCAAAAAGCTACTGTAGGTTTCAATGCTTGCTAATTGCCAGACTAAAACTCCGCCGATGATGTGCGACAAGGCTAAAAACTTTTCAGTGGCAAACCAACGGTCGGCGATTTGACCGGCGATAAAGGGTGCGATGATGGCACCTAGAGCACCGACAGCAAACATGTTGCCGACCTGCTCCGGAGACATCTCGCGATGCACAGTCAAAAAAGGCCACAGCAAAGGAAGCCAGGCGCCCCAAATAGCGTACTGCAAAAACATCATTACCGACAAGCGGCCGATTGGTGGATTTTGATTCATATTAAATTTCAGTTACGCGAATATTCCGGTAGCGCACTGGAGACCCGTCGTCGTGATTTTGCATACCAATGTAACCACGCTCACTGCGGTCGCCGGTGTAGCTATTCACTAACTCGCCGTTGATGGAAATCGTATATTGCTGCCCTACGACTCGAATAAGGTATTTATTCCATTCGCCTTGCGGCTTAGTCGGAATATGGGTTGCTGTTTGAAAAGAATAGACAGAACCGGTGTTATGCTTCGGGCCTAGGGTGTCACAAATCTGAATCTCATAACCTTCATTTACCGCAACCCATGGATCGTTGCCAGGGTTAGGGAAGCGCACAAACACGCCTGAGTTATTCGACACATCCGTGACCTGCCACTCGAGCTCTAATTCAAAATCTTTAAAGTCTTGCGCGTTATACCAATACAATCCCATGCCACCCCGCGGATAAACAGTATTGCCGTCGTGAACGAATTCTCCTGGACCAGCCATTTGCCAATTTGCTAATTGTGAATCTTCGCCAGTCCATAGATTGATTACCTTATTAGGAGCATCTTCTTTGGAAGGAGTGGAGCATGACACCGCGAACAGCACCAAGAATAAGGTCAGGAGTGATTTCATTGCCACTAAGTTAGGTGCTGTAAACGATTTAATCAAGAGGTTTTAGGCGCACATCCGCAATTGCAATAGTGCCGGCAGTCGCTTGAAAGAACATCGGCGCGGACGCGACCTCTTGCTGCGAAACAGCTCCGCCGGTTACAGCGTTGCACTCTGCAGCACCAATAATACTTACATAGTCAATACTGATATCTTCAAAGCGCGCATTACGTGTTTTGTTACCGTCAGCATCGAAACGTGGAGCTAAGAATCGTCCACGCATGATGTGCCATTCGCCTGCACCGTTATACGCCTGTGCGCGAGGATTTTTAGAACCGATAATCTCACCGCAGCTACTGTCGTCTGTAAGTTGTAATTCATAACGTGACATCATGTACAAACCAGAGTCACCACCTTCAGGCAACATAAAACTGAATCTAAACTCGACGTCACCATAAGAATCTTTTGAGGTGAAGTGTGTAGCATTCGGCCCGGTATTAACCAAAGCACTATTGCCGACGTTTAATTCGAAACTAGAAGGGTTTGATTTATCAAGACTCGCTGAGCATAATTCCCAACCATCGGCAACCCAGTTATCAAATGGGTCACCCCACGTCGTAGTCAACCAGCCATTGCCCTCTTCCTCAACGGTGCGGGCGTCAGGCGGTGCCACAGTTTTGGCTACGCGTTCAGAGCATAGCTCGCCTTCTGGAAGTTGGTTAATGGTGTAAGCGAACTCATCATGCAACAAACCGATACCTAATAACTGCATACGCACGCATCGCCCTGCACTGAGTTTCATATTTGAAATAGTTATTTGCAGGCCATCGTCGCTTAATTTGACATCGCCAGAATCTAATTCCTTGTCACGCATTTCAGGAGAACCGTAATCCCACCAATAGTTATAGTCGTAACTGCGCGCTTCGATTGTCGGGACACTTGCAATAGGCTTGGTTAGATCAATAACAAAGCCGTCTTGGCGTAAACTGATGTTAGCCATTTCAAGTGGTAGCACATCACGGTAACGAATGCGTGTCACACCAGAGCCAGGAGCAAGCCCGCCCCAGCCGCGATTAGTCAAACCGACGAACAACGAACCATCCGGCGCAAAGCGCACACGAATAGCGCTACCAACTCCTTCACGGAACTGAACCACTGCGCCTTGAGTGACTCCTTGAACATCTTCGAGCATTACGCGTAGCACGTTACCAAGAGTCAACTCGGCCACGAATAACTGGTTCTCAAACGGCCCAAACTTCCCGGCAGTTGTGTCGTGAACTAAATTACCTGTAGAGCGTGACCAATCGTATGGAATCCAAATTGCCGCAGACTTTGGCTGGCGCTTAGGTGCAACAGTGGCACTCGGGTATACCGCGCCGAATTCATAATCGGCCGTCCAACGTAACGAGCTAGGATGACCAAAGAAGTCGTCTTGCTTGACATCGAAAAGACCGCAAACTGGCATCCAATCACCTTGGTTATCGGTGTAGAGCAAACGCTGTTGACTATCAATAGCCAAACCACAAGGACTACGCACACCACTGGCAAACCACGTTGTTTCGCCGTTTGGAGCGACTTTAAGGATAGTTCCGCGGCGTGGTGCCTTCGCCTTACCGTGCCACCAGTCAGGGCTCCAGAATCCAACGTTAGTGCTAATATAAAAATTTCCTTGTTCGTCTACAGGCATACCAAAAGCGAATTCATGATAGTTACCGGTCATGCCCCAGTCTTGAGAGACAGCCTCGATACGATCACATACCTGGTCGCCATCAAGGTCAATCAAATGAGAAAGCTCGCCGCGCTGCATAACGAAAATCTCGTCATCAATGACTTCGAGACCCAAGCCTTCATGTAGGCCTTCAGCAAAAATATGAAACTTCATCTGCGACATATCGTCAGACATGGCATTGTCAACCCACCACACTCGCCCGCGACGAGTGCTGAGCAACATTGTGCCATCAGATAAAAAATCGATGCCACCGACTTCTAAAGTTTCTCCATCAGGAACTGGCAGAAATTCGACTGCGTAGTGATCGGCCTCGACGGTTTGGCATACTGCCAACAATAATATACAGAGACTATTCATGGTCGTGTTCAGGATGTTGTGACTCAGTTTGAGTGGCGTCC
>JAPKEZ010000051.1 GCA_028821845.1 Planctomycetota bacterium | reverse complement strand
ATGTTCAGCAAGTGCTGCACCCGTACGGCCGTCGCCGGTAATGATATTGACCACCCCATCAGGCAGGCCAACCTCTTGGAATATCTCAGCCAAGCGCAAGGCTGTCAGCGAAGTCGTTTCCGCTGGTTTTAAGACTACCGTGTTGCCACAAGCAAGTGCGGGGGCTATTTTCCAGGCGGCCATTAGTAATGGGAAATTCCAGGGGATGATTTGCCCACAAACGCCAACCGCCTTACCTACTTGACCTGGAGAAGCGTATTCAAGTTTGTCGGCCCATCCAGCATAGTAAAAGAAATGCTTCGCGGCTTCAGGGATATCAAAATCACGCGACTCTTTGATGGGCTTGCCGCCGTCCATCGTTTCTAGAATCGAGAATTCACGGGCGCGCTCTTGCAAGCGGCGGGCGATTCTGAAAAGATATTTTGCGCGCTCGCTAGCGGGTAGTTTCTTCCAGGCCGGCAATGCTTTACGTGCCGCGTTTACCGCATCATCGACATCAGCTGCATTGGCTTGCGATACTTTCGCCAGCACTTCATCTGTCGCAGGGTTTATCGAATCAAAAGATTGACGAGATTTTGCAGCAACAAATTTGCCATTGATAAACAGCTTGTATTTACTAGCGATTTCAATGGGAGTCGAATCTGGCGCCGGAGAGTAATCCCAGGCGTTGCCGAAATCGAGTTGAGGTTTAGATTTTGTTTTAGGACGCGGTGACATCGTAATTTGCGGTGTAGTGACCGGATTCAATTTTGTGTAATTGTAATAACACATCGTTGAGTAGTGAACTGGCGCCGAAGCGGAACCAATCGGGCGACAGCCAAGCATCGCCAAGAGTTTCTTTGACCATTACCAAATAATGCAAAGCTAATTTCGCTGACGAAATTCCGCCAGCAGGTTTCATGCCGACCATTTTGCCGGTTTTCAGATAGTGATCGCGAATACATTCGAGCATCACCAAAGTCACGGGCATCGTCGCCGCCGGAGCCACTTTACCGGTAGAAGTTTTAATAAAATCGCCGCCAGCAGTAATCGCTATTTCAGATGCACGCCGCACATCATCGTAAGTTTCAAGTTCACCCGTTTCGAGGATGACTTTTAGATGTGCTTTTCCGCAAGCCGTTTTAATTGCGGAAATCTCGTCGCTTACTTTGCTGTATTCGCCAGCCAAAAAAGCGCCGCGGTTAATCACCATGTCGATTTCATCTGCGCCGTCTAACACTGCCTGTCGCACTTCTTGCAAACGCAGCTTTATCGGTAGTTGTCCGCTAGGGAAAGCTGTGGCCACTGATGCAACATGAATGCCGGTGCCGCGCAATTCTTTTTTCGCCAACGCTACCCATGAAGGGTAAACACAAACGGCTGCCACTTGCGGAGAGCTGATATGTGGGTCCGGCGACATCGCCTTAGCGCACAAGGCGCGCACTTTCTCTGCGGAGTCTTTGCCCTCGAGAGTAGTGAGGTCAATCATTGATGCGACCATATGCAAACCCCGCAATTTAGCAGCACCTTTCAATGACCGCGTGGTAAAGGCTGAAGCCCGGGCCTCAATCGCTACTTTATCAATGGTTCTTCGACTCATAATCTATACGTCTATGTTAATGTATCAGTAGATAATGTAAACAATGGAAGTCGCCTTACTTAATCACCCCATCGTCGCCAGCCTGCTCACCCGCCTGCGCGACAAAAACACCTCTTCGGTTGAATTTAGAATTATTGTGCGGCAACTCACGATTTTCTTAGGCATTGATGCAACCAAAGATTTGGCGTGCCGCGAGAAGATGATTGAGACGCCGGTTGCCGAATTTAGTGGCGCTGAGATTGATGTGTCCATTGCGATTGTGCCGGTACTACGCGCGGGGCTGGGCATGGCCGAGCCCTTATTCGAATTGATACCGCAAGCTGAAGTGCGTCACCTTGGCCTATTTCGTGACGAGGTCACTCTACAACCGGTTACTTACTATCAAAAGTTGGGTGACAAGCCAGCTGATGTTTGTTTGCTAGTTGATCCGATGTTGGCAACCGGCGGCACTGCCATTGCCGCTATTGATATCCTCAAGAAATGGGGTGCGACCGATATTCGTTTCTTGGCCATACTCGCTGCCCCGGAAGGCATTGCCGCGGTCGAAGCAGTACACCCTGATGTGAAGATATGTCTCGGTGCGCTCGACGAACGTCTAAACGAGCAGGGTTACATCGTCCCAGGGCTCGGAGACGCTGGAGATCGCCAATACAATACCCTCTAAGAGTATTGCATTACGCGAATTAAACATTACACTAATAGTGTGGTTGCACCCGAGTTACATTTTGGCACTGATACGCCGTTCACTGAACGCGAGCAGAGTGCTTTGTCTGACTTTTGGCAAGTTCTAGAAACTAGCGGGCACCAAGACGCCGAGCACTTTCAAAAGTTGTGCACCAAGCACATCGACCGTATCCATTCTATTCGCGACTCGCTTGAATCTTTTCCGGCAGTGCTCGAAGAAAAATCACTCGGACGGCGCGAGCGATCGCTGTTCACGTTGGTCGAATTAATCGCTAACGCCACCGACGCTGATTACGAAATGTATCTGCCGACGCGGTCTTTGTTGTGGCGTTCAATCACGATGGCACGCCTGAACTTTTGGCGCCTCGTCAGATATTTAACTGAAGAAGTTGCGCCTGACAATACTGAATTATTCAAAATAATTGAAAAGAGAATTCACGCCTGTGTTTATTTAAAGCTCGCAGAAGAGCTTCTTTTAAGTGTTTCAATGGATTCCACCCTGCCGCGCTCAGTGCGTGACAAGGCTGTACGCAGTCTGACTTCCTTGTGGGACGCCAATCCGTCTAAAGCAGTACGCAAGTTCTTCCCGCTGCTAGAAGCAGTCTGGGACGCCCGCCGCAACATCGTGGTTAGTGTCGGCACCCTGCTTGGGATTTCAGAAATCATGCGCTTGTTGCAAGCTGGATGCGCACCCGAATTCGTCGACCATTTTTGTCGTGAACGCATGAGCAAGGACGAGGGATTAGCATTCCAGGAATTCCTAATCGGAGTTTCCTCAGAGAAGCTACACGACCTCGAGCAATTAATGGCCGAAAGCGGAATGACCTCAATGACTCCGGAAGAAGCAGAGGAGGCATTGGGACTTGAGCCTACTCAGCCAGAAGATTCTGGTGTAGGCGTCGATTCTTATCACTTCCACCGTGAACGCCACTTGCAAGCAGCCGCGCGCCGCTTACGGCATTTGCCAGGGCCGAAGCACACTGCCGAAGAATACATGTTGGTGTATTTCCTCGAAGACTTCGATTCAGAAGATACTGTTTAGGGGATGCCCGAGCTTCCTGAAGTAGAAACTACGCGCGCCGGAATTGCGCCGCACGTCTTGGGGCGGAAAATAACGGGTATCACGGTTCGCAACAATTCGCTGCGCTATAAAGTGCCGGCCTCGATGGCCAGCAAGGCCAAGGGGCAGACAGTCCATAATCTGTTACGCCGTTCGAAATATCTGATTTTCGAGTTGGATAATCTAAAGTTGCTCGTTCATCTCGGGATGTCAGGCAGTTTGCGCTACCACCCGCCTTGTACCAAGCATGAGGCGCCAAAAAAGCACGATCACATTGATGTGCGTCTCGACGATGGCGGCTTATTGCGCTATCACGACCCACGACGCTTCGGATTGTGGCTGCCGTTCACCGGAGAAAATAGCGAGCACCGCTTGCTAGCTCATCTCGGACCAGAGCCGCTAACCCGCAAATTCACCGCCAAAACCTTTGTTGAGAAGTCCAAGAAGCGTTCTATCGCGGTAAAAGCCTTCGTTATGGATGCTAAGGTAGTAGTCGGTGTAGGTAACATTTACGCCGCTGAATCGCTGTTTATGAGCAAAATTAGCCCGCTGCGACCCGCTAATCAGGTGTCCGGTGCTGAATATGCGGTACTGGTGAAGAATATCAAGGCAGTGCTGAAGAAGTCGATCGCACGTGGTGGGACAACCCTCAACGATTTCGTTGGCTCAGATGGCAAACCTGGCTACTTCCAGCAAAAATTACTTGTTTATGGGCGCGAGGGGCAAAAATGCGGCACTTGTAAGGAAATTATCCTGAATGAAGTGATTGGACAGCGCGCTAGTTGCTATTGCCCTAAATGCCAAATATAAAACACTTGTTTTAATCAAACGACCGTTTAACATATGGTCGTGGGCAACACCGAAACCAAGCAGAAGATACTGGACACAGCTCAAGAGCTGTTTGCCAAGCATGGGTATTCCAATACTTCACTGCGCCAAATCACTTCCGCAGCCGACGTAAACTTGGCTGCCGTCAGCTACTATTTTGGCGGGAAAGAGCAATTACTCTTCGAGTTGGTCGGGAACACCCTTCGCCCACTTAACGCCGAGCGCTTGCGTCGCCTTGACGCACTCACTAGCGATCACTCAACCGAAGATGTCATCCGCTGTTTTCTTGAGCCAGCAATTGATATTTTATCCAAAGACAATTGTGATATTCCGTGCATCTTAGGACAGGCACATCGCGAACAGAATCGTGCGCTGCAAGAATTCATAGCGCAAGAGGTTCGTCCGGTCGCAGCGCGGTTTATTGATGCGATTCATACCACTCTGCCCCGCCTGGGAACTGCCGAGATTTTGGCACGCGCCGAGTTCATGATTGGCTCGCTATTACATGTTTTGCATTCACAGACTGCTATCGCACGCGCGCTAGCTCCTGGCCAACAACAATTGAATGACAATACCTTTATTTCCGAACAATTGATTAAGTTTTGCACCGCAGGCTTCAGCAATGAATAAGCTCTATCTATCTTTATTGACATTACTCACTTCGTGCGCAATGTCGCCGAGCACTCTACCGCCTACAGTTGAATTAGGCGGAGAGTCATTCACCGTTAACAAGCAAGCCGAACTTGACGAATGGTGGCGTGACTTGAATGATGACAATCTAAACGAGCTTATCGCGCAAGTGCTCGACAGCAATTTAGATTTGGCTGCGGCTGCCCACCAATTAAAAGCTGTATCCGACACGACCAGCGCCATCATTGGCCAGCAACTGCCTTCACTTGATCTTGGCGCAAACTTTGGCAAGTCACGCACCACCCTCATCGGTCTGCCGATACCAGGTGCTGGCAACGTGGTGGCTGTCGAGTCAAACCGTGCCGCCCTAGACTTAAATCTAAGCTGGGAGCTAGATTTTTTCGGACGCCTCGACGCAGAAGAAGCTGCGGCATTAGCTCAACTTGACGCTAGCACTGCTGATTACGCGGCGGCTCGTCTAGCGATAAGCGGTCAAGTTGCACGCACTTCCATTGCTTACAACTTCACAACAGCGCAAGTCGCCATTCTGAAAAACAATATTAAGTTGCACTCCGATTTGTTAGCAATCGCTGAAAATAACTCTACGCTAATCAGCAACAGCCAAGCTGTGTTAGCTCTGCGTAGCGAAGTGCTGAATGCTGAGTCACAGTTAGCCCAAAGCGAGATGCAACTGCAGCAGTTAAAGTCGGCCCTACAAACTTTAGTCTCCAGTGACGACTTTGATGTTGTAGCAAATGCGCAGCCTCACACAATTAACAATTTAGGCTCGCTGAATATAGACGCACAATTAATCGCTCGCCGTCCTGATTTGATTGGGCTTGAAGCGCAATTACGCGCGGCTGCCGCAAAGGTCGATGTTGCCCACGCTTCGCTTTACCCGAGCTTTTCGATTGGCGCTTCGATTGGCGGCAGCTCTGATGAATTAGGTAATTTACTGGATGGTGATTATCGCACCTGGAATTTTGGTTCTAGCGTTCTAGCTCCTCTTTTTCATGGTGGCGCGCTACGCAAGCAGCAGGATGCGGCGGCAAATCAATATCAAGCCAGCAGCCTTAGCTTTGGGCAACATTGCTTGCGCGCTTATGCCGAAGTCGCCACCCTGCTGAACAACGAATCTCTTCTAGGATTACAAATAAGCAATAGCGTTAAACAAGTATCTATTGCGCGAAAGAGCCTGGACATCAATAAGGAAGCCCTAAGTCTAGGACAGGGTCACGCCACCGATGTCGTTCGCGCGCATTTGGCCGTTAACTTGGTAAAAATTCAGAACTTAAACATCAACATGCTCACTATGCAGAATCGTGTTGATCTTCATCTCGCACTTGGCGGCGGCTTTACGCGACAACAATGAAAACTTTTCTCAAAATAATACTGCCGTTCGCTGCCATCGCTGTTGGCCTTGTCATCAGGCAAGGTTTGTTGGCCACTGCTCCTGAATTAGGCGAGCAAGAGATCGAAGCCTATGTGCCGCGAGTTAATATTATTGAAGCTCTTGAAGCTGACTATCAAATTGAGGTTCCCGCTTTTGGTGTAGTACAAACACAGGGCAATGTCGCTTTATTGTCGAAAGTGCAAGGAACCTTGTTGAACGTCAACGGCAAGTTGCGCCGAGGTGAAAGCTTTAGTAAAGGTGAGGTGCTAGCAACTATCGATGATAGTGATTTTGCACAAAACCTGGCGATTGCGGAAGCGGCAGTGAAGCAGGCTACTGCTAAATTGCAACTTGAGAACGCGGCGGCTGAATTGTCTGTAAAAGATTGGCAGCGAATAAGCGACGTGCCGCCCAGCAATATAACGGCGCATAAACCACAGATTGCTTTAGCCGAAGCATCGCTAGAGACAGCAAATGCGCAAGTAATATTGGCCAAGCTAAACCTGGAGCGCTGCGCTTTGCATGCACCGTTCAACGGCCGCGCATTACGCTTAAACGCAGAAGCCGGGCAATGGCTAAACCCCGGAGCAAGCATTGCCAACCTCATTCCCGCTGACGGAATCGAGATCAACATACCGCTCAACCTACAGCAACTCGATCTTCTTCGACTTCCGACAAGTGGCAAGTGTCAAGCGCTTGAGGTCAACGTAATCATACCGAATATGCCTCAAGCTGTTCGCGCCAGGCTCGTACGTGTAAGTGATCAATTAGAGCAAGGGACACGCATGAATCAAGCGGTTGCGGTATTGCCCGTCGGCACCAATGTTGCGCCACAAACCTATTTAGAATTATCCATACAGGGGCCAACGGTCAGCGGCACTTTCAAACTGCCGGCAATAGCGGTAAACAATAATCGCGCGCAAGTCGTCAGCGAAAATTCTACTTTGCACGAAGTTGAGTTAAGCGTTATTCAGCAACTCCAGGGCGTCTTCATTGTCCGCGGGCTTAAGCCGCAGCAAAAAATAAATATTACTCCGCTTAGCGTATTCGTGCCGGGCATGGACGTCGAAGTCATCAACAACTAATATGAACTCGATTATTTCTTGGTTCGCTAGAAACACGGTATCTGCAAACCTGCTGATGGTTGGGGTAATTGTGGTTGGCGCGATGACGGTTGGCACTCTCAAGCAAGAGGTGGTACCCATGGTAGAAATGCAAGCGGCAGTAATTAGCGTGGTTTACCCCGGTGCTGCGCCACTCGAAGTGGAGCAAGGTGTTTGTCTGCCTATCGAGCGCGCGGTGCAAGGCTTGTCGGGCGTTGACAAAGTTAATTCCACGGCAAAAGAGAACATTGGTGTAGTCACGGTAGAGTTCCTTGAAGGAGTAAACCGTAACGACATTGTCAACGACGTAAAAACCGCCGTCGATGCCATCGACAACTTTCCGCAAGACAGCGAGCGCCCGCAGGTGAAGCTGCTTGACATGATTGGCAAAGTTATGGACGTGGTCATATGGGGTGATACTAGCCATAGTGAATTGCGTAAAGCCACCAACATCGTTGAATCACAACTATTAGCGCATCCTGGCATTACCTTAGTTTCGTTAAGCAACGCACCGCCTTTTCAAATCAGCATCGAGATTGAGCAATCCATGCTCAATCGCTACCAACTTAGCTTTGATGAAATTACAGCAGCCATTCAAAGTAGTTCGGTAGACATTCCTGGCGGTAGCCTCTTGGCAGATTCTGGTGAGATATTGCTACGCTCTAACGGACAAGCCTACAACAGCAAGGATCTAGAGAAAATAGTTATTCGCAACAATGGTAATGGCGGATCACTATTACTTAAAGACATCGCAACAATCAAAGATGGTTTCGCCGAGACCGAGCAGTTCAATCGCTTCAATAGCAAACCAGCAACGCTGCTGTCCGTATTCCGCGTAGGTAACCAAGAGACTTTAGTGCTTGCTGATTACGTAAACGAAGCCTTAGACAAGGCTAAAGCCAAACTACCAGAAGGCGTCCACCTTTCGATTAAATCTGATGACACCAAGATTTTGAATAGTCGTCTAGATTTAATGCTACGTAACGGCAAGGCCGGATTAATGTTGGTATTAATTGCCCTTGGCTTTTTCCTGCGCCTACGCGTAGCATTTTGGACAACTATTGGAATTCCCATTTCCTTCTTGGGTGCGATTTTGCTGATGCCGTGGTTTGATGTTTCCATCAATCTTATCAGTTTGTTTGGGTTCATCGTGGTGCTTGGCATCGTGGTTGACGATGCCATTGTGGTCGCTGAAAATATTCACGAGAAACGGCGCAACGGCATGAATGGGTTGCGTGCGGCTATCGAGGGTGCTCAAGAAATGTCGAAGCCTGTTATATTCGCGGTGCTAACCACCATCACTGCGTTTATCCCGATGTTGTTCATGCCTGGCAGCATGGGCAAATTTGCGCGTAACATTCCGTTAATAGTAATTGCTGTGCTGATTTTCTCGTTGGTCGAGGCCTTATTGATTTTGCCAGCACACCTCCGGTATCTGCCACTCGAAACCGAAGACGATAAACAGGGGCCATGGAGTAAAGTTCAAGGCGCGGCAGATAGCAGTGTCGAGTTTATGATCAATAAACTTTACCGACCTGTACTTGGATGGGCTATGCCGAATCGCTATCTGCTCATGGGCATAAGCGTTGCCGCCTTGGTCTCAACCATCGGTTACGTTTCAAGCGGACGAGTTAACTTTAACTTCTTTCCACAAATAGAGGCCGATGATGTAATTGTTGACATTCAGATGCCGCTCGGCGTGCCTGTCAGTCAAACGGAGAGCGCAATCATGCGCGTCGAGAGCGCCGCCAAGATGCTACAGGGTGAGTTGTTAAATGCCAACGGCCTACCGATCATTGAATCTATAACTACCGCTGTCGGTGCACAGCCAACAAAGTTTAAGCAACAGCAAATGGGTGGTGGCACCGGAGAAAATTCAAGCGGAGCTCATCTAGCTGAAGTACATCTTGAATTACTCGGAGCTGAATTCAGAGAAATCACCGGCGACGAAATAATCGAACGCTTGTCTGCCAAGGTTGGCCCCATTGCGGGCGCTGAAAATGTCAGCTATTCGGCAGACTTAATATCATCGCCAGGTGACATTGACCTTAGAGTGACCGGCCATGATCTAGATGAAATTTTATCTGTGTCAAAACAACTGCAAAACGATTTGCAGAAAATTGCCGGAGTGCGCTTAGTGAGTGATACCTATCAAATTGGCAAGCGAGAGCTAAATATCGAATTACTTCCCCAGGGCGAGGCTCTCGGTCTAAGCCTAGGATCAGTCGGCCGACAAATACGCCAAGCCTACTATGGTTCACTAGTTCAGTCCTTTCAGCGTGATAGCGATGAGGTTGAAATGTATGTACGCCTTCCTCGTGCGGCCCGCGAATCTCTTTATAGCCTAAATGCCATGCTAATCAATACGCCATCAGGCTCTAGGGTGCCACTTAGTTATGTCGCAAAAATCGGTGAGGGGCGCGGCGCGGCGCAAATTGATCGCTACTCACGCATGCGCTCCGTCAGAGTACAAGCTCAAATAGACAAACGTACAACTTCTCCAGATAGCGTTCTAGTCAAATTAAACGAAAGCAGCATTCCGGCGCTGCGTAGCAAATACCCAGAGACCGATATTAGCTTAGCTGGGCAGCAAGAGGAGCAGAAAGACTTTATGGGCTCGTTAAAGCGTAATAACCTATTAGCGCTGCTAGCTATCTTCATTTTACTAGCAATCCCCCTATCCTCTTATATTCAGCCGCTTATTATCATGTCGGCCATTCCGTTCGGCATGATTGGTGCGATTGTGGGGCACGTCATCCTCGGCTATGACCTGTCAATGTTCTCCTTAATAGGTGTAGTAGCATTAAGCGGCATCGTAATTAATGACTCGCTGGTAATGATTGACTTGATTAATCGCATGCGCACCAGCGGATCTAGCGTTCTTGAAGCTGTTATGCAATCTGGCACCCGCAGATTCAGGGCGATTATGCTTACTACTCTTACCACATTTCTAGGATTGACACCTTTATTGCTCGAAAAGAGCATTCAGGCCAAGTTTTTGATACCAATGGCCATTTCTGTGGCGTTCGGCGTAGTCTTCGCCACGATAATTACTTTGCTAATTGTGCCTAGTTTATACATGATTATTGAAGATTTACGCCAAATTGTGCCAAAAATTAGTCGCCAAAATAGGCGTTAAATGGCCGTTAAACGGCAATTATTCCTCCCCCGCCCAGTGTTCCACATTATTCAATATATTTGGAACTTTGTATGAAAGCCACTCAATACTTGTGATTTATTAGGAAAAAGGTGAAATAATTGTCCAACAATGCTGGACAGAATCCAGTTTATGTAATAAAACTAGGTAATGAGCGTTCGCCAAAGATTCCCCTTGGTGCGTCGTTCGGCGCCTTCTTTGGTGTCTTTAACTAACAATTTTCCTTTTTAAACTCAAATCTTCAGGAGTAACTGAATGTTTCGTAGCATAATTACAACCGCAGCAATCGCAGCTCTAGCAGCTGGTGCATCTGCACAAAGCCAGCTTCCAGCCGGCAACCTTCACCGCTCAGTCGCACCGTCGACAGGCATTTACAAGATGGACACAGGCTTCGAGGCAACTTCTGTTGCATATCGTTCTGGCCCAGAAACTATCTTTAACAACCGTGATGGTATGACTTACTATTACACTACTTCGTGGACAACAGACGAGTACGCTGACGGTGGTTCATTCGCCGCACAGGGTGTTTCTGGCGCGGAGCAAGTAAACGGTATGACATTTACATACTGCACACAAATGGCTGACCTTTCAGGTGCCGGTGTGCTTGACACAGAACTACGTTTCTACGAAGCAAATGATTCCGCCAACTACGGTGGTATTGTTGGTTGGGTAGACGCTAACACACGTAACGAAGCATGTATCCTTGGTATCGCAGGTCTTCCTGGCGATCAAGCTGGTACTGGTTTCGCTTGCTGGATAGTTGGTCTAGACCTAGCTGGTGGCTACGAGTGTACTCTTCCACAAGAGTCTGCTGCAGGCTTAGCTGAGACATGGGGTTGGTCAATGACTTACCTTGATCCGTTAAACACCTCAGGCCCTATCCTTGACTCAATCACCGGTGGTGCTGTACCAGGTTACGGTTCATTTGACCACTTCCAGTGGTACGATATGACAGCTGCTCTAGGTACTGAAAACCTAGGTGCTTACTGGTTCGGTGGTGGTGCTAAGCTACAAGGTAGCTGGGACTTGTCACTAGAAGGTAACGTGAACGACTCAACGTCATACACATCCGCAAACCCAGGTGCAAACGATACTGTCGGCTTCACTTGTACTAGCGAAATCCGTCCAGGCCAGGCTGCTGGTTGGGCTGTAACAAACGCAGATGGCGTTCATAACTATGGAATGCTTGCTTCAACTGGCTCAGCTGATCTTCCGATCATCGCTGGTGGTTCTGCATCATTGTTAATCAATCACCAAACGATGCCTGCTGGCCCATTCTCAATGGGTACTGCTGGATCAATGGGTGCTAACATGCCATCAAATATTCCATCGAATATTTACACACAAGCTGTTCAGCACACAGGCGCTCTTACACCGGGCAACTGTACTGCGGCTTCAAATGGTATGCATTCTGTAAACTAATTTTTAGTTCACATAAGACAGCTTAGCTGTCGACTGCCCCTCATCCTTTGGGATGAGGGGCTTTTTTTATGCGCCTGTTGTGTAGAATGTCTCTATGCAAAAGACACACTCTCTGCCGTTCATCGGCCTTGCAGTTTTAGCACTACTTTTAGGACACCTTAGCTCGCCCA
>JAPKEZ010000175.1 GCA_028821845.1 Planctomycetota bacterium | reverse complement strand
TAAAAAAGAGGGTAAAAAGTCTACTTGCGAGAATTGTGGCGCGCAAAAGCAGCGTCAATAAGTAGCTGTGTAAAGCCAACGTGTCCGGCTGGATCGCAGGCCAAAATAAAGTCTGCGCTTCCGGCGGCATCATCGGGGTAGTAAATACCACAGTTGGCATTAATCTCTAACATATAAGGTGTGCCGTCGCTGGCAATGCGAATATCGCAACGGCCAAATCCTACGCCGTTCAGGCCCCTAAACAATTCAGCAGACTCTTTGCGCAAGCGAGCGGATAAAACGGGGTCTGTTACAGGATGTGTTTTTAATCCTGAGAACTGTTCTTCATCCCACTTGAGAGATTCGTGCTTGAAGGTATCGCCTGAGGGGAATTCGTATTGGATCGGAGTGAAAGCAATGGGGTTTTCTGAATCTTGCGGGTTCTCGGCCACCAACACTGTGCATTCATCGCCTTCAATAAACTCTTCGACTAATGCCGCGCCGTGCTTTTTGATTATTTTATTTACCTGGCGCAACAACCCTGCCTCGGTAGTAACTTTAGAGGACCGGCTAATGTCAATGCTTGCATAACTACTGTAGTGCTTCACAAACATCGGAAACTTTAATTTCTTCAAGGCGCGCTCAAAACTAGCATCGTCTTTTACGCGCACGGATTTAGGAGTAAGAATACCCATCTTCCGACAAACAGCCTTTATCTTTTCACGAGTCGGCTCCCAGAACTCTGGGTTGGCACCGGTGTAAGGCTGATTAAGGCGCTCTAAAGTTTCAACTACTTCAACTCCGGGATTGTCTTCTTCGCTTTCGCAGCCGTCGCATAAGTTAAAGAATAGATCAAACCCTTGTGCAACTAAAGCTTCGACATCAGCAACTGATGTCTCTTTATCATCTATATAACCTAGGGTCCACTCTGCCTCTGGAAAGTAAGGGCGTGGATCACATCGCCAATCATCTGCCGGGAAATCTGGCGAGTCTATGTCTTGGTTGGTTAGTAGGCAAATGCGCACCAACTCATTCTAACTTATTTTTTTTATTTAACAACAACGAACCGCATAGCTTAATTGTTCACGCATTCTTTAGCGCGGCATAAGTTATAAATACAAAAGTAAAAGTTGCCGCCGAATCAAAACTCTGTTAACGATAATCACCATCAGGCAACACCGTCGGAAAAATGAATCGGGGGTCGTGCATCAACGCCCATCCTGCTAAGTCCCTGCTTTGCACGCGAGCGGGCGTGTTTGGTTCCCACTCATTGTCGATTTCGTTGCCGCGCCCTGGGTAACTTTGCGCATCAAGAATAGATGTTAGCAGCCAATAAAAGTATTCAGTCGCTTGACATGGATAATCGCAAGTTTGATCATCGTAGTGATACCACGCAGATGAGGGATAATTATTCGGTACATTATTAAAGTGACCACCGCGGGCTATGTCCATGGCTTGGCAAAGTTCGCTGCCGGTTTGTTCGCGGAAGGCCGATGGGTAAGCGTTTGTCCAGCCGGCTGAACTTACTAGGTGAAGTACTTCTTCGAGGGTGGCGTCGAACCCGTTTTGCTGGCTGCTGCCTTGCGGGAAGCATTCAAATGAAAATACTTCTTGCCAGTGAAAGGTGTCTAGAATGTTGCCGTAACGACTTAAAATTTGCATCGCCTCAGGTACGTTAACAAACTGCACCATCAGTGCGCGCTCGGCAATCATTGCGTTTACAATATTTGGGTCATCGACAATGCCGTCTTCATCGTTGTCGAGGTATTGTGCAAGTACCGAAGCCATATGCTTAAATTTTGCTACGGGCACCGCCTTCGACGAAAGGCAGGTGACGCCAAAGACGCTAACCGCGCGATAATTCGGAGCACTACCGCTGAGGCATGCAGATGCAGAAAGTATGATTAGGAGTACAGAACGCATCTTTTGAGTATATATTAATTAACGATGCGTAACGACTAAATCGTCGGCTTTGTCCCAGCTAGTTTCGCCAGTGTTGTTTAGATTGGTGAAGGCTTTGAATTGAGTATAAACAGAATATAGTGGGATACCTAAACCCAAACCGTGCCATGCTATGCGCGCTTCTCTATCTATAGCTTGTTTAAAAGACAACTTGTCACCATTGCGCGTGCGAACTTTATAGCCAAGCATAGCCTTGCCCGGCGTCGATCCCCAACTACTTTGCAGCGCGGCATGCGCAAGTATTGCAAATGCTATTGCCATCATGTTAAACCGATAATCTGCAAGGCTATGAGGTTGGATTCCGGTAATGAAAGAAAAAACCGGGAACAATAATGTTGTGTCAATTGCACGTGCAAAGTATCGTCGCCACGGGCTACACCACGACGGCGGACGGCTAGCTTCTTTGCGTGGTGGTGGAGACCCGTGAAATGTTTCGGTCTCGACTTCTATTACCCTAGGCTGGGGCTCAAATAATTCTAGCGATTTGGCTGACGCCCACTCGGTCATTGACTGATGCCAAACTAAAGCCTCTATTGGCAGTTTGTGTGACTTAAATAAATATTGTAACTCAGC
>JAPKEZ010000050.1 GCA_028821845.1 Planctomycetota bacterium | reverse complement strand
TTTTCGATGGGCAAACGTATTGGCACAAAGCGATGTCTTCTTCAACTATTTCTAAGACACCAAGCTTCTCAGCCATTGTTACATCGTTAGACGCCAGCGCTTTGATGAGCTGCGTAGGCATGATATCGAATGGCATTACTTTCTCGTAAGAGCCAATCGGCACAATTGCGCGTTCGCCACCATTGAGGTCAGTATCAGTCGTGAACGACTTCTTAACGAACTTGGCCAAGTAAGTACCGCTCATTGACCAACGTGAGCCAACCGGCTTCATCCAGTTGATAAATTCGCGCTCAGGCGCATCGTCAACAATCGAAACTTGCTGAGCAAAGCGGCCTAAGAAACCTTTTTCTTCGCCAGGGTTAGCAGTGGCACCCGCTAGCAAAGAACCAGAAACAAAACGTACTGTTGAATTTGCGTAGCTGCTAAATACATTCATGCTCGCGCCGCGTTGAGTTTCAACGATTTCGCTTTTTGACGCCGCTGGTCCGACAACGGCAACTTTGCGTGCAGTCGGTATCTTGCCAGAATTCAAATACGCACCCATGTCGGCGAGGTTTTGCACATCGACGTGCCAAACATTGCGCTCGATGTTAACCGGATGCAAGGCATTAATATGAACACCCGCATTACCAGCAGGGTGTGGACCTATAAAACCGTGTTGCTCCACGCCTTCAACCAAGAACGCAGACCAATCGTTTGCGCCATCGGTATTGAAGTAAACTTTTCCTCCTGACAAGGTAAGCATCGCCTTGAGTCCAGATTGTACATCAGCTTCGCGGCCCGCTACTAAATGTAGTGGATCGACAGCTAGTGGGTTAGTGTCTGTTGCAGTAACGAAAATAGCTTGCGGTGTGTCGCTAGACACAGCAACCTTGTCAAACGGGCGCTGGCGTAAATTTGGCCAAAGACCACTTGCCGCCAAAGTCGCGACAAGGCTTGCGCGCGAACCATCGCTTGATGGCATCTCGGCATGCTCGTCGAAGTTGGCAACATCTATAACAACGGATTGCGCAGCACGACGCGCGCCACGGTTAACTGCAGCTACAGTGCCAGCGGCCGGAGAAGTGAAAATCACATCTGGGTCGCGGCGGTCACAGAATAGGGGAGATCCGACTTTGACTTGGTCGCCTGCGGCAACCAACATTTGCACTTTAATGCCCCACGCTTCTTGAGGAAGCAGGGCCACTTGCTGTGCCGCCACGCCTTGGACGCAGTCAGTCGTAGATGTTGAGCCGGCAATCGGTAGATTTAAGCCCTTTTTGATGGTGTATGTCGCCATTATGCCTGTGTTTTGAACGCGGTAGTGAAGGCGTGAAAACGGCACAGATTTTACCGTATTTCGACTTAGGCGAAGGTAATTAATGGAAGTAAATTACTAATTAGCGATTGCGCTCAGCGTAAACTGTAACAATGACCGTTAAGCATCTTGAAATCAAAGCACTTGTGGTGGCAGCTGCCACGGTATGCATACTATTCCTGGGATTGAGCGACAGTCACGCCGAGCGCTATTCAGATGACGTAAGCCTCCTAGAGCTCTCAGATTCTATAGCTGACTTGTCCGCCACTGCTTCGCGGGCCACGGTCTTTATTGAAGGACTCCGTGACGATGGTGAAGGGCGCGGTACTGGTTCAGGTTTTGTGGTCGATGCCATGCGTGGCATCGTAGTTACTAACGCGCATGTTGTTGGTGAACACAAATCATTTTTAGTCCGCTTCTTTGACGGCCGTGAAACTAATGGCAATGTACTCGTGTGTGATCCGCAAACTGATTTGGCGGTAATCAAAATACCTGGAGTAATGGCCAAGCATCAAATGACGTGGGGCGATTCTGACGACTTACGCCCGGGCAACTTGGTTATGGCCATCGGCTCACCGTTCGGGTTGAAAGGCACCACTAGTTTCGGCGTGGTTAGCGCTTTGCATCGTCGCCTAGACTTAGTCGAAGATTCATACGAAGACTTCATCCAACACGACGCATTCATCGACCGCGGCTCATCAGGCGGGCCACTACTTAATATGCGCGGCGAAGTTGTCGGCATCAACACCGCAATAGGTGGCAGCGGCCAGCAACAGAGCGCATGGGCTGGCATCTCCTACGCTATTCCTATGCAAATCGCTAAACGCTATGTAGATGAAATCGCCGCCGGAGGCGAAATACGCCGCGGATTTCTTGGGCTCAGCGGCGAATCGCTTGATGCTGGTGGGGCGAAACTGCGTGGTCTTGATCACACTTACGGTGTGCTGGTTTCCAAGGTGCTAAGCGGCAGTCCGGCAGAAAAGGGTGGTATTGCCGCGAAAGATGTCATCTTGGCTATTGATGGGCGCGATATTTCGACTTCTGCTGAATTGAAGGCGCGGGTAGCTGCTGTGGCCCCAGGGACAAGTCTCAAATTTACGGTGTGGCGACGCCGTCAGATAAGCGAAAAAACGGTGATTATTGGGGTTAAGCCATAGAAAACGGGCGCCCAACCCCCCTAGATTTGGCGCCCTCCTTTTCTTAACCTAAAAAATTAATATAGGAATCTCTCTCTTCGTCTCTATTTAGTATTTTGACGAACCTCGGTAACAACTTATTTCTAAGTTTTTGTTATTTATCGAATCCGCCGCGCAACGAGCTGTGCGTTTGATTGGCAGCAACAGGATCGAAAGACTCTCCGTCCTTGGGAATGTTTAGGCGATCGGCGCCGAAGAAACTGATTGGGTTGTCCCACACCAATTTCTGCAGAGTGCTGCGGTCGGCACCACGGCGTTCGAGGTAAGCAATCGACTGTTGCAATAACAGCGGGTCAGACTTGCCCCAGTCCGCACTAGTATTCAACAACACGCGCTCGATGCCGAACTCGTTATAAATATTAGCGAAGCGATCTGGCGTTAGTTTGGTTTGTGGGTAAACGGTATGCCCAGCCCAGAAGCCACGATCGAGAATCGACTTGGTAGTTTCTTCGGTGCTATGGTCGATAATCGCGCGATCTGGCGAGACACCTTGATCTTCTAGAATGTCCATAATCATGATGGCGCCGCGCGCCTTGTCGCGATGCGGAGTGTGCACCAAAATCGGCAAGTCGTGCTCGTTGGCTAGGGCTATTTGCGCTATTAACGAAACTTTCTCAGCATCGGTAATCTCGTCAAAGCCAAGCTCGCCAGCAGCCACACAATTTGGATGGCTCATGAATGTTGGCAACATTTCTAAAACTTCATCGCGCAATGCCTCGTTGTTCGACTCTTTAGGATTTAATCCGATAGTGCAGCGGTGAGTGATGCCAAAGTCAGCAGCACGGGTAGGTTCAAATTCGAGGATGCCTAAAAAGTAATCTTTGAAAGTACCAGCCGTGGTACGCGGCTGCCCCAACCAAAACGAAGGTTCGATGACAGCGCGAGTACCAGCCATATACATGGCTTGGTAATCGTCGGTGGTGCGAGAGTAGCAGTGAATGTGTGGGTCTAGATAACGCATAGTCGCAGAGTTTAGCTTTTCTTCTTGTCTTCGGAGCCGAATTTTTCGAGACGCTTTGCCACAGCGGCAAAAACGTCTTGCCAGCGCTTGCCAGTCATCAATTCAATGCCCGCCCGCACGTTTTTAATGGTGTAGATGTGAAATTTACCAGCTTTAACGGCGTCAACGATGCCCTCGTGCAGCATTAAATCTTTGGAGTTGACATCAGGAATCATCACTCCTTGAGTTCCAGTTAACTTGCGCTGCTGGCAAATACGGAAAAAACCATCGATTTTGTCATTTACGCCACCAATTGCGGTCACTGCGCCGTCCATAGCAAGGGCACCAGTTACGGCGATATCTTGACGAATGCCGTAACCACTCAATGCTGATAACAACGCATATAATTCAGTGGTAGATGCCGAGTCGCCATCAATCGGCCCGTAGTTTTGATCGAAACACAAACTCATTTTTGCTGGCAGCCCTTTCTTCTTGCCAAATTGATAGCGCATGTAGTTTTCTAAAGACAGCATGCCTTTATTGTGGATATTGCCCGTTAAATTGACATCGCTGTCGATGTTGGTGTAACTCTCGTCGCCCGGGGACGCCATTGCAGAAATGCGTGCGGGGCGCCCGAAGCTTAGAGGCCCAAGGCCCACCACGGTCATAGCGTTTATTGCACCAACCTCTTTGCCGCTGGTTCTGATGTTATATATGCCTTCAAGAACTTGACGCTCGTGCCATTCAGCGTCAATAGCGTGCTGATCACGATAGTGATTGCGGGCGGTGTCGACATCATCTCGTTGAATTGATTTCCGCTTGTTTTGTTTGGCGTAAAAGGACGACTCGCGCAAGTAGTCGGCAAGAATTGGCAAGCGTGTTGAAATACGCCTACGCCCACCAGCATCATTGACTGCGCGTTCGAGTAGGGCACGCATACCTGTGTTAGAAATTGGCAACAAACCTTCTTCGCGGCCAATATGGTGCAAAGAGCTAGCCATGCTCGCAGCATGTTTTTTCATTAATGGCAGTGAATCTTCAAATTCTGATTTAACTTTGAAAATTCGAGTAAAGTCAGGCTCTGCGTCGTGCAAGTAATCGTATAAATTACTGTCACCGACCAACACCACCTTTAATTTGATAGGCACTGCTTCAGGACGCGCACCAGTAATTCCCAGCGGCGATAGAGATTCAAGCGCATGAATTGAAAGTTTTCCAGATTGCAATGTGCGCTTAAGAGCACGCCACACTTCGGCTTCTCGGAAAACGTCGCGAGCGCTAAGGACTAAAATACCGCCATCAGCCTGCAGTAAAGATCCAGGACGTACAGCATGATGCACATAACCGAGGCCCTGTTGGCTTTGAGAGCGTTCGATGGTTCCAAACAGGTTTGAATAATTTGGATGAGGCTCGAAGACAATAGGCACTGTTTTTTCGCGCATCGTGCGTACAGCATTGACTTCAAAAACTTCAAAACTGCGTTGGCCGATTGAGTCTTCGTTATCGTCGGCAGTGGCGGCCGAGCGTGTCCACATGCGCGGGTGGTTTAAAGCGAATTGCGCGCAATCGCCAAGCCATGAAGCTAAGTTCATTTCGGCGCTCAGCTCTTCTGCCAGCGCCACTGTGATACCTTGCACAGCCTCAGTCATTACAGATTCGTCGATGTTGTTGCTCTCGCGAATTAATCGCAATGCCATAGCTCGAGCCTTGTTCTGTGTTTGCTCGACTTGAGGTAAAAATTCGGCACGCGCAGCAAGCATTTTCTTCATCTTGGCAGCGGCCGGCCGCTGCTTACTCGGTAACTGTAATGCTTGTTCGGTAGAATAGACTTTATCGTTGATTCGCAAGTGAATATCTTTGCGCGAGCCGTTATCTTCTTCGATTGAGACTAACGCCAAACCGGATTTTTGCAGCTTGGCTTCAAAGCGCCTGAATAGTTGCGACTCTGCTTTTTGGTAACGCGCAAACAAATGATGGCGACGCTTTAAGTGGTCTTCACTTTTTAGAAGCTTAGGTATCTCGGTGCGTAGCGCGTGAACCCAGTTGCGCATGCCGACCATTAGCTTGATGCCAGCGCCCAACGGTAACTCTAGGTGCCGCGGATTTATTGGTTCGTGAAAATTATGTACGAACACATGGTCGACAACGTCATGGGCATCGAACTTCATGCTCTCGAGAAGTTCTTGCATAACTTCTGCTTTGTCGGTGCCTCCAATGCCGCAAACGAAAATGTTATACCCTGGCGAATCGACGTTTAGGCCCATTTCTATGGCGTCTAGGGCACGTTTCTGCCCGAAGAGTCGCTGTGAAATGGAGGGCTCGGCGTTGGCCTTTGCTTTCGGAGCCCAGGTCGCCGGACATTGCCAGCGTAGATCACTGACTTTTAATTCTTTTGCCTTCATTTATTACTTTGTTTGCTTCAGGGTTGCGTTTCATGAATTTTAAAACGCTTGCTAATGATTGCCGCGCATCGTCTTTAGACGGATTTAATTCTAGCGCAGTATAGTAGTTTTCGATTGCCGCATTAAACATTAAATCAGCAGCACTGATGTCGCCTTGTTGCCCGAATGACGTGCCAATCTTTACTTGTGATTCGGCGAGGGCGATATAAGTGACGGCTTTGTTCTGGCCATGCGCAATGGCATATTCAAAGCGTGGAATCGCTAGCTCGTATTGCTCTAGCTCCATGTAGTTCAAGCCGGTGTTCAAATTAAATGATCCAGCCATTGAATCATCCATAGGGTCGAAATTGTCCATCGCAGAACTACCTTCAATGAAGATAATCGGCGCCGCGACAAGTAGTGCGGTAATAAAGTTTCGCGAACGGCTAATGCTATAAATTGCCCATGGCGCAACTATTGCCGCGATTGGCACCAATGGCAAGCGATAGCGCGGCGAATACCAAAACACCACAACGACGGCGGCCGCACTTAAAAATAATAACGTAAGTGGCAATCGCGCTGTGTTGCGACGTCGCCATAACATGATTAGGCCCACAAACGACAGTGGCAATAGCCACCCGACTTTTATGAAGTTCAGCGGGGTGACCGGGCGTGGCCAAGCGTCGTCGCTTCTCTCGAGGTTGATGAAGAATAAATCTCCGTAATTGTCACCCGCGAATAGCCAGCGCAGTTTGGTAAAAAACAATGATACAGCGGCACCATAATCACTTGCCCAGTAATCTAAACCCTGCTGCATGTAGAAATTAGAAGTGTGCTGCCAACCTTCTTTACCGGTTTGTTGTTTGACAATTTCGTAGGCGTCGGAGTTTTGACGGAGGCGATTTGCTGATACACCTTCGAGAGGCTTGTATGTTCCGTTGCAGCCGGGCGCATTGCCGTGGGCGAAGGTAACTCCGGCTTGGGCGCTAACCGGGATGAACTCTAAGCCTCCGGGAGAGTTTTTTGTGGCTTGTGCGTTGTGTATGGTCGCCGTAGCGGTAACAAGTACCATGCTAAAAACAACTAATAGGCCAATCTGGCGCTGTTTGCTTTTGCGAAGAGCCTGCCATGATAAAAAAGGAATGCTCGCCAGCAACGGTGGGTGCGCCAAGATCGCCAAACCGACAGTGCCACCATAGCTAACTGCTCGACGGGCACTTTGATTTTCGCGAAAGCGCAAGAAGGTGAAGACCACGCCAGCAACCAATAAAAGCTGCAGCGATGAATTAACCATTCGCGTGGCGAAATAGGCCGGCTCGAGTAGTAATAAAAAAGATGCAGCAGAGGCAAAGCTCAGCCATGCATTATCAAACATTTTTTTACTGCACGCTGCAATGAGCCATGCAGTTGCACTACGCAATACCATCTGAACGACTATAACCCCAATAACCTCTAATCCGAGTGCGCGCAATAAAGCTATAAAGTAAGGGTAAAGTGGCGCAGATAAAAAGGGCTGTTTTTGTACTAAATTACCGTTAACAATCGAGTCAGACATGTGCCAATATTCGAGTGAATCGCCTGACAAAGCCAATAAAGTGGGGTTTTCTCCGCCTGACAAATATAAACTAATGAGTTGCCAAATAAGATCAATGGCAAGCAACATTAGCAGTGCAGAAGTGGGACTCAATCGTTTCACAATCTGCTATCCTATCAGCCCCAATTTACCCATTACATAACCATGGCTTACGAATTACCCAATCTACCTTACGGCATCTCCGACCTCGCTCCGCACATCAGTGCTGAGACTCTAGAATTCCACCACGGCAAGCACCATAATGCTTACCTAACTAAGTTAAACGAATTACTTGGCGGCGACTCCTCGAAATCTCTCGAAGAGTTAATCACTACCACTGAAGGTGGCGTGTTTAACCAAGCTGCTCAGGTTTATAACCACAGTTTCTACTGGAAGTGCATGAAGCCTCAAGGTGGAGGTTCTCCTGCCGGCGATTTAGCCGC
Organism: Planctomycetota bacterium; assembly: GCA_028821845.1. Classification (GTDB taxonomy): domain Bacteria; phylum Planctomycetota; class UBA1135; order UBA1135; family UBA1135; genus JAPKEZ01. The sequence goes on along the minus strand of JAPKEZ010000050.1, from coordinate 4,521 downwards.
AGCCATCGACCGCGACTTCGGTTCTTTCGATGACTTTGTTGCCCAATTTAAAGCAGCAGCGATGGGTCAATTCGGCTCTGGCTGGGCCTGGCTGGTTGACAACAATGGCACACTAGAAATATGCGCGAGCTCAAATGCTGGCAATCCGCTGACGGAAGGCAAGAAGCCTTTGCTGACGTGTGACGTCTGGGAACATGCGTACTACATCGACTTCCGAAACGCCCGTCCTAAGTACCTAGACACTTTCTTCGAAAGTCTGGTCAACTGGGATTTCGTCGCTTCGAACCTATAGTCCTAGAAGTAGACCGACACTCCCAAATATGGGCCTGACATGCTTAGGTCCATATTTATTGCTGTACCCTCGATATCGCCGCCTATGCTTATATCTACCATGCGGTATCCGACGATAGCTTCGGCGTTTTCAAAAATCTCCATATTGAGATTGACATCGTGGTCAAAGAAGCTGGCTTCGATCCCATCAATGTCAATCGAGATTCCTGTCATCTCGGCACCTAAGCGAATGTCCGTACCTGGGATGGCTACATCGGCGCGCAAACCGATTATTGGCACGGGTACTGTTTGACCTTCTTTCAACACGTTTTGGATGGTGCCAGTGCTCACTTCCGTCAAGCTGAATTTATTGAAGCTTAATAAATCAAAGCCAAGTAAAACCCCAACGCGAGCCACCGATGTATTCAGTATGTCTATACCGAGCATCATTTTTGTGGTATCAATATCGAGAGTAGAATTTATAGGGAAATTGCCAGCAACGCCATCTCCAAACTCTGCGAGAGGGTCGTCACTCTTGAATACACCCGTTTGGTCTCGAGAATAAGAGAATTGCGAAACTGAAAGTTCATATGAAGCAAAACCAACGCGAGCTCCATATTGGCTCGTATAAACTTTTTCTGAGTCTAAACTAAAGGAGCCACTAAGCTCTGGCCCGGAGCTACCAGGAATCTTAATGTTAGTTGACGAGGCTTTAAGGGTTGGGGCGAATCCTGATGCGTATGCGTTAGCATGCAAATTACTCCATGGTGCGTCGCCAGGAATAGGAATAGGAATAGCGCAAGCTGGGATTAATGCAGAACAGACAAGAAGCAGATAAATTCGGGTGAATCGCATGTTAGTAGTGTAACTACTTGCATTAACCGTTACACTAAAAGAAAGCATCCGCATGAAAACACCTATTCCTGATCACATTACACAACTAGCCACCGCTGTCGAAGCGGCAGGTGGTAGGGCGTATTTGGTAGGTGGAGCTGTGCGTGATCAGGAATTAAATATAGAGTGCAAAGACTTTGATATTGAGGTCTACGGAATCGAAGTAGACGATCTCGAGAATCTGTTGGCTGAATTCGGCAAAGTCCATCTAATCGGCAAGCAATTTGCCGTGCTGCTGCTGGTGCTCGATGATGGCAATGAAGTTGAAGTTGCATTGCCACGGCGAGAATCGAAAACGGGTCCGGGGCACAAAGGATTCGAAATGAAGTCAGATCCAGGCATGCAAAAAGAGGAGGCGGCGCTGCGCCGTGATTTTACAGTCAATGCTTTAATGCGAGATGTGTTGACTGGCGAGTTATTTGATTTTTATGATGGCGTCGGCGATTTAAAGCGAAAGGTGTTACGTCATGTTTCACCGGCTTTCGCCGAAGATCCGCTGCGTGTATTGCGTGCCGCGCGTTTTGTGGCGTGTTTCGATTTTTCAATTGCTGACGAAACTATAGAGTTATGTAAGTCGATTGACATCTCAGAATTGCCGCGCGAGCGTATCGAGGGCGAGTTTCGATTGATGCTTGAAAAAGGCGATTATCCAGGTAAGGGCTTATTGGCCTTAGAGCAAACTGGTGCGCTAGCGCATTTCCCAGAGTTAGCGTGCTTGCGCGAGGTTCCTCAAGATCCGGAATGGCACCCCGAAGGCGATGTTTTGATTCATACAGCCTTATGCCTCGATGCCGCTGTGCTGCGCCGTGACGAAATGGAAAATGTGTGGGCAGAAATGCTTGGCGTGCTTTGTCACGATCTTGGCAAGGCGACGCATACTGTGTTTGAGCGCGATCGCTGGAGATGCCCAGCGCATGATGTCGGCGGAGTTGAGCCAACCAAAAAGTTGTTGTCCCAAATTAATGGGCAAAACGATGTAGTGCCGTTGGTTTGTGATTTAGTGCGTGAGCATTTACGTCCGGGGCAGTTGTATCTAGAGCGCGACAAGGTGAGCGATGCAGCGATTCGCCGCCTGTCCACACGGGTGAATATCCCTGCGCTGTGCCGTGTCTCTTTCGCTGATTTCGCCGGACGCCTTAAACCGTTTGAGTTGCCGTGGGCACCCGAAGTATGGTTGCTAGAACGCGCAGCAAGTTTGGGAGTAAAAGATGAAGCGCCAAAAAACTTTTTGCGCGGCCAAGATTTAATTTCTCATGGCATTGAGCCTGGCCCAGAAATGGGTAGAATCTTAGGCATTGTTTACGATCTTCAAATCGAGGGAGATCTCGCCGATCGTGAGCAAGCACTGAATTGGTTATGGAAGCATTATTAATTGTTCTTATAGTAGTCGCCGGCGCCGCGGTGTTTTACTTTTCTTGGCAGTATCATAAAAAACGCCGAGCGGGATTTATTACATGGGCGGCAGCGAATGATTTCGAATTCGATCCTAACCGTAGCCGTGAACTAGGGCGCCGATTTTCGCTCTTAGACAAATTGAATAAAGGCAGTAATCGCTATGCTTATGATTATTTGCACGGAGATTACAACGGTTATTCTGCTGATGCCTTTACCTACCACTATGAGACCTACTCGACAAATTCAAAGGGGCACCGCCGAACGCATCACCATCATTTAGGAATCATTGCTATTAAAATAGAGCAATCTTTCCCAGAGTTGCATATTCAGCCGGAAGGGTTTTTCTCGAAGATAGGTCAGTTTTTAGGATTCGATGATATCGACTTCGAGTCGGTAGAATTCTCCAAGAAGTTCGCTGTGAAGTCTGGCGACAAGAAGCTGGCTTATGATTTTTGCAATACCGGAATGATGGAATACTTGCTGAAGCATCAAGGGACAGCTTTGGAGCTAGACGGTGACACTTTAGCTTTGTATGATACTCATAGGCTAGAACCTGACGAACTAGATTACTACTTACAACATTTAATCAAAATTCGATCATTAATGCCCGACTACCTTTTTAGAAAATAATGCTTTACGCCATAATCGGAATACCCCTTTTGCTTTTGCTGATTGGCATCGGCATGTACAACGGACTTGTTTCTATTCGCAATCAATGCGACGAGGCTTGGTCGAATGTAGATACCGAATTAAAGCGTCGCTACGATTTGATTCCGAACTTAATCAATACGGTTAAAGGGTATGCAACGCACGAAAGCGAGTTACTTGCAAAGGTGACGGAAATGCGCGAGAAAGCGTCCGCCAATAATGGCGACGTGGCTTCTCAGGCGGCCGATGAAATAGAATTGCAGGGCGCCCTTTCTAGTTTGATGGTGAGGCTTGAGGCTTATCCAGATTTGAAGGCCAGCACCAATTTCGCCGAATTACAATTAGAATTGGCAAACACTGAAAACCGTATTCAGGCAGCGTTACGTTTTTATAACGGTAACATTCGCGAGAATAATAATAAAGTTCAGCAGTTTCCGTCGAATATCATTGCCGGTATGTATAGTTTCACACCGCGCGAGTTCTTTGAAATAGAAATACCTGAGATGCGTGAAGCACCTCAGGTATCTTTTTAAGCTATCAGTTTAGCTTATCTGGTTTTTACCAGCGGTTGTTATCGCGACGATCGCCGCCTCCGCCTCCGCCACCGCGGTTATTATCGCGAGGCTTGCGCTCTTCAGCAACATTTACGCGTATGTCGCGACCATCTTGCTCAGAGCCATCTAGGCCCTTGATTGCAGCGTCGCCGCCGTCGTCATCTATTTCGATGAATCCGAAGCCACGAGAGCGACCGGTTTCGCGGTCGTTAATTACTTTACTGTCGGTTACTTCGCCGAATTCAGAAAAAAGATCACGGAGTTCATCGTCACCGATGCTCCAAGGAAGGTTACCAACAAAGAGTCGCATTATTTTATTTATTAAGAGTGAGGCCAGGTTGGCCAAGGTGAGCATTCTAGCGCTGCGCAGGTAAATGTGCTTAATTTGTATAGTTTTGAAATAGTTTTACTCAGAATTTGTGATTTTGGCTATCTCAGAGGCACTTTTATGCATATCTATGGCATCATTATTGTGCCGGCTGCCTTTGAGAATAGCCACTAATTACAGGGCAGTAGGAGGTGACGAAACTCTAGCTCAGATAGAAGTTTAGTTCATCTTGGCTCGCTGCGATATTTGCGAAATGAGCGCAATTATTGCCAATCACACTGTACGGTGACTCATAATCACGAATATCTGGCTCTTGCACCCCTTTGCCGTCGAAATACAGTATTTGTGCTGACCCCATAGAATGAGTTTGAGCGATAAATGGGTCACCGCCGCTAGCTTGGAAGAGTTCGTTAACGTTTTGATGACGTCCAC
>JAPKEZ010000049.1 GCA_028821845.1 Planctomycetota bacterium | reverse complement strand
ACATGACTAAATGCATGCGCCGCCCTTCCATCTTAGGCATACGCTCGACCTTTGCAATATCTTCAAGAGATTCAGCAAGGCGTAACATTACTTCGCGACCGATACTTTGGTAGGCCATTTCGCGGCCACGGAACATACAAGTAACCTGAACCTTATTACCAGCCTCGAGAAACTCGCGTGCTTTACGTGACTTTATATTAAGGTCGTTGACATCAATCTTAGGTCGAACACGCACCTCCTTGGTGATCATCGCATTAGACTTTGGCTTACCCTTGGTCTTTTTCTTTTGCTCGTACTTAAAACGACCATAGTCAAGAATCTTAGCTACAGGTGGACGCGACTGCGGTGCCACCTCGACCAAGTCTAATTCAGCGACTTGCGCCATCTGCAATGCGACCTTAGTAGCCGTTGGGCCAATTTGCGTGCCCTTTTCATCTATGAGAAATACTTCGCGCGCACGAATGCGGCGGTTAACTTTATATAATTCGCGCTCACGAGGAGCGTATTTTTTTCTTGATCTACTAGCTATGGTTTTACCTCTGGTTCAGTTTCTATTTGTTGTTTAATGCCCAATTCATCAAGCTGTTCAGAATCTACTGCCGATGGGGCTGCGGTCAGTGGACACGCCGAAGTTGCTGTCTTCGGAAAAGCGATGACGTCACGAATGGATTCGACGTCAAACATAATACTATACAAGCGATCGAGACCAATCGCAAAACCAGCATGTGGTGGCGCACCATAGCTAAATGCCTTCAGCAGGAACTCGAAACGCTCGGCAGCCACTTCAGATGACAAACCAATAGCGTCGAATATTTCACTCTGCAAATCCTTGTCGTGAATACGGATTGAACCTGAGCCCAACTCTACGCCATTCAACACCAGGTCATAAGCACGCGAGCGAACGCCCTCTTTTTGCCCATCACGCAGCAACGGCAAATCGTCGGATACTGGACAAGTGAATGGGTGGTGTGCCGGGTGGAATACGCCGTCGTCATTTTTCTCGAACAGCGGGAATTCGGTAATCCATACGATGCGATCTGCGACTGATAATAAATTCATGACTGCGCCTGATTCGCGGCGCACCACATCGAGTGCGACAAGCGCACGGCGTGGAGTGTCGGCAATTGTAAATAATAAATCGCCCTCGGTGGCACCGACCTTTTCGATGAACGCCGCCCCAGAATCTGATTTTAAGAAACGCGACAAGGGGCCTGTAGGGCCATCGGTGCCAATCTTGCACCAAGCCGCCCCGCCCACACCTGACTCTTTGGCCAAGCGTTCGATATTCTCAATTTGCTTACGCGACAAGGACGCACCACCAGGCACGTTAATAGCACGCACCCACCCTTTGGATTCGAGCACGTCATTGAACACCACAAAATCGAGATTGGCTGCGGCATCTGCCACATCGACAATCTTCAACGGGTTGCGCAAGTCAGGCTTATCTGAAGCATACAAAGCAATCGCTTCGTTGTATGGCATACGCTCGAAAGGAGCCGCCAATTCTGTTTCGTGAACAGCCTGGTATACATCTTGCATCACACTTTCGACAGCTGCGTAAACATCTTCTTCGTCAACGAATGACATTTCTAAATCAAGCTGTGTAAATTCTGGCTGACGATCTGCGCGTAAATCTTCATCGCGCATACAGCGTGCAATCTGAAAGTAACGATCGAGGCCACCGACCATACACAACTGCTTGAATATTTGCGGTGATTGCGGCAAAGCAAACCAACTACCCGGACGCATTCTTGAAGGCACCAAGTAATCGCGTGCGCCTTCAGGCGTGGAACGCGTCAACATCGGAGTTTCTACTTCGATAAACTCTTGCGCGCACAGTGAATTGCGAATTGCATTGTTAGCCTTTGAACGCAGTTGTAATGCGCGCTGCAAAGGTGAACGACGCATATCTAAATAGCGATACTTCAAACGAGTCTCTTCAGGCACATCTATGTGATCAGCAATTTCGAACGGTAAGGTCTTCGAACTGGACAAAACCTCGACGCTAGTAACCAGCACCTCGACATCTCCGGTGACACGATCAGAATTACGCTGCCCTTCAATGCGCATGCGCACAACACCCTTTGCCTGAACAACATCTTCTTGATGTAAGCCAGCCATTTGGTCAGCGGCATCACTCGCAGCCTCGCCGTCAACTACCAGTTGCGTAATGCCATAACGGTCGCGCAAGTCAACAAAGTGGATGGCCCCATGGTTACGACGGTTATCAACCCAACCACATAAAGTGACTTGTTGTCCTACGTTCTCAGCGCGGAGGTCTCCGCAGCTATGTGACCGCCATGCAGCGGACCTAATCATGAAGAACGTTTACCAAGCCTTTCGCGTAGTAAAGCGCGGCGCAATGCTGCACCCGCACGTGATATGTCAACTGCAGAATCCTTAGAACTAAGTCTTTCTTGAGCACGCTTAGCTGCTTGCTGCGCCCGCTCGACATCGACATCTGCAACTTTTTCAGCAGAGCGCGACAGGATGACCACAGCATCGCCCGATACTTCAGCGAAGCCACCGTGAATCAGCATTTCAATTGTTTCGCCGTCTGAGGCAACTGCACTTAGCAAACCACTTGCGGTTAACGAAACCAATTGGGCGTGACGAGGAAGAACCCCAAACATACCCGCGGCCCCAGGAATCTGCACACTGTTAACTTCCGCCTCAAGCACGCTCTTTTCGGGAGAGACGATGCTGAGTGATAGTGTGGATTGCGATGTTGACATGATTCGAATGAACTATTATAGAGTCTTCGACTTCTCGACTGCTTCTTCGATGCTGCCAACCATGTAGAAAGCCTGCTCTGGCAAATCGTCGTGATCGCCATTAAGGATTTCTTGGAATGAGCGAACGGTATCGTCGCGGGATACGAAACGTCCAGGTGCGCCCGTAAATGTTTCTGCAACAAAGAACGGCTGCGACAAGAAACGTTGCAGACGACGTGCACGACCGACAATTTGGCGATCTTCGTCAGATAGCTCTTCCATTCCTAGAATAGCAATGATGTCTTTAAGGTCAGCGTAACGTTGCAGAACTTTCTGAACATCCGTTGCTGTTTTGTAGTGCTCGTCACCAACGATTTGTGGGTCAAGCATGCGAGATGTGGAACGCAGAGGATGTACCGCCGGGTAAATACCAAGTTCAGTAATCGCACGGTCGAGAAGAATCGTTGAGTCAAGGTGAGCGAAAGACGCAACAGGAGCCGGGTCTGTAAAGTCGTCAGCCGGAACGTATACAGCCTGCATAGAAGTTACAGAGCCTTTAGACGTAGAAGTGATTCGCTCTTGAAGAGCGCCCATCTCTGAACCCAAAGTCGGCTGGTAACCCACAGCAGAAGGAATACGGCCAAGAAGCGCAGACACTTCAGAACCCGCTTGAGTAAAACGGAAAATATTGTCAACGAACAACAATACGTCTTTGTTCTCTTCGTCGCGGAAGTACTCAGCCATCGTTAGGCCGGAAAGTGCAACGCGTAAACGTGCCCCGGGAGGCTCGTTCATTTGACCGAACACAAGAACAGCGTTATCGATAACCGCTTGCTTTTCGCCTTCGGGTGTAGTGTATTCAGACTCGCTCATCTCAATCCACAAGTCGGTGCCTTCACGAGTACGCTCGCCAACACCACAGAATACAGAGAAACCACCCTTCTCAACCGCAGTAATACGAATGAGCTCTTGGATGAGTACTGTTTTACCTACACCGGCACCACCCATTAGGCCGATTTTACCGCCTAACGCGAATGGGCAGAGGAGGTCTACAACTTTAATCCCTGTTTCGAAAACCTCAGACACAGCCTCTTGGTCTTCATAAGAAGGAGCTGGACGATGAATAGGCCACTTAATGTCAGCTTCCACACCACCTTTGATATGACTGTCAAGAGGACGCCCAAGCAGGTTGAAAACACGACCCATAGTAGCCTTACCAACTGGAACCATAATCGGGCTTCCTGTGGCTATGGCTTCCATGCCACGACGGAAACCGTCGGTGGATGCCATAGAAATACAGCGTGCTGTGTTGTTGCCCAGGTGGGCAGCTACTTCGAGAACTAGCGAGTCTTGTCCTTCTACAGGAATATCGACCGCATCGTTGATGGCAGGCATGTTGTCTTCGAAGTAAACGTCGACAACAGGGCCTAGGATTTGTTTAATGGTACCGGTAGTGCTCATTTTCGGCAGGTTGCTTAGAGTGCCGCTGCGCCGGAAACTATCTCAGAAATTTCTTGAGTAATTTTGGCTTGACGTGCACGGTTGTAAAGACGAGTAATATCTTTCTTCATATCGCTCGCTGCATCAGTCGCGCCTTTCATGGCAAAACGACGAGATGCATATTCAGAAGTAATTGCCTCAAGAAACGCTTGGAAAAAACGATTTTCGAGGTAACGTGGAATCAACTCACCCATTAATTCTGGGCCAGTCGGTTCGAGGATTGCATCGCTAGCAGTGACGGATTCGTCGTTGCTATCGGTTGCAATGGGAAGGAACTGTTGAAAGCTTTGGATGTAGCGAGCTGCGGAAACGAAAAGCGTACTGCACAAGTGTATGGTCGAAACCTTACCGCAACGAAAATCTTCCACGAGTACCGAGGCTAACGCAGAAGCGTCGGCAGCAGTCATTTTTTCGAGACTGAATTCTTCGAAGTAGTGACTAACGGAGTAATTCATGCGTGCAGCGTAAGCCATAGCTTTCTTGCCCACAACATACAAAACGTAATCGCCTTCGATCTTAGCCAACTCGGCGCTGAGCTTGCGCTGAATGTTTGAGTTATAAGCGCCGCATAAACCACGATCGGAACCAACGAACAGAATGCCAACTGGCGCTTCAGTGTTTCCGGGTGCAAACAGTGATGCAGCACTTCCGGCTGCGCTTGAGTCACTGCCAAGAGTGCCTGACAACCCTGCCACCAGAGCATCAAGACGCTCGCCATAAGGTTTGGCAGCAACTGTTTTAACCTGAAACCTACGCAGCTTAGTGGTAGCAACCATCTCCATGGCGCGGGTAATCTTTTGGATACTACCTACGCTATCGATGCGGTCTCTAAGGTCACGAATTGTTGCCACTGTTTATTAAGCTGTGAATGTTGTTTTGAATTCAGCACATGCTGCGCCAACTTGCTCGGCTAATTCGTCTGTCCATTTTGTAGACCAATTATCGAGCGTTGCCATTAAATCTTTGTGCCCCGCTGTCATGTATTCAGAAAAATTTGCAGCGAATGTTGCTACATCTTTCACGTCGACATCATCGAGCGCACCAGAGTTGCCAGCGTAAATACTAACTATTTGCTCGGCGTTAGTTAAAGGACGGTACTGGCCTTGCTTCAATAATTCTACGAGACGAGCGCCGCGATTAAGTGTTGCTTGCGTAGCGTCGTCAAGATCTGAACCGAACTGGGCGAATGCTTCCAGCTCTCGGTATTGAGCGAGGTTGATACGCAAACCACCAGCTACTTTCTTCATGGCTGGAGTTTGAGCTGCACCACCTACACGCGACACCGAAATACCAACGTTTACCGCAGGCCGAATGCCAGATGTAAACAAGTCGGAGTCCAAGAAAATCTGACCGTCTGTAATAGAAATCACGTTAGTCGGGATGTAAGCCGAAACGTCGCCCTCCTGGGTTTCGATAATCGGCAAAGCGGTAATAGACCCGCCACCCTTTGAGTATTTCTCAGGGTTTATTTCTGGAGCGTTATCAGCCACTTTAGCGGAACGTTCCAGAAGGCGCGAGTGCAAGTTAAACACATCGCCTGGGTAAGCTTCGCGTCCTGGTGGACGGCGGAGAAGCAACATCACTTGACGATATGCATAAGCCTGCTTAGTCAAGTCATCATAGATGATCAAAACGTGGCGTCCCGCATCGCGAAAGCGCTCGGCCATCGCTGTACCAGAGTACGGCGAGATAAACTGCATGGATGCTTCTTCAGAAGCCGATGCGTTTACGATGATGGTGTACTTCATAGCGTCAGCTTCTTCAAGCTTACGCTGAACGTCTACCACAGTAGATTGCTTTTGACCTATAGCTACATAAACACAAAGCACTTGCTCGGGGTTAGTGATGTCGCCACCACCTGTAGTTTTTTGGTTGATAATTGCATCGATAGCAATGGCTGTTTTGCCAGTTTGACGGTCGCCAATCAGCAATTCACGCTGACCACGCCCTACAGGAATCATTGCATCAATTGCTTTGAGGCCTGTCGCCATTGGCTCGCATACCGGAGTACGCTCAACCACCGAAGGAGCCGTTTGCTCGATTGGTCGAAAATCGTCGTCGCTAGTGCTGACGGAACCTTTGCCATCTACCGGATTACCTAGCGCGTCTACAACGCGGCCGAGTAAGTTATCGCCAGTGGGCACAGAGATAATACGACCAGTCGACTTGACGGTGTCGCCTTCTTTTACAGAAGATGCGTCACCCAAAAGCACACAGCCAACATTGTCTTCTTCGAGATTGAGGGCCATGCCCATCGCACCACCAGAGAATTCGATGAGTTCTGACATCATGCAGTTATCAAGACCGTAAACGCGGGCAACGCCGTCACCTACCTGTAGTACTTGACCTACGTGCTCAGTTGAAGCCTCGGACTGAAAGTTTTCGATTTCAGCCTTTAAGACAGAGGTTACTTCGGAAGGATTGAGTTCCATTTGATTAAAGCAAGTTGTTGAAATTAATTAGAGCTCTACAGTCTCTAAACGAGTACGCATCCGGTTCAACTGCCCTAAAACTGAGCCGTCGTAAAGGATGCCAGCCAAAGTCACACAAATGCCGCCCAACAAACTTTCGTTCACCGAGGTGCCTAGCACAACCTTCTTAGCTGTTTTTTGGGAGAGTGAAGCTTCGACAGCAGCAAGCGTTTCATCGCTCACAGCAAACGCCGCTTCGAGTTGACCGCGCAGAATACCACGATGCTCGTCGAGCAACGCTGCAAAAACAACGGGTACCTGTGGCAGTAATTCAAAACGCTTACGTTGAGCAAGCACTTTGATGAAATCGACTGTCAAAGGGTGTAGCCCAGAAGAAAATGCCTTAGTAATGGCCTCTAGCTTTGCAGCAGTCGACCACCGCGGATCAGTCAGCGCTTGGCCAACATCCGAGCGGAGCACCTTCTCTAGCAGACTCATGTCACTTTGCACTGCATCTAATGCAGACTGAGACTTGGCAGCCTCAAACAAAGCTAGGCCGTAACGGCTAGCAGCAGGAGTCGATTGAGCAGCGATTGACATTCTTTAGTTTTCGATTTTCGCTTGGAAATTTTGAACAAGACGATCTTGGTCAGAACTAGAAAATTCGCGGCTAATAACTTGCTGGGCCACATCAATACCAAGGCGTACTGCCTCTTGACGTAGGATTTCACGAGCAGTCACTAGCGATTGATCAATGTCAGCCTTTGCCCGGGCACGCTCTTTAGCGGCCTCTTCTTTAGCAGCAGCAAGAAGTTCTTTTTCGCGATCAGCGGCACGCGCCTTTGCGACACTAACCTGCTCGGCAGCTTCGCGTCGTGCGTTCTCGAGGTCCTCTTGTATACTAGCCTGCATGCGCTCAATTTCGCGGCGCGCCTCTTCGGCAGCAGCGGCAGCCTCGCGCGCTTGTTCTTCGCGAGTTTCTAGCGCCTTAGCGATAGGACCGAAGACGAACTTCCACATGAATGGAAGAGAAATAGCGAAAATCAATACTGTCCAAATCATTGATGACTGGCCAACATCTAGCAAGCTTGCTATACCGTTACCGCCTTCGCCCGACAGGATTGCGAAAAGAAAAAGGTGATTCATTGTGTAAGCGGGATTAGTGTCTACCTGTGAAAACAAGCAAACACCGTTTTCCCGTATTTTTTTATTTAATAGCGAAAAGTAAGCTAATAACAATCGCGAAGAAAGCAGGTCCCTCAACTAGCGCTGCCAAAATGATGGCATTGCCTTTAATATCGCCCACAGCTTCTGGCTGACGAGCAATACCCAAGCCAGCACCGTGACCAATGAGGCCAATACCAATACCAGCTCCCATAGCAGCGAGCCCAGCTCCGATAGCAGCGTTCGCGTGAGTGACAATAGAAATTGCTGCGTCAGCAGCATCCACTGCAGCATCCACTGCAGCAGCTTCTTGAAAAAGATTAAACATCTGTATTATTTTATTTTAGAGATTAGTGGTTAGGATGCAAACACGTGCCGACAAATATTGCCGAAAGAAGAGTAAACACATATGCTTGCAGAAGAGCAACAAAGCCTTCTATTATCATCATGAAAACTGACATACCAACGACTATCGGAGAAACCGATAAGCCGATGGCCAAGCCATTTTCAGGGTCTTGCCCAAAGAAAAACATCAGGCCAAGAAAAGACAAAAGAACCAAGTGGCCCCCCGCCATGTTCGCCATCAAACGCATAGTAAGGGCGAAGGGCTTAATTATTAAACCCAATACTTCGAGCACGAATAGCATTGGCACTAAGGCTAATGGTACGCCTGAAGGTACTAGACTTATCCAAAATTTAATTGGTCCTTGAACAATAATGCCACCAACTATCATGACAAGAAGTGTCAAGGAAGCTAAACCAGCAGCAGTATAAACACTAGCTGTTGCAGTTAAAGCGCCTGGAACCAAACCTAGGAGATTCATAAAAACAATAAAGAAGAATAGCGTCAGGAACATAGGCAACAGACGGCGGCCGTCTTTTTCGCCTAAATTTGGTACAACTACTTCGTCGCGCAGCCAAGCTACCCAGCCAGCTAATATTTTGGTGACACGCCCGCCACCGCTGTTAACCACTGCTGAGCGGACAGGTGCAAAAAACGCAACTATAAGCACCATTGCTAACAACTGAAACAACTGTATGTCAAATACTTGGAGACCAAAAAGGTGTGGCATTTCTATGCCATAAAAGGATGTTTGTGGCACCACGTGGGCGAACAATGTCTCGAATGGATCAGCATTACCCTGACCGCCTGATCCTGAGGATGCGGAGAAAGTTGCTAAGATGCTGAACAAGGCTGAAGCCAATTTATGACGTTGAGGCGAAACTGGGAACTAAGGTTATTTTCTTTTTATCTTTACGAAGAAAGACACTTCGCCGACCAACAGACCCGCCACAAAAGAGTAGAGGAACAAATCGAAACGATACCAGCCTGTTTTCTTTCCGACAATGGCGCCAATGAAAAGGACGCTGAGCCGGCCAAGAAAACCTAAAGCCATGACCACAAGGATACTGGTTGCTGATGGAGAATGCTCTGTTAGCGCTTTTCTACGCTTTGCAGCTAGAATTGCTTCACAGATTAATGCAAGTCCAAAACCAATAACCAAAGAGATCAGGTCGTGGGTATTCATTCGGATGAAGGCGGACGAGAATCATCGTCGTTCATCTTGAGGTAGAGGCGGTAAATACCAAGCCCTACACCGAGAAATACGCCGAGGAGTAGAAACAAAGGGAAGCCGTCGGAGAAGCCGGCGACTAAATCTAACTTATAACCAAGCCACGTGAAAAGGGCTACCGAGGCAAAAAGCTCGAAGCCTAGTGTGGCATGCTTGACGATGTCTGATTGTTTCAAGATTCTCTACGAAAGTAGAAAGAACAGTGGCCGGCAACAATATGCGTACCTAGCCATGATTGGGCGCATAGTATAAGTCCTCCAAAGGTTCCTATAAACCATATCTAGCAAAGTTTTGCAAAAAGCCTTATCCTTTGCACACCCCCCTAACCCCAATACCCAAACAAAAGTGGAAACAACCCTACTACTCCTCAAGCCTGACTCACTTCACCGCGGCCTCGCAGGACGCATAATCACACGATTTGAAGAAAAAGGATTACAGCTCGTTGGCCTAAAATTAATGCAAATGACGCAAGAACTTGCTGCTAAACATTATGCAGAGCACACCGAACGTCCATTCTATCCTGGACTGGTCAAATTCATGACAGCATCACCGTTGGTTGCTATTGCTCTACGTGGCCCTGGTGCTATAACTGTCGCTCGCAAGTTGATGGGCGCCACCTTTGGCACTGAAGCTGACGCCGGGACTATTCGTGGTGATTTTGGTTGTTCAAAATCGTACAACCTTATTCATGGCTCTGACTCCCCTGAAAGCGCCGAACGCGAGTTGTCACTATTCTTCCCAGAGGGTGTCTGTGATTGGTCACCGATATCGGCTGACTGGTTGTGGGACAACGAGTAAGCTATTAACATGAATTTCTCCAAGATAGGCTTTGCTGTGACAATATGCGCGATTTTTGCAGCGTGTAGCAGCGGTCCCACCGAAGAAGAAATTGCTGTTAAGGTAGACGATTTCCGACAACGTTCCGCGCAATACTTCAACGCTCGCAGCTACTTACAAGCCTATCAGCAAGCAAAGCTGGGCCTCGAGCTAACCACTCGCGACGACGGCGATCTTAATTTGCTTGCTGGGCACTCTCTGATGATGATGCGCGATCTCAATGCCGTTGCCCGCTCAGAAGCATACCTCGTAAAGGCACAAGAGATGCTCGGTTCATACCGGGCCGACTTAATCCTTGGAGAGTATCATCAGCGCTACGGAGCGATGCTCAATGCTCACGCTCGCCGGCAACTAAAGCTTGCTGAGGAACTAGAGGGGCTCGACGCCGAGCAACGACAAGCGGAGATTGACGAGAATGAAGAGCGAATCGAAATCGCCATTCAGCACTTCGAAGAAGCAGCTGAGTTGTTTTTGCTTGCGCTAGAACAATCTCCTGATGACCTGCACGCACTGCAACTTATTGGCCAAAGCTATTCGTACTTGGGCGAAAATGCTGCTGCCAGAAAACATCTTGGACATGCTGTTAGCATTTTAGTTGAATCACGTCAGTACAAAAACCGCATACTAGCGACTGATACGAAAATGGATCTTCGCGAAGAGTCACGTTTGCGCGCAGGAATGTTAAGCGACATCAACACCGAGGTTTCAATTCGCATTTTGCTGGCGGGGCTAGATAGTTTAGATGGCAATGTAGCTGCAGAAATAGAACAGTATTCAACCATTCTAGAACTTAATCCTGGCCACCTAAACGTTAGTTATCTGCGAGGCATGTGCTATTACAATACTGGCGATATTGAACAAGCAATCATCGACCTCGAACGCTTCATCAGTAATACCGATTTGTCGTACGACCATCCGCAAGTAAAGAACTCTTTGAGAATCACTAACGATCTTAAATAGTTAGTCGTGGCCTTAATTATCGGCGAAAGACAGCTTTAGTGCTATCGGATAGCCATCGCGCAATACCATCAAATTGGTTGTCACAGGAGATTCCTGCAATGCCATGCGCAAGTGCATAACAGACATTATTGATGTGCCGTTAATTGAAACCAATTCGTCCCCAGGTGCAATATTGGCGACATCCGCAACTGAGCCATCGGCCACAGCTGAAACCGTTAGACGCCAACAACATTCACTGTTTGGCATCTGCGTGGTATTCAATTCTTCTTTAACCATCACTCCCAAGATGCGTGGAGATGCCCATGGCGGATTAAGTTCGCGAAACAAATCGAAGACCACTTCAATAGGCACAAAGAATGACAGTGAAAGTTGCTGCAACTCCGGCACGCCAAAGTCTGGCCATATAATTCCGATTAATTCACCCTTGAGGTTCATTACCATGCCGATATCGTCGTTGGCAAGACGAGTACTTAATGGCTGCAGTACACAGCTGCCGTATTGAAAGCTATTAGCAGAAATAATCGATTGGTTAAGCGCAGGAATTGCGCCTAAAAAATTGCTAAACGTAAAAGAAACTGTACCCGGAGCTAAAGGCGTCAAAGCGCTTAGCGGCTTAGCCCCCAACCCTTTCAACTGTGGTGCATGCAATAGGCTTAAGCTGTAATGCATATTTTCAGCCACTAAAACCGCGGAAAAGGATTTGCTATCGGCTCGCACCACATTGACAGAGGCAGCGCCTGCTTCAATTTGCGTCATGCTCACAACTGAAGGCACAATCAAATGGCCATCATTATCAATAATTACCCCCGAAGCAGTTACCAAGCCATCCGGAGTTGAGAACTCTACTCTCGTCAGTGAAGCACTGGCTTGTGTGTGCAACTCTTGGCATAGTTGCTGAAAGCCTTCTAATGGCAACTGGGTTGGTGGAGCAGCAGGCGCTGGTACCAGCTGGACAAACAACGATAGCAACAAACTCAGCATGGCTTATAAGTTATTGGATGTTGAATATTGAATACCAACTAAGCTTGCCGCCGGAGCATTTTGCTGGTTAAAATCTGGCATGATCAGACTTTGCTCGCTAAAAAGCGCATTGCTGATTTGACGCTGCTCTTTATAGTAAGAAGCTACTTCGTTATAGCTCATTAAACGAGTGTTTCCCGGAACCACTAACTTTCTCGGTGGCTCAATGTCCTTGAGATTACCAGGTATATGAATGTCGGATACTGCCAGCCCACCATTGGCACTTTCAGATGCAAGGTCTTCTCCATTTGCCGGCCGGATTA
>JAPKEZ010000048.1 GCA_028821845.1 Planctomycetota bacterium | reverse complement strand
AACAATCATGCTGACTTCTTCGCCACGCAAGCCACCTGCAAGAGCACGGCGTAAAGTTTCCATGCTGGTGATGTCACGGCCGTTAACTTGTAGCAGCACGTCGCCGACCATCAAGCCAGATTCGCTAGCAGCACTGTCGACAGTGACTTTGCTGAGAGTCAACACTTCGCCAGCGACATCAGCGCGGATGCCAAGCTTACCCTTCATTGAGCTGCGTTGCATAATGTTGCGGTAATGGTCACGCATACGCGTATCGAAATCAGCAGGCATACCCATGCCGCCGTACTTGACGAACTCGAGACTGGTTGCGCCGTCTAGAGTCTTTACAACTTCGTTAACTACGTTAAGTACACGCACTTCACCCTCGTAGTTTATCTTGTCGGCATCGTCGCCAGGCATATGGTAATCTTCGTGCACGTTAGTGAAGAAGAATAGTGCCGGAATGCCACCGTGGAAAAAGGAAGTGTTGTCTGACGGCGCTTCGCCTTTGTCGTTTATCTCTAGCGCGAGATCAGATTTTTCAAAAACAGGGTCAAGCATATCATGCAACTCGGTTGCAGTCCCAAGCCCGCCAACAAAAAGGTAGTCTTCGTTGAGGCGCCCGATCATATCGAGGTTAATCATAAACATGATCTTGTCGTTATCTAAAACATTAGATTCAACCAAAGCTTTTGAACCGAGTAGGCCACGCTCTTCAGCTGAGAATGTCATAAAAATAATCGGATGCTCTAGTGGGTTGGCTGCGTAGTATTCAGCTAACTCTAGGACGCCAGAGGTGCCAGAAGCATTGTCGTCGGCACCATTGTGTATTTCTCCGGGGAATCCCATCGCACCTGGTCCACCAACGCCAGCGTGGTCGTGGTGACCACCAATAGCTATGTAGGAATCGGCGTAATCCGGATTAGTTCCCGCAAGAACACCTACCACGTTGCGGCAAGTAAGCGCAGGGCGCTTAATCTCGAATTCTATTTGATAAGATCCGTCTTGGTTGGCTAGAGGCTTCAGGCCGACACGTCGAAAATTTGACTCTACGTAGTTGGCAGCAAGTTGGCCGCCTTCACGACCAGATTCGCGGCCTTCTAGCTCTTCGCTGGCTAAAAAGCCAATGTGAGACTGTAGGTCAGCAACGCGAATATCACTAGCAGGGGCAACAGGAGCTGCAGCACTTTGGGCAGCAAGAAGAATTATGGATGTTATTAACATTAGGGTACCTTGTGTTTAAGTTGCCACAGGATACGCACAAATTGCTTTAAGCGCAGTAATTTATTTGCTTGTTTCTAGGTTGAGCTCTAAATCTTGCCCAACATTCACATAAATCGATTTATCGTCTGTGGTATCGAGTCCCGCCCAAAGGCCATCAATGCTGGCGGCTATCGGAGACACGCTATATGTGCCAGCAGCTAGTCCTGAAATACGGTAACGTCCTTTAGCATCGATAGTGATAGTGCGATGAAAAAAATTCCCGTTTGGAGTAGTCATCGTTACAGTGCCACCAGCAAGCGGGTCACCGTTTTTGTCGCTAACTACACCATGAACGCTGCCACCTTGATAGATGACAATGCGCCCCACATTGGTGGTGGTACCAGAAGATGCCATGGACACTACTAATTCATCAAGATACTCACTATGCTCAATCTGTAAAGTAAGCGCACTTGGGACAACGTTGTCAAGCGTAAACTCACCTTTAGAGTTACTGCGTGTTTTCACTTGTGGCATGTTGTTCGGGTCACCAATTGCCGAGCCGAACAAAGTGTCGTTTGAGTCGAGGGTAAAGTCTTCGCCATGCACGCTAATGACTGCACCAGAAACAGGATGTCCTTCTCCGTCAACGATAGTGCCCTTGATGACGCCACCAGCTTCTAGCAAGATGTCAATGCCTTCTACCTTGGTACGTCCGACACTAAAGCTAGAAGAGTAAGTCGGTGCATAACCATTGGCGCGGCCAAGCAAAATATAACTACCAGGAGCAAGGTCCGGTAGGTCGAAAGTACCATCGGTATCGGTGAATTTGTAGCGCTGGCCAGTCAAACCATATTGCTGATTCCCTCGGCGCGTGCGCAGTATCTCAAGTTGAAAGCTACTAATAGACTGACCAGCAGAGCCGCTTACGCGTCCACTCACAGAACCCTTGACCTGCATAACTATTTGAACGTTATCTTCGCCAGCATTGACGCGACCCGACCGGCCATTGGTGTACCCAGGGGCCTGCACAGAAAGGCCGTAACTGCCTTCTTGTAGTCCGCGTACCTTGAATTCTCCTTGTCGGTTGGTAGTAGCAGAGCCGGTAAGTGTAGGGCGTGGTGAAGTGCGGGCGACGCCGATTACAGCATCAGCAATAGGCATTTGCTGTTCATCAAGAACTACGCCGCCAATAGTAAATTCGTCGGGTAATACGACCTTCTGCCGATCAGCATTTTTACCTTTTAACAGCATAATGGGGCGAATTTCGGCAGTCGCAAAGCCATCGTAACTTGCGCGTAAAATCCAAATTCCTTCGGCAAGTTTGTCGACATGAAAGTCACCGTTGCCGTCGGCCATGACTGTGACGCTGCGGCCGGATGCAATGTCCTGTGTACGTATTTCTTCGGCGGAACCTTGGCGGAATGCATCACTCGGCTGCATGTTTAATTCGACAGTCGCTTGCAATGGGTTACTACCGCGATCGGTAACTTTGCCACTTACAACATATCCCGCACGCAAGATTGTTGGCGGTAGGGTTTGGCTCTCGTTTTTAAGAGCTGCAAATGGGGCACCTTGCTTTGGAGCGAAATCACTGTGGTTAACCCACATGTTCATGTTAATCCCGACTGCGAGTCCCGCAAAAATAAATTCACCGTTGCGGTCGCTAGTTGTTTTGAATCGCGCTCCGGACTGATAACCCCGCATCAATTCTCCAGCGTTGTAGCGTTGATTAAGACTGACGGTTGCGCCGACTACTGATTTGCCGTTCTCGTCAACAACTTTGCCAGAAACAGTGCCACCAATCACATCAGCGAAAAGGTTGTCTATGTCGCTGTTATTGATATCTGTAGAGGTGCGCTCGATGTCGATGCGCTCTGGATCTTGCCCGGGAGACGAAAGCTGATCGGCTGCGTTAATCACAGGCGTGTCATCTTTAGTATCTTCTATAGCAGGAAGGTTAACTACAGGCGCAGCGCCGCCTGACATAACAAAGTAACCTGCGCCAATGACAAAAATGGCCACTAACACAAGTGCGAGACTATTGGATTTTCCGGAATTCATGGAGTTTTCTTATGAGGTCACAGCTTTGGACGCCGTTACTAGGGTGATTATTGCTTAATTATCGACATTACTATATGTAATCTTTAGCCCTTCGTGGTAGTCTTCGAGCAAAAGAATGGCACTTCACCTGCACCTAACCGGACTTTTCGCCGACGGTAACGACTCTCGGCTCACTATAGACCAAGTTCGTGCTCACTTCGGGCGCGCAACTGAGGCGCGTACTGAGCACCTGGCAAATATCCCCAAATGGCGCGAACTGGGGCATAATAAAGAGTTGCTGGAAGCATGTAGAGCACGCGCTACGCAGGTGAAAAGCGAACAAGAGGTCGAAAACTTTGTGGTGTTTGGCATTGGTGGCTCGGCTTTAGGTAATTCAGCAATACTCGGTGCTTTAGCGCCAATTTTCCAGACGACCAATCCTGAGCCGGGGCAACCCAAGTGCTTCGTTCTTGATACTGTCGACCCTGACTTGCTCGACGAGTTTTTTGAATCCGTTGATTTGACGAAGACACATATCAATGTCATTTCTAAATCAGGTAGCACTATTGAGACATCATCGCAATTCATGCTTGCTTACTCGCTGATGTTGGCTGCGTGTAATGACGACGTTACGGAATGCGCTAAGCATTTCACGATTACTACCGATCCTAATGGCGGTCACTTTCGTGGCATCTGCGATGAGTTCGGCTTCACGACTTTACCGGTGCCCGATGGAGTTGGTGGGCGCTTTTCGGTGTTGTCACCAGTAGGCTTGTTCACCAGCGAAATGGCTGGACTCGACACCGATTCATTGTTAGCCGGTGCAGCTAAAGTTGCCGACAACCTGCAAAACTGTAGCGCTGAAGACGACCCGGCTTTGTGGTATGCACTTGTTCACGTTTTATATCTAGAGCAAGGTTTAGATAAACACGTTCATTTCGCCTATGGCCACCGTCTTCGCCTGCTCGCCGATTGGTATTGCCAACTTTGGGCTGAATCGCTTGGCAAGCGCCACAACTTAGCCGGCGAAGAAGTCAACGTAGGGCCAACTCCGTTGAAGGCAGTCGGGCCTACCGATCAACATTCACAATCGCAGCTATATGTTGAAGGACCAGACGATAAGGTTTACACCATGTTGAAGATTAACAAATTTCGTCGTGAGATAACCCTTGATAAGGCCTTTACTAAATCTCCAGCCTTCTCTCATCTCGAACACCGTAATTTCGCTGACTTAATGGAACAAGAGCGACGTGGCACTGAAGTTGCACTGCGTGAAAATGGTCGGCCGGTTTGTGTAATTGAGATGTGCTCGCTTGACGCATTTCATTTAGGGCAATACTTTATGTTCATGGAAATCGCCACGGCATACGCCGGTGGCATCATGGAAATCGACCCTTACGTGCAACCCGGAGTCGAAGCAGGGAAGGTAGCGGCTCTCGCGCTTATGGGCTGCGAAGGATACGAGCAACGCGCTGCAGAAATAGAGCAACGCTTCAACTCTCAAGAAGAGTTTAAGCTTAGTTGCTAGGCTTGAAAACGCTCTTTAGCGTAATGCCTTCAAGAAAGCTCTGACGCAAATCGCGATGTGTGCCACGACGGATTGCATCCTGAAACTCTTCTTCCGATGGCCGTGGAAGTATGTCTTTTACCAGAATCAATGCCATGCCACTCAACGGCTGAAAAGGATTTTCGTCAACTATTTTAATCGGGCCATAGATGCCGGTGCCTTCCATTGAAAAGGCCGCCTTTGCGAGGGCAGTAGTTACGCCTTTCTCGTAGTGATGAATCCATCCAAGCATGCCACCGCGACGTCGAGTACGGTCGTCTTCTGAGTAGTCGTAAGCTAAGTCATTAAAATCTTCTGTTGTCTTTATGCGATCGCGCAGCGCAAGTAATTCTTCTTTGGCTTCATCAAAATTTAAGTCGAGTGGGCTCTCTTTCTCGTCGTCGGCTCGTAATAGAATCCATCCGACGTTTCTCGTTTCGCCGTGTTCGTTGTCGTAACGCTGAGTAAGCTCTTCGGAGAGGTTCTCGAAAAAGCTGTCTGGCATAACTTGCTCAGAGAGCAAACGTAAGTATCCAGCAACGCGCAGCTCGTCAGATTGACGTACGGATTCAACCGTCATGCCTTTGGCCTCGAGCAAGCCTTCATAGGTGGCTCCTCCATAAGCGGGGTTTTCGTTTACGCGCTTACGTCGCCACTCAATCTCGTCATTCAGGATGTCGTCGCTTAGTACCATCTTGTTGTCAGCCGCCCACTTTGGCAAAGCAACCGTTAAAACCATCTGTTCGAGGCGATCTTGTAGCTCTTCCTTTGACATGGTGCGGCGCATTACGCGTCCTAATTCCTGTTCGCTTACTCGGAACGGCGGGGCGTCGAGTGCCATACCAGGAGGCGCTTGCTTTGACAGTTCAAGAAGTTCATTCAACTTGTTATTGGACCATTCCTCGAGCTGCTGTGATGAAACTTCGGCGAATATACTCAGGCTTAAATCATGGCGTACAAGTTGCTCGTGAAGGATTGAAGATCCGATAAGCTTACGCAAGTCGCTCATTTCAAGTTCTTTACCCGCTAGCAAGTTCTCGAGACTCATGCCGGCAGCTTCGATTTGCTCTGTAGCGATCGCAATGCGCTCGTCTATTTCCTTGTCAGTGGCGACTAAGCCAAGGTTGGCAGCTTCAATCGATACAATTTGTAAACGCAAAATATGCACCAAAGCTTCGGCGCCACTTTGCTGATGGCGCGCGTCGGCACCTAAATGCCGATCGAAACGCTCAGCTTCAATTTGCCCACCATCGAAGGTGGCAAGAACTTGTGATGCAACATCTTGCTGCGGCAATGCAGCGACACAGCTAAGGCTAAGGAGTACGGAAACTAGCATGGGCACAGCATAATGCCGCGCGCAATTGTTTCTTAGGCAGCCGGCTTAGTTTTGAAGTGTACTTCGCCAGCCTTCCAGCCGGCCTTAACTTCAGAGCCGCGCAGCATCTCGCCATCGAGAATAGCGTTTGATAAAGGCTCTTCGATGAGATTAGCTATTGCACGACGCACTTCACGCGCACCGTATTCTTCGCTGTACCCAGCAGCCGCAACAGCGCGACATAGTGCCTTACTCCATTTAAGATTAATCTTCGCCCCCTGCATGCGTTGCCGCAACATTTTCAAGTGCAGTTCGGCTATTTTCTCGCAGTCGTCTTGATCAAGAGCTCTGAAAGTGAGCACGCCATCGAGGCGGTTTAGCAATTCGGGCTTAAACTTAGCACGTAGCGCTTGCTTAGTAATGTCGGCAAATTCAGTTTGCTCTAAAGACTCTGGCTGCTCAAAACCTAAGCGTGATGTCGCTTCGGCGTAGTCCGTAGTACCAACGTTAGAGGTCATCAAGATTAAACAGTTGCTGAAATTTACAGTAGTACCTTTCGAGTCGGTTAAACGGCCGTCATCAAGAATTTGCAACAACATATTGTGCAAGTTGTCGTGGCCCTTTTCTATTTCGTCGAACAGTACCACCGAGCGTGGGTTCTCTTCAATTTCAGAAGTAAGTATGCCGCCTTCGCTATGACCAACATAGCCAGGAGGCGCACCAATCAACTTCGCAGTCTCGTGCGGCAAGGCGTATTCAGAGCAATCAATGCGCACCAATTTGCGGTCATCAAGTAAGTTCCGTGAGATTGATTTGGCCAATTCGGTTTTGCCAGTACCCGTGCGTCCGACCAATAAGAAACTACCGATTGGGCGATTTGGGTCGTTAAGACCAACAGCAGCCTTGCGGATGCTACGGCAGATTTTGTTTACTGCATCATCTTGACCGACTAATTCTGCTAATACATTCTTTTGCAAACCATTGGCAAGATCGCGAAAACGTTCCATTTCGGACTCGCTAGCAGCGTCTTCGTCTTCAGCAGCGGGTAGTGAAATAGAGTGTATTTCAAGACCAGGGTTGACATCTACACATATTTGGTAGAGGAGGTCTTCGGCAGCCATGGTGTCTTCCGGGTAAACAGCGTGCACCTTTGGCATTACTTCTGAGTCGAGGTCGAGAACGAAGTTACTTACTACATACTGGCGGTAGTCGCGGCGCGATGGTGTGCTGTTTGTAGACATTTCTATCTCTGGCATGTTGCCTTCAACGCCAGCTATGCGGACGCGGATGAAGCCATCGATGAGATCGAAGTATTTGTAGACGAGTGATGAGTTTTGCATGATGTGTGTGCCCGTGGGCTATATATGTTTCGGCTGTTAAGTGCTGCTCCCTTAACCTCAAATAATGATTTTTTTAACTCAAGATGACACCATTCTTTGGCCGATGTAAGCTATTAGCCAATGTCTAGCTCTGCCTCTGCCGAAGATCAGCAATTCTTGGCCCTACTCACATCTCGTGGCTTCTTAAGCCGTGAACAGGCCCTGAAGGTGCTTGAGGACTGCGCTGAAAAAGACTTTGAGGTCATCTTGTCGGCTGTTTCTGGCTTTACTGCTGTCGAAATCAACCATCTGCGACAAACGCGAGCCATGCGCGAGCCACGTATTCCTGGCTACACCATTGAGCGCCTGCTTGGCAAGGGCGGAACAGCTGAAGTTTACGCTGCCAAACGCGACCGCGACTTTGAGAGGGTAGCGCTGAAAATACTCCGTCCTGATTTGTCCCGCAATAAAGTTGCAGCTAATCAATTTGCCAAAGAGGCAAAGTTGTTGCAAGAACTTGAGAGCGTACCGCAGGTGGTGAATGGCTTGCGCGTGTTTCGCTTTATGCATACCTTGGTCCTTGAAATGGAACGTGTTGCCGGGCAAACTCTGCTTGAGTGGTTAGATCAGGGGCGCAAGTTTTCTGAGAGCGAGGCCTTTAATGTTATTTGTGAAGTAGCAGTGGCGCTTGAAGGTATGCGCGAACACGGCGTGATTCATCGCGATTTAAAGCCCGGTAACATCATGCTTGATCGCGAATTCAATGTGCGCCTTATAGACTTTGGCTTTGCCGGCGAGGGCTTAAGTGGCGGACATGGCGAAGGCACAACGATGGGCACTGCAGCTTACTTAGCACCTGAGCAAGCTAAAGGTCAAAACAATCTTGATGGTCGCGCCGACATCTATTCGTTGGGCGTGACTTTGTACCATTTGATATTGGGCGAGCTACCTTTCGTCGCATCCGACGATCAAGAATTATTGCGTATGCAGGTTCTTGATTCCTTAAAAGGCGCGGCAATGAAAGGTGGGCGGGTGTCTCCGATGGCGCACTACTTCCTAGAAAAGATGATGGCCAAAGACCGCGAGGAGCGATATGCCTCTGCCGGCGATTTGATTGAAGATATAGAAGCACACCTTAGCGACGACTAACCGTGTCTCAAGCGCAAGACCCTTTTCATTTTGATTGTCACCGTTGTGGTAATTATTCCTTGGACTTGTCATTGAATTAAGATAGTAGTCAACAATCATGCTAAAAATGCCTTAACTAGAGGTACAATGCGAGTTGAAGATTGTACAATTTGTTAGACACGCACAACAACTATGAACGACTCCAAATACACTCCATCAGCGAGAGAGCAAGCCTTTCTCGACACCGTAGAAAGCCCGCGCTACGACCGAGAAAGCATCAACGGATTGCGTCCTTTTTTCGATGAAAAAATGCCTGAAAATATGCGCGGCTTTTATACCGATGACGAGCTCGTCATCCTGAAGTCGCTTAAAGGCACCGAGCGCGATGTCGAAGCGCGGATGCCCGTCAAGATGACGCGCCATTATTTCGAGATGGGAAGGAAGAGCGCGGCCATTCGTCGATTGGTCAAAGCCGACCCTACTGAAACCAACAACATGGAAGGTTCAGAAGATCCTGGCAATCAAATGGACTACAGCCCGGTAGAGGGTTTACTGCACAAATACGAAATGGGTTTGATGTATGTGGTCTCGACCTGCTCAGCGCATTGTCGTTTCTGCTATCGCGAAGAACTTATTGGCCGCAAAGAAATTGAGCGCCAAGACGGTACGGTAGCGAAAAAGGGTATGGCGCAAATCCCTGAGATCGTGAGCTACGTTCACGCGCACAATACCATCGTTGCTGAAAACGGTGGACGACATCCTGAAACAGGGCGCGAGAAATTGCGTGAGATTTTGCTTTCAGGCGGCGACCCGATGGTTTTGCCTAACTCCAAAATTGCTGCATGGTTCGCTGCACTTGCTGAAGCAGGTGTTGAATCGATTCGTGTGGGCACCAAAGAGCTTGCGTTTTTCCCGAATCGTTTCGACGATACATTCATGGCTATGCTCGATAATTTCCACAAGGCTTACCCTTCTGTAGGCTTGCGGTTTATGGTGCACTTCAATCACCCCGACGAGTTTTTGCTGAAAGACGATGACGGCAATTACGTCGAAGAAGAGTCAGGCGTATTGGCATGGCATCCTGATACAAAGCAGGCGATGTCGGACTTGGTGTCACGCGGTTGGTTATGCGTTGAAAATCAGTCGCCATTGATTAAAGATATTAACGACGACCCTGACGCGTTGCGTATTATGCAACGTGCCTTGAAACGTGTCGGTGCCAACAATCATTACTTCTTCTGTGGTCGCGATATTGTGGCTTATAAGGCATTTAATATACCGATTGAAACTTCTTGGCAAATCTTAAATGATTCGCAAAAAGGTTTGTCTGGTGTAGAGGCGCATGCTCGGCTTTCGATTACGCACTACTTGGGTAAGACCGAGGTAGCAGCAGTGACTGACGAGCCAATCCCTGGTCTGCCGGGTGCTGAAAACGGCGTGGTGATTTTTAAGCTGCTGCGTAACGCTGCCGATGCTCCATTGAAGGGTAAAGTTTGTATCGTCGGGCGTAACCCTGATGCGGTTTGGTTTGATGATTACGAAGATCGCGTCCTGTTCGATGAGGCGGGTTTGTTTGAATACACGCGTGTTGTAAAAGAACAAACAGAAGGCTTTTCAGTCTAAAGACATGATTAACAAAGAAGTATCTTCTACAGCTGTTGCCGTTGCCGATATTTTTGACGGCGCTACGGTAATGGTGGGCGGCTTTGGTGAAGCAGGAAGCCCGATTGAATTGATTCACGCCTTGATCGATCAGGGCGCTACAAACTTGACCGTGGTTAATAACAACACCGGCAGTGGTGAAGTGGGCCTTGCCGCTTTGATTAAGGCGGGTCGGGTTTCAAAAATGATTTGCTCGTATCCGCGCTCGATGAACTCAACGGTGTTCCCAGAGCTTTATCGCAGTGGGGCAATCGAGTTAGAGTTGGTGCCGCAAGGTACTTTGGCCGAGCGCATTCGTGCCGGTGGCGCCGGAATCCCAGCGTTCTATACTGCTACTTGCGTGGGCACTATTCTTGAAGAAGGCAAAGAGCGTCGCACCATTGACGGCCAAGATTATGTTCTTGAATATGGTCTTAAAGCCGATTTCTCGCTGATTAAAAGTTTTAAGTCAGACCCTTACGGGAACCTTATCTATAACAAGACAGCGCGAAACTTTGCGCCGCCGATGGCGATGGCAGGAGCCATCACCATTGTGCAGACGGGTGAAATGGTGGCAGCCGGCGAGCTTGACCCAGAAGTCATCGTGACACCGGGCATCTTTGTAAACCGAGTGGTCGTAGTACCCAACCCTGCTCATGAATCTGTACTGGTTGCAGAAGGAGTGACTTACCCATGAAATCCGAGAAACCTGTAATGGGCCTTTCACGCGATGAGATGGCGCAGCGCGTTGCCATGGACATCCCTAACGGCTCATATGTGAATCTTGGCATTGGTATCCCTGAACGTATTACCCGGTTTGTGCCAGACGGTCGTGAATTCATTTATCACACCGAAAACGGTTTGCTTGGCATGGGACCTTCTCCTGAAGAGGGTGTGGGTGAGCCCGAGTTAATTAACGCGGGTAAGCGACAGGTGACCGCTCTTGCTGGGGCAAGTTACTTTCAGCACCCAGATAGTTTTGCGATGATTCGTGGTGGACATCTCGACCTTTGCGTGCTTGGCGCGTTGCAGGTCGCAAGTAACGGCGATTTGGCGAACTGGTCGGTTGGCGGGCCTGACGCGATTCCTGCGGTGGGTGGTGCCATGGATCTTGTTGCTGGCGTTAAATCTGTTTTTGTGGTGACCCAGCATTGCACCAAAACCGGTGAGCCAAAATTGATTGAAGCTTGCACTTATCCACTCACTGGTCCTGGTGTAGTGAATCGAATTTACACCGACCTTGCTGTGATTGATATTACCGCTGACGGTTTTCAGCTCGTAGAGTTAAGCCCCGGAGTTTCTTTCGAATATGTAGCAGAACGCACCGGAGCACCGTTGATTCCGATTTCATGAGTGACTCTGAAATAAATTCTAAAAGCGCTGATCTTTATAAACGTGCGCAACAAACGCTGCCGGGCGGCGTGAGTCGTAATACGGTTTTGCGTACACCGCATCCGGTTTATGCCGATTTCGCATCGGGTTTTCATGTAACCGATATTGAAGGTGTTGAGTATATTGATTTTTCTAACAACATGGCCTCTTTATTACATGGTCATGCTCATCCACAGACTGTTGATGCTGTAACTGCACAGCTACAGCGTGGTTCTGCATACATGCTGGCAACCGAAATTGAGGTGCGTTACGCCGAGTACCTGTGTAACCGTTGTCCATCATTCGAAAAAATACGCTTTGTAAATTCCGGCACTGAGGCGGTGATGGGGGCGATAAAAGCTTCGCGTGCATTTACCGGTCGTCCTAAAATTGCAAAAGTTGAGGGTGCGTATCACGGGCTTTATGACTACGCTGAAATTAGTCAAACGACGACACCCGAAGTCTGGGGCAGCGAAGATCATCCGCAAAGCGTGCCGGTCGCGTATGGCACGCCGACTTCGGCATTGAACGATGTCATCGTGATCCCGTTTAATGATCCAGCGCGAGCGCTTGCTATTCTCGATCAGCATAAAGATGAAATCGCTGCAATCCTGCTCGACTTGATGCCGCACCGTGTGGGTTTGATGAAGGCCGAGCCTGAGTTTTTCCGGGCATTGCGAAAGTGGGCAGACGACAACGGTGCACTGTTGGTGCTCGATGAAGTGGTGACGTTCCGTTCTGAGTTTGCGGGTGCGCAAGCATGGTATGACTGTCAACCCGATTTGACTGCGCTCGGCAAAGCCATCGGCGGCGGTTTCCCCGTCGGTGCTCTCGCTGGTCGCGCCGAAGTTATGGATGTGATGAACCCCCTCGCCGATAAGGTCCTTTTCCCGCATTCAGGTACATTCTCTGCCAACCCCGTGACTCTGACTGCAGGTATGGCAGCTATGGAAGCGTTTGACGAGCAAGCGATTGAACGTCTTAATGGTTTGACCCAACGCCTAGTGACTGGGCTTGAAGCCGCGATAGAAAAAACTAATATCAAAGCTTGTGTTACCGGTGGCGGTTCGATGTTCCGTGTGCATTTTAAAGAACATGCGCCACGCAACTACCGCGAAACTTTTGCTACGGAT
>JAPKEZ010000047.1 GCA_028821845.1 Planctomycetota bacterium | reverse complement strand
AAAGCTTTATCAAAAACATCTCGCCAGTTGTTGCCAAACAGCACCGCGGCCTTTTCGCTCATCTCTTTAAGATGCTGCTCTTCATCTTTAAGAATTGAAGAAACCGAAAACGGTGCGCCCGCTTCAGCAAGGTACTGCTCGTAAATTGGGTAAAAACAATCGGCGCGAACTTCGATAGCCACACTACTTAAAATATAGTTAGCTTCGCTTTGGTCGTCAAAAGACAACCCGCAGTCAGCCACAATCGTTTCGCAAGCACGGTCGACCTGCTGCAAGTAATTTTCAGCGGCATCGCCAGCCAATGTGTGCTCGTTAGAATAAGTTGCAATTCCTTCTTCTTTGCCCCCGTTCAGCTTAATCGCAGCGCGCTTTAATCGCAGCGCATGCGAAGCTTCTTCGATGATATGCATCAAGCCATCGTTGTCCATCCGTGCTGAATTACGCGCTTTTAGCATTTTGCGCGTACCGACATATTCCATCCGCGACAAAGTGTTAACCATGCGGGAGTGCAATAACGGTTCAGCGACGATTTGCGGCAAAACTTCATGTAAAGTTTTCATGCAATCTTGCGAGGCAGCTTTATCTATATAGTTTTGCATTGGACTAGAGGCGAGACATTTTTAAAGATCTATTGTTTATTTTAACGTGCGATAAGTCGTCTAACACATCAGCTGGCATACCAATTGGCAAATCAACGGTTGCGAAATTGTCATAAATTTCAATACGACCGATATGCTTGCCCTGCAGACCAGAAGTCTTGGCAACCACCGCCACAATAGAGCCAGGTCGCACTTGGTCACGATGCCCGATTTCAATTCGGAAACGCTCCATGCCAGTCTCGGTTGACTTCTCAACTTTACCACCACGCTTATCACGACGAGGACCGCGATCTTCACGGCCGCGCCCGTGGCTGTCGCGTGGCTCGCGTTGGTTGCGGTCGGCAGAGAAGTCTTCGTCGCGGACCATCTCATTCTTGGAGATTAACAACGGTTTCTTCCCTTGCGCCATGAATGCCAAAGCCGCAGCAACATTAACCGCTTCAGTTTCAGGATGGTCAGTCAAGTAGCTATCAATCAGGCGCAAGTTGAATTCGAGCTTGTCGTCTTCGATAGCCGCAGAAATTTCATCTTTAAAACGCTCGATGCGCTGCTCGTTGATTTCATCAGTAGTAGGCATTTTCATCGGCTTGATGTCTGCCCCGGTTACCTTTTCGAGCATGCGTAGTAAACGTTTCTCGCGTGGTGTAACAAACAAAATTGCTTCACCAGTAGCACCAGCGCGACCGGTACGTCCGATGCGATGGACGTACGACTCTGGGTCAGTTGGCGCATCGTAATTAATAACGTGGCTGACGCGCGTTACGTCAAGGCCACGCGCCGCGACATCTGTAGCGACAATAATATCAATCCCTCCGCCTTTGAGACGCTTAATGATTTGTTCGCGTTGCCCCTGCGGGATATCACCATTTAGAGCAGCTGCAGAATATCCACGCGCTTCGAGTTGTTCGGCGGTGATGGTGGTGGCATTTTTAGTGCGCACAAACACAATCATTGCGTCAACTTCTTCGAACTCTAACAAACGACCAAGCGCGTCAATCTTCTTGCGCCCGGTCACAATCTGGTACCGCTGGTTAATGGTGTCGGCAGTCGCTTGCTTTACCTTAATTTTTACTTCAGCTGGAGAATTGAGATACTTATCAGCAATCTTCCTAATCTCTCGCGGCATAGTCGCTGAGAACAAAGCAATCTGGCGTTTGTCAGGACAGTTTTCAAGAACGAAATTAACATCGTCGATGAAACCCATGCGCAGCATTTCGTCGGCCTCGTCAAGCACCAAAGTAGTTAGCTGGTCTAGCTTGAGGGTGCCTCGTTTAATATGATCAAGCACACGGCCCGGAGTACCAACAACAACGTGAACTCCCTTCTTTAGTGGCCGCAACTGGTGCTGGTAAGCTTGGCCGCCGTAAATTGGCAACACATGGAACCCAGGTAATGAGCGGGCATACTTCTGGAATGACTCAGCCACTTGAATAGCTAATTCGCGAGTTGGCGCCAGCACTAAAACTTGCGGCGCGCGGTTGCCTAAATCTATATTACTCAAGATTGGCAAAGCAAAGGCAGCGGTTTTGCCCGTGCCGGTTTGCGCCTGACCAATAATATCGCGCTTTTCGAGTAAATACGGAATAGCCTCAGCCTGAATAGGCGACGGGCTTTCGTAGCCAAAGCTCTCTAAAGAATCGACCATTGCAGCTGGAAGCCCGAGCTCATTGAACTTAAGTGATGTCATGATTTTATTTGGTGTTATTGCACTGCTTGCATGACAACCTTAATCATTGCATTGGCAATAATCTGACATTCTTCTTCAGTGGTGCAAGCCGGTGGCATTGCATACAGCACATTGCCCAAAGGGCGAAGAAGTACGTCGTCTAGTTCTCTACAAGCGTTTCGCAGGATGTCGCCAGCGCAGGCTAGATAACCACCATGGTCGGTAATTATCTCAATGGCAACTATTCCGCCGCACCTTCTAATTTCAATTCGCGGGTGGTCACTCAGAGACGCAAGCGCGCATTCTACCAAATTTCCTATTTCTTGCAGGCGCTGTGGAGTTTGCTCTTCGATACACAGCTGTAATGAGCGTAAAGCGACAGCACAGCCTAAGGGATTGCCAGTGAAAGTGTGCCCGTGGAAAAAGGCCTTAGCTCGTTCGTCGTCGAGGAAATCTTGGTATATATCTTCACTTACAAGAGTAGCAGACAGAGGAAGTATGCCACCGCTTAGGCCTTTAGCGATGGCCATGATGTCTGGCTGGATGCCCGCGGTTTGACAAGAGAATAAACTGCCAGTGCGCCCGAACCCCGTCATAACTTCGTCAGCAATAAAGAAAATGCCGAACTCATTGCATAATTCACGCGCCGCTTGCAAGAACTCAACGGAGTGCATTTTCATCCCGGCCGCCCCTTGAACCAATGGCTCGACGATAAAGGCACATGCTTGATCGCCTATATCCTCAAGTGCAGTACGCAGGCTTTCCGCGGTCGGTGCGACACGCTTTACATCAAACAGAAACGGTTCGAATTCGCTAAAGAACGGAACGGGGTCTCCTAAAGCCATCGCGCCAAACGTATCGCCGTGATAACTATGTTCCAATGAAATGAAAGTCGTACGCTGTGCTTGTCCACGTCGCACGCAAGATTGATACGCCGCCTTTAGACCGATTTCAACGGCAGTCGAACCGTTATCCGAGTAAAAAACTCGTGCTAAAGAATCAGGAGCCACCTCTATCAACAACTCAGCCAACTCGACAGCGGGTTGATGAGTGCATCCGGCAAAATAAACGTGATCTAAAGTAGAGGCCTGCTTAAACAACACCTCAGTCAATTCAGGGCGGCAGTGGCCATGCAGTACCGACCAACAGCTTGAAATAGCATCGATACGGGTGCTGCCATCTTCTAGAACTAAGGTTGCGTCTTTTGCCGAAACTATTGGCAGCGGCAACGGATCAATTTGATGTTGAGTAAAAGGGTGCCAGCAAACTTTGGCATCGCGTTGTTGTAAGTCAGAATCCATTAGTCTTTAAACAAAAATTCTAAGTCTTCAGTGTCGAGCCATAAATCTAAATTTGCGGTGCTTAATTTTTTAAACAAAGGGAATTCAAAAATAGGGATGTCGCGGATTTGCACTTGGATGCTATTTTTATTTTCGTTATGCGGATCGCCAACCAAAAATAATGAGCGCAACTTAATACCACGCCTATTAAGTGCCTCGATAGTAAGTAGCGTGTGATTTAATGTGCCTAGCGTAGTTCGCGCCACCAAAACGGCATCTACCGATAGGCGTTGCGCGAAGTCGCCTTGGTCTTGGCGGTTGTTCCAGGGCACTAATAAGCCTCCAGCGGTTTCGATGATAGTCGATTCATTTGCTGCAATAATATCCTTAGCCTTCGGCAAAACATCATTGATAGTTACAGTGACTCCTTCAGCGTCGGCTGCTTGGTCTACCGATGCGGGGAGGGGTAGCTCTACCAGCGGCTTGCAGATTGCAATACTATCAAGTTGCGCTAATTGCTGAACAGAATTGCTGTCACTATCCTTGCCGGTTTGCACAGGCTTCAAATATTTTGCATTAACGCCATAGCGTGAAGCTGCGCGCATTAGCAATGATGAAATAACTGTTTTGCCGACATCGGTGTCGGTGCCAATAACAAGTAGATTGTTAAATCTCTGCGATGAATCCCCAACAGTTTCATGGACAACAGCACACTCACTAATAGCGTCAGCCAAATCGCTTAACTGTTCTGGAGTATGAGTAGCCCGCACCACAATGCGCAAACGGCTACTACCTTCAGCAACGGTTGGCGGGCGAATTGCACGCACGTCAAATCCGCGTTGTTGCAATTGTTCGGCCACATTAATTGTTTGCAGGGTGTCGCCGATAATCAACGGCAGGATAGGCGACTCGCCGGGGCATTCGTAACCTTTGATGCGTAGCAGCTCACGCAGTAATTGCGCATTATCATGAGCGGCATCACACAGTTCGGGCTGTTCACGCAATAACTGCATTGAGCGTTGCAATGCAGCACAAGTTGCCGGAGAAACAGCGGTTGTGTAAACAAATCCGCGGGAATGATTTATTAAATGATTAATAACAATGCTACTTGCGCAAACAATGCCGCCGCCGACACCAAGCGCTTTTCCTCCAGTCACCATGCGCGTTACAACCCGTTTCGATTGATAATGTCGCGTTGGATACAGACCAGCAGAGTGCGCTAAATCTAAAATCACATAAGCGTCATATTGCTCACACAGTTCCATGATTTCAGACAGCGGAGTACGGTCACCGTCCATCGAGTAGACATCTTCTACAACAACAAAACGCCGATGCATACCGGCACTGCCCTCGAGGCGATCTTCTAGCTCTTTCAAGTCATTGTGCTTGAAAATCTTTACACTCGCCTTGCTCAAACGCGCGCCATCAATTAAAGAGGCGTGAATTAATTCATCGCAAATCAACACATCGTCTTGCGTTGATAACGACGACAAAATAGCAATGTTTGCTTGCCATCCGCTAGGGAAAATCAGTGCATCTTCAGTGCCGATGAATTGTGCAGCAGTTAGCTCAGCCTGGCGATGAATGGAGTAGTTCCCGCGCAACAATCTCGCGGACGGTGCGCCTGCTCCGAATTCTTCGATGGCTGCAATCGCCGCCTTTGCAACACTCGGATGTTGTGATAACCCTAAGTAGTCGTTCGATGAAAAATCGATGCCACTCGGGATAGTAAGTTTGCGTTCTAGACCGGCATCTCGCCAGCGCGTGGCGATTTCATCTAGCCCGTCTAAAAAGTTGTCGCTCACACTTCGATGGCCTGGGCGGTCTTGGCATCGTTAATCCCCTCTAGGTCGAGCATATCGAACAGCTCGACATCTGAATTCTTGCTGCGGTTTGGCGCAGTAAGAAGCTGGTCTCCTAAGAAAATCGAATTGGCGCCAGCTAAGAAACACATTGCTTGGCCTTCTTCGGTCATGCCTGAGCGCCCAGCGGATAAACGCACCATGGACTTCGGCATTAAAATACGGCACACCGCAACTGCGCGGACTAATTGATTCCATGGCAATAACGGAGTATCAGCTAGCGGCGTTCCCTCAACAGGAATTAAAGTGTTAATCGGTACCGACTCTGGTGGCGGGTCTTGCATAGCTAGTTGTTGAATTAAGCCAATGCGGTCGTCTTCAGTTTCGCCCATGCCAAGGATGCCACCGCAACAAACCTTCATACCGGAATTGCGCACCACGGCCAAAGTTTCCAGGCGGTCTTCATAAGTGCGGGTAGTAATAACCTCTCCGTAATACTCGGGCGAGGTATCTAAGTTGTGGTTGTAATAATCCAAGCCAGCATCACGCAATTTTTCAGCCTGATCTTTAGTTATCATGCCCAAGGTCGCACAAGTTTCTAAGTCAAGCGACTTCACTTGGCGAACCATTTCAAGGACGCGCTCGAAATCGGCGTCGTCTTTAACCTGTCGCCAGGCAGCGCCCATGCAAAAACGATCAGCTCCACCGCTCTTCGCTTCGGTTGCCGCCTTAATTACAGTATCAAGCTCGATCAACTTCTCGGTATCGAGATCGGAATTGTTGTGAGCCGATTGCGAACAGTAAGAACAATCTTCCGGGCAAGCACCAGTTTTAATCGACAACAAAGTTGAGCACTGCACCACATGCGGGTCATGATTTGCGCGATGAATGCGTGCCGCCTCAAAAACTAAATCAAGCAGCGGGCGACGATATAGCTCGGCTACTTCGTCGCGGGTTAAGGTAGTGTTCACATCAGACATGGCGAATATTCTACATTTGCGCCGTTTTTATTATTCAGGTAAAGACAAAGTTCTAGGAGCCTCACAATGCTGTCCGCGGCACAAATACATAGTAGGCATGCTTTTGGATGCCGTCCGGCTAGTAAAAAGCGATAGTTTTGAGTCGTCTTGAGCCTTAGCGCTGAAGACAGGCAGTACGTTTAGGTGTTGCGTTGCTGATAGCTCCTCTCGCCATGCTTCTAGCGAAGAGGGTTCTCCGGTGCCAATCACTACAGCCACCGCAGGTAGTTCAACTAGGTAAGGGTATGAAATATAGGTACCACTGAATGAGCGCGCGCCGCGTTCTCTGTAGGGCAAGGTTGCCAACATTCCTTCAACCGCTATTTTGCGGAAGCGCTCGACATCGGTAAAGGCAGATAATTTAATGAGACTCTCAATGGCCACCGCATTCGCTGAAGGAATAGCACCGTCGGTAGGAGTTTGGCGTCGATGAATCACATTCTTCTGTAACCCATCACTGTCAAAAAAGATACCGGTCTGCGGATCCCAGAATAAATTAATCATCCGTTCCGCTAAATTCTGCGCCTGACTCAAGCGCTCGGCATTGCCATTCGCCTGAAAAATTGTCAGTAGCGCGCGCACCATGTAAGAATAGTCTTCAAGCACCGCTGAATGCTGCGCCCGTCCGGACCGATAAGCCCGCAGTAAATTGCCGTCTTCATCTACCATTTCGCTAAGGACGAAATCTGCTGCGCGCTCCGCTGCTTGTAAATAACGCGGCTCACGTAAGACCCAGCTAGCTTCGGCTAAGGCGTTTATTGCAAGTCCATTCCAGCTAGCGATGACCTTGTCGTCAAGATTTGGAGCGATGCGTTGTTGACGAGCGGCGAGCAAAGTTTCGCGTATCTCTTGTAGCTGGGATTCGTCATAACTAGCGGTGGTGTAATTAGTCAGCGCTGATTTGCCGTGCTCAAAATTGCCTTCTTCGCTAACGCCGTAATACTCAATGGCAATTTTTGCTAGCTCGTCATTTAACGCGGCTTTAATTTCGTCTGGCGACCAAACGAAATACTTTCCCTCTTCACCTTCTGAATCTGCATCGGTCGAGCTGTAAAAACCGCCGTCAACGCTTTGCATCTCGCGCAGCAAATAATCGCAGCTATCACGAGCGATGGCGGCAAATGCCTGGTCTTTGCTTAATCTATAACCAAGTACATAAGCCGGTATCAAAGTGCCTTGGTCATAAAGCATTTTTTCAAAATGAGGGATGACCCATTGCGCATCGACAGAGTAGCGCGCAAAACCACCGGCTAGTTGGTCGTACATTCCGGCGCTCGCCATTTTTTGTAAAGTAAGCACGCACATTTCAGTTGCTCGATTAACCGTCTGCTCGTCAGTATGGGTGCCCGCTATATTTAGCAAAAACCGTAAATCAGTTGCATGCGGAAACTTTGGGGCTTTACCGAAGCCACCATCTATGCGGTCGTACACCGCCCAGTAGGCGTTAACCCAAACAGTTTGCATGTCGGCAAGATCAGCCACTGATGGCAATGCCTGCTCGCCATCCAAATCAGGGAAGTTGGTGTGCAGTTGAGAATTCAGCGACTCAGAAGCTTCGATTACTTCATCACGCTGCGTCTCCCAAGCTTTAGATAGGTTTTCTAGCACCATCATAAAGCTAGGGCGCCCATATGCAGGAGCTGGCGGGAAGTAAGTACCTCCGTAAAAAGGCTTTAACTCAGGAGTTAGCCACACCGACATCGGCCATCCACCCGAGCCAGTCATCTTTTGCACAGCAGACATATACAAGTCATCAATATCTGGGCGCTCTTCACGGTCAACCTTTATACAAATGAAATGTTCGTTCATAAACTTAGCCGTAGCCTCGTCCTCAAAGGACTCACGTTCCATCACATGGCACCAGTGGCAAGCTGAGTATCCGATACTCAGGAAAATAACCTTATCCTCAGCTTTTGCCCTCTCAATAGCCTCATCACCCCACGGATACCAGTCTACAGGGTTGTGCGCATGCTGTAGAAGGTAGGGGCTAGTCTCGTTTTCTAGGTGATTTGCTGGGTGCTGCATGGCGAAAATGGTCAGTAGAAGAAGCATCATTTAACTTACCTTACGTTTAGCACTTGCGCATGTGAATAGAAAGTTTGATAATACCCACATGGGCTGGTTCCAACGCTTATTCTCAGGACCGAAATCAAGCGACCTACATCGCAATCGTTCCTCGAACCAAGCCCCTGCTTCTGCTGAACTCAGCGAAGAATTAAGGGCTTTAAAAGAAGAAATAACACTCCTCCGAGACACACTCGGTGGGGGTGATTCGTTGTCATCCGAGGGTAGTGCTCGCGACAACGACAACCGCAATAGACGCGGCGGCAGAAATAGCCGTGTCTCTAGCAACTCGAGCGGTTCACGCGACACTAATAACCGCAGTCGCACCTCACGCAATTCCGCGCCGCGCAAACCGCGCGAACGTAAACCTATACCAGACGACGCTCCAGTCGGTCTGCTTGTCGACTACCTAGCGGAACGCGACATTTGGGTTTATGAGGGTCATGACGATATCAACCTCAACGAGGCATTCGAACATCTCTCTCGCCACCTCGGAGTTCACTTCACAGCACTTAGCCCGTTTTACGAGAAGCTAAAGCGTTGTGTAGCAAACGGCCGCGGTCAACGCATTGATATTGACCACATGTCACAAGCTGAGCGATCGGCAGCCGTCCAGTTTGGTACTTTGTTACATCGTCATGGGATGCTCAAAGATTTTTACTATCACCGGTCGCCCAAAAGGCAGCTGCGCGTTATTCCAACTAAAGACGGAGAAATTGCTCAGTTCTTAACAGGTGGATGGCTAGAAATTTTCGTTAGCGCGATAATGGGCAAACGCTTGCGCGCGTCAATCAACCCGGAAAAATTCCAACTGATGTACAACGTAAAAGGCTCATTCAGCGATGGTCGCGAATTCGAGTCAGACTTAATGGCTTGTGTCGATGGCCGCCTTGTTTGGATTGAATGCAAAACAGGTCACTGGCAAGATTACAGTGCGCGTTTCCGCGGCTTGGTAAAGACTTTTGGCACCGACCGCACTTCAGCGGGCTTGTTGCTTATTCGTCCACCAGATGCTGCTACTTGTAAGCGCGCTACCGACATGCTCGATATGACTTTAATGTCTCTAGACGAGGTCGAAGATTTTATCAGCGTATTCTTAGGTGAAGAGTTGGTCGGTAAACCAACGCCACCGAAGATTGAGTCATTCGAAGAAGGCGACGGTCGTCGCGGACGCAGCGGTGGGCGTGGACGTAACAATAACACTTCATCGTCGCGATCATCAACAGAAGAAAATCGTGAAATACCAGAGGACGAAATTCCTCTAGAAAATGTAGAAGCCGCTAAGAAGCTAGGTAGTGTAGATTTAGATGGTAAGGATGACGAAACTCCTCAGCGTCGCCGCCGCCGCCGCGGAGGACGCGGTCGCGGAGGACGCAGCTCATCCGAAGGCGAGCAAAACGAAGAAAAAGCTGGCGAAGAAAGCACAGGTGAAGAAAACAGCAAGGCAAAACTTGTTGATCCTTTACCGTTTACTAAGTTTGCTAAAGAAGTAGATGGCGAAGAAATTTCTGAGACTACAGCACCCGCTGAAGCCGGCGAGGCTGAAGCCGAGTCTTCAACCGAAGAAGAGGCCGCCGCTAATAAGAAAAAGACTAAGCGTCAACCTAAACGCCGTGGCCGGCCAAAGGCAGAAAAGCCAGAAGCAGAGGAAAGCGCCGACGAAGATTCAGCTGAAGATGCTAAGGCAGAAGAGCCAGAGCTAGTAGCCGAAGAAGTTGTTCCCGAGCCAGAAAAACCAGCAGCGCAAGAAGTTAAATCAGCTTCCGGTACAACCATCGCGCCAGAATTGGCAGCAATGATGGCTGGTGGTGCAAAAATAAAAACCGACGACAATTAAGTCGTCGGTTTAGTTTTGGTGGGGAGAGGCGGACTTGAACCGCCGACTCGAGGATTTTCAATCCTCTGCTCTACCAACTGAGCTATCCCCCCGTCGTAGGGGCGAAAGAATACATCGTCGCTCTAACTTTTGCTACTAATAAATTGTTCGCAAACTAATTTTGCAGAGCTTATATCAAGCGTAATTTGACGACGCAGATCGTCGACTCCATCAAACTTACGCTCATCGCGCAACTTCTCTAAAAAGAAAACTTCAAGCGTTTTGTCATAAAGATCTCTATGGAAATCTATCAAATGAACTTCGATGCTTGGCTCTGCATTATCGAAACTAGGGCGTATGCCTAAGTTGACTGCGCCGGCCAGAAGGGCGTTACCGCCATTTATTTTTATCATACAAGCATAAACCCCGCGCGGCGGGCTAAGCTCGTGATGCAAACGCAAATTAGCAGTTGGAAAACCAAGCTGGCGTCCACGTTTGTCGCCGGCGACTACGGTTCCCAAAATAGATGCCGGGCGGCCTAACATTTTTTTTGGTAGATACCAAGTCACCAAGCTGTACGGCCTCACGCACTGCAGTGCTTGAAACTGCGCGGCCGTTAATGCGTAACGGATCAATCTCGGTGATTGCAAAGCCTAACTCTTGAGATAGCGGCACTAGTGAATCAGGATTGCCTCCGCGGTCATGCCCAAACTTCGAGTCGAAACCGAAAACTAATTCTTGTAAACCCAAACCGTCAATTAAATATTGCTTAACAAATTTGGCGGCACTTAATGCCCGCAATTCTTCGGTGAACTCTAAAACCAAAGTTGCATCAATGCCGCAATCGTTAAATAAGCGTAAGCGGTGTTCGAGGCTAGTTATGGTCGCCGGCGCATGCCCTAGTAAAACCGATTTAGGATGATGGGCGAAACTAACCATTACGCTTGCGCAATTACGTTTTTTGGCGCTATCAATAACTTGACGCAAGACATGGCGGTGGCCTAAATGCACGCCATCGAAAACACCAACAGTTGCGACGCAACCATTCTCAAAAAAATTAGCGGGGAGGTCGCTTGGCTTAAGTATTTGCATTCGCGTCGTAGTCCTCACGCATATCCGTCAAATAGTTTTTTACCATGGCTTTGCTCGCGGGCGTCATGCGATCAATAAACAGCATGCCTTCTAGGTGATCATTTTCGTGTTGGAAAATTCTTGATTGCCAATCTTCGAGTTCAAGCTCAAAAGTATCGCCTTGCAAATTTTGCGCTTCAATAACAATCGAGACATGCCGCATAACATTGCCAAAAATTTGTGGGAATGAAAGGCACCCTTCTTCGGCAGATTCTTTGTCTTTGCCTTTCGACTTAATCTTGGGGTTGCACAGCACTATTTCGCTTTCAGAATTTTCTGCGTCGCCAGCTGCATTGAAAACCAGTAATTTAATATTCAGGCCAACTTGCGGAGCGGCTAGGCCAACACCCTTGGTGGCGTACATTAATTCGAACATTTCGCGCACGGTCTTGGCGAGCGCGTCATCGAAGCTATCGATGGCTTTGTTTTTCGCGCGTAGGCGCGGGTCTGGGTAGAGTACAATGTCCATGGTGGATTATTTCTACCCATAGGATAACGCATCATGAACTTAAAGAAACACCTAGATAGAGCAGAGCAAGCATTAGAGAAGGGCCAGCCTGATTTTGCTGCCGAATTATGCGACCAAGTGCTCGATTTTGCCCCTGGCGATCAGCGCGCTGCTAATTTATTGTCGCAAGCTGTTTTAGATAGTGCCGGTGAAAAATCAAAGCTTCTTGGTAAAATAAGCTCTGTGCCGGCGTCCATCGCCGCTAAATTTCAGAGACTAATCCGCAATCCTGACGGTGAGGCGCGGTCAATGCGCCGATCTTTTATGCGCGATGCGCACTCTATCGATAAGGGAATCTCGTGGGCTGACGCTCTAGAGCGAGCTGGATATGCAGGAGCCGCATTAGGTGTTTACAGTGCCCTAGCTTCCCATTCGGGCCCAGCGGCGCGCGCAGCTGGCGATTTGGCGGCAGCTCAGGGCAATATCCAAGATGCTCTCGATCACTACCAGTCGGCGCTTGATATCAATCCGCGTGACACTGCTGCGATGCGCTCTCGCAAGAATTTGGCGGCTGAGCAAGCCCTGCAAAGTAAGCAATACAGCGACGAGTCAGCCTCAGGTCTCGATACAGATGCCTTTCGCCGCGCCGCTTTAGGCGAAGATTCTTAATCTATAGCTTGCACTTTGGTGTGATTTTATTAAAATATCCGACCCAATTTTGTAGGGATACTAAATCATGCCAAATACTAAATCAGCAAAAGCTTCTCTTAAGAAAAGCCTCAAACGTCGCGAGCGTAATCGTGGCCGTCGTTCTATCATGCGTACATACATCGCCAACACTCTAGAAAGTGTCGATGG
>JAPKEZ010000174.1 GCA_028821845.1 Planctomycetota bacterium | reverse complement strand
ACTTGCTGGCGCGCACGCTTTTCATTACCGCGGCGCACGCGACGAATTTTTAACATTTCATCGGCGTAAGCGTTTAGCCGTGGAGAGGTGGCCGGGTCGATTATTTCAACACCCGTCAAGTTTATTTTCATTTCATCGGCGCGCTGTCGAATAAAACTTTCGTTGCCCAACAACACAGGTGTCGCAATGTTCTCTTGAACTACGGCTTGTGCAGCAATTAACACACGCGTTGCCGCGCCCTCGGGGTAAACAATGCGTTTGTTTGAGCGTTGTGCCTTAGCCACAATGTCGCGCATCAACTCGCGCTGTGGGCCTAGCTTTTCGCCGAGTATTCGTACGTATTCCTCGAGATCAATTTGCTTGCGTGCGACACCGGAACTCATAGCCGCTTCTGCTACTGCCGATGAAACGCGGCGTAGCACACGATGGTCGAGTGGTTTCGGAATTAAATACTCGCGACCAAACTCAATCTTTTTCTCGCCATAAGCCGCAGCCACCGAGGACGGCACCGGCTCTTTGGCTAAATCGGCAAGCGCGTGAGCCGCAGCGTGCATCATTGCAGTATTGATACATGTCGCATGTACATCGAGCGCACCTCTAAAGACAAACGGAAAACCTAAAACGTTATTTACCTGATTAGGGTAATCAGAGCGTCCAGTAGCCATGATTACATCGGAACGAGTTTTCTTGGCTAGCGGGTATGCGATTTCAGGATCAGGATTCGACATGGCGAATACAATTGGATTCGCTGCCATGTCGAGCAACATGTCAGGAGTAACAGTGTCTGCTACTGATACGCCAATGAAGACATCAGCATCGACCATTGCTTCGGCAAGCGTACGCGCTTCGGTTTCGATGGCGAACTGTTCTTTGAACTCGTTCATGCCGTTCGTGCGCCCTTTATAAAGCACGCCCTTGGAATCACACATGATTAGGTTTCCTGGCTTGATGCCTAAACTAATAACAAAGTTCGAGCATGCCACTGCTGCCGCGCCCGCGCCATTAACTACTACCTGGCATTTAGTAATATCTTTACCGGCCACTTCGAGAGCGTTGAGCAAAGCTGCGCCAGTAATCAGCGCAGTGCCATGTTGATCATCGTGGAAAACAGGGATATCACATTCTTCTTGCAAGCGCCTTTCTATTTCGAAACAGCGTGGCGCTGATATGTCCTCGAGGTTAATGCCACTGACTGTCGGAGCAATAGCCTTGACTGCTGCGACAATCTCATCTACATCTTTGGTACCGAGTTCGATATCGAATACATCAATATCTGCAAATCTCTTGAACAAGACCGCCTTGCCTTCCATGACTGGTTTCGCCGCGTCAGGGCCAATATCACCGAGGCCCAAAACTGCAGAGCCATCGGTAATAACCGCGACCAAATTACCCTTGGCGGTATATTCAAAAACCTTAGAGCGATCTTTGGCAATCTCGAGGCAAGGTTCGGCTACTCCAGGAGAGTAGGCCAGCGACAGGTCAATCTGAGTTAGACATGGCTTGGTCGGGACCACTTCGATTTTCCCGGGGCGTCCTTGGCTGTGGTAGACGAGCGCTTCATCACTTGAGGTAAGTTTGTTATCCATGGACAACCATTATCCCAAGAATTAGGCGTTTTCGGTAGCCTTTATGCCATCAATCGCTAGTTTGTGGGCTAGGGTATTGGCGGTAGCGAGAACCCCACGGTTCTCTAAAAGCTTGTCGCCATGCCCAAAATCGAGGGCTTTGCCGTCAATATCGCTGACTACAGCGCCAGCAGCTTCACAAATTGCCACACCAGCGACGTGATCCCAGATGTTTTCGCGATAGTCGGGCCTCGAGCGAGGACGCACGTACATTTCGGCGCCACCCATTGCAATTACAGCATATTTAGCCTGCGAGTCGTAACGCACAAAGCCTCCGGTAATTTTGGAATACTCCATCATGCCGGTGACCAGTGCCGGATCGCCATGTGCTGACTCTACGCTGCCCAAGACACGCATAGAGGCCGGATCTCCGCTAGGGTTGCTGGAAATCGACTCAGACAATTCGGCATCAATGGCGAATTTTTTGGCCGTACCGGGCCCGCTAGCACTAATTAGTACGCCCACCGGCGAATTATCATCGTTGAGGTCATACGGCAGGCTAGGGCAAACCAGTGTGCCGCCTACAGGTGTAGAGCCTTGTAATAGTCCGATTGCCACGGCATATTGCGCACGACGCAAGAAGCCCTTGGTGCCATCAATCGGATCAATGGACCAGGTGTATTCAGAATTATTTGGGCCACGATGGTCAATCCATCCGCAAATGTCGTCTATCGTGACTTCGCTGCCAAGAGCATCGCTTACTAATCGCACAATGGCTGATATTTCACTATCCACAGCATTTTTGCGCAGGTGGTCGCTCCCTTCTTCTGAAATTAGCGCATGCTCGGGATAATTAAGCAAAATAGCGCGGTGAATAAG
Source organism: Planctomycetota bacterium (assembly GCA_028821845.1). Lineage (GTDB taxonomy): Bacteria > Planctomycetota > UBA1135 > UBA1135 > UBA1135 > JAPKEZ01. The sequence goes on along the minus strand of JAPKEZ010000174.1, from coordinate 231 downwards.
CGCTTGGCAGCCATAATCAGCGATGGTTACCGGAGAACTGTCACTTTTGTCCATCGACGCCAGCATATCGCTTTGAACCTTTCTGCACAGACTGGCGCACTGTAAGGCGGCTTCGTTCACAGAAGCGAGGAAATTGGCTATATCATGCGGCATAAGTGTTTATTTTATACACATCTATATGCACAAAACAGCAATATAGGGGTATCATTCAGGAGTCTAATAGATAGTAAT
>JAPKEZ010000046.1 GCA_028821845.1 Planctomycetota bacterium | reverse complement strand
AATGTTTTCAATCCATGAATCATCCGTGGCCGCGCAAGCCTGACCGTTTATCCAGTTGTGTATGCGTTCAATCGTCATGGCAGTAATCAGTGTAGTCGTATTCGTAACGGTCTTTGTCGGGATCCCAGTCGTTCCAGGTTAGCACTTTTTCTAGTTGCGGCAAACGCGACTCTGGAACGATGCCCGGCACTAAAAACGCCTTTTGGCGATGCAGTGAATACGGGTTACGCAATTCAAAACCAAGGCTACCGAGGATGCCGCGCGTTACGTACCACGATGCTTGGGAATTCCATCCGTGGGCAATTTTTATTACGATACCCAAGCCACGTGGGTAATCTGGATGCTCAATAGACAACCCTACCAAGCCATCGGCGCCTTCTTTGCATAACACCTTGCCACCGCAAGCCTTAATGGTGGTTGAATCTAAACGGTTGAATCCGCCAATCAAATCAGGGTTGTCTATCATTGACTGCCATATCCAGTCCTCGTCCCGGCTTGCCGCCAAACCAGCGTATAGCACCGCCAACTCGTTAACCGTGTTCGATAAAGTCGGCAAACCACAACCATCGCGGGCGATTTTTAACGGCGACCAATCTTCACCCAAATAACGGCGCACTTGGCGAAGATAGTCTTTGAAAAACGGGTGGCCTGGCAACATATACCCGGACAATTCCCATCCTTTACGTTTGCAACCCTGCAGAATAGACGCGTGCTCTCCGGAGCAGCAATGGAACCAACGCCGCGGTCGCCGAACCTGGCGCCCGAATTGAACTAGAGGAACGTCGAGAGGAGTTTGCATAAAGCCCCACTCTTTTTCATCGAGCAAAGACTGTGCGGCTGACACATGTTGCGCATCGCCATTATGACTCGCCACCGATATCGCTTTTTGCTCGGAGCTGAGGTCGGCTAATTCATCGGTAAAAACTTTTAGCATCAGCGGCTTCATCATTGAACGCCCATAACACAATACGTTTCCGCCGAAAGAATGGATTACTTCTGAACCATGCGACCACGAGACTGCACCGTGAATGGTTGTTTCAGAGACACCGTTGCGTCGGTAGTCTACTAGCGGTTGCCATTCGACATCTCGTCCTGTCGGGATACCCTCTTGTTGCTCGCCAAACGGCGACACCGGATAAAGCTTGCTACGTGGACTATCCGCCATTGTTTACCTGCGGAATAATTTTCTCGGCGAAAGCGCGCATGTTGCGCATAACCCGCGCGCTGTCGTGATTATAGAAATCAAACCACAACATCAATCTATCTTGATGGTGGAAACGTTCTTTAATTTGCTGCAACACTTGCTGCGGCGAGCCTATCAATGCATTTTCGCTGGCGCCCTCTACCTTCTTAAGATCGATAGTCCCTTCAATCGCATTCCAGTATTCTCCTAGAGCCGCTTTAGCTTCTACCGCAGCAGCTTCATTCTGCTGTTGTTCGCTAAGGCCTTGTTCGTCGTTTAAAAACACCATCACCGTACGCGGCATATAGCCACGCTGCCACTCGCCACCCGCAGGATTAAAAGCCTTAGACATGCGCTGATGGGTAGCGTTAATCAATTCGTCAGCTGTTATCGAAAGATTAAACACCTTAACCGGTGCTATTTCATTCAACTCCGTTTGCAACTTAGGGTCATGCGAGCCCACAGTCAAATCAAGTAAATCACGGCGCCAATGTTGCGGGATAATTTTGACTTTCTCGAACACAAATCTACGCCCTATTTCTATTTGAACGGCATCAGTTTCTCCGCCAATGCTCGCGTTGGCTTTTTGCACTGCCTGCCAGGCTTCGTCGCTAAAAAAGTGCTCGCGAGCCAAGGTGGTTACAGGAATATCATCTGAAGATATCGTTTCTCCGCTCAACAGGCGCAAGAAAGTATGCGCAGCTTCTCGGAAAATCATGCCCTTCAAAGCTGGCCATGCTGCTTCTTCGACAGCGTTGCGTGGCGTGATGCCGTAAGCGCGGTTCATGAATTCGAAACGCCCAGCTGCAAAGCCGACTTTGATTTGCCGCTGCTCACGTTCATTTAAACCATGAAGAGAACAAAAAGCAGCAATACGTTCAGCCGCAGCAATTGGACCGCCATTACAAATAATATTCATAATTGCTGACCCCATCTCAATATTCTTAGTGCGCGCGAACACAGCCTGTGCCAACTGCAAAAAATCGACGTTTAACCCGATTTCACCTTTGAAGTGTGGCACTACCGGCTGGCGGGTTTCCTTTTGTACTTCGGTAGACAAATGCGACTCGGCAACCCAAGCGCATTGGTAATTTAATTCATCGGCCAACTCGACTTGTTCGAAAAAATTTCGGAACATCTGAGGTTCATCTGGATAACTGCCTGCAACTGGAGTTTGACAAATGGAGAAAAAAACGTCGAAGTGCATTAGATGCTGTTTAGTCGTCCGCCGTCAACAGCGATTGATTGACCGCGCACATAAGCACCGGCAGGACTGGCTAAGAATGCGGCCAAAGCCGCAATTTCACGCGGGTCGCCAAGCCGCTGAGCAGGAATAGTGGCCAACCACTGGCTAGCAACATCGTCTGCACTAATACCACGCCGCTCAGCGACGCTTGATTTAAGTGAATCAAGTCGGTCAGTCGCGGTGAATCCTGGTAACAAATTATTGATAGTTACATCAGCCGGCAATTCTTTAGACAAAGTCTTTGCCCATGAGGCTACTGCCCCACGCACCGTATTAGACACACCCAAACCAGCGATAGGCTCTTTTACCGACGTGGAAATAATATTAATGATACGTCCGTAATTTTCTGAGGCCATTGATGGCGACAACGCTTTGACCAATTCATGCGCCGCAAAAAGATGACGACGCATTGGCATGAGGAAATCTTCGATGCCGGCGTCAAGCAGTGGTCCTCCTGGGGGACCTCCAGAGTTGTTAACCAAAATGTGGACGGCATTCAATTCACCGAGCGCCTGAGTGGCAACTGCCAGCACCGCATCAGTGTCTTCGAGATCGCAAGCAGCGAAGTGGGCAGATCCAGCACCAGCAGATTTACATTCAGCCGCTAAACTTTCGAGCTTGTCATGCGAACGCGCAATCAAGAACACATTAGCGCCCTGGGCAGACATGGCAAGAGCAATTTCGCGCCCAATGCCAGCAGATGCGCCGCAGATTACCGCATTACGATTTTGAAGAGAAGTGGAGAGTGTCATTATTTTGTCCATTCAGAGTTTCGAACCTCCCAGATTTCTGGAAAGAAGCGTAGTGGCAAACGTGATTCAAGAAAATCAGCACCGGCTGAGCCACCCGTACCTTTCTTGGCACCAATGGTGCGTGACACCATTAAGATGTGCACTGAACGCCAGTTAGACCACATCGTATCAAGGTCAATGAGTGCTTCAAACAGCAACACCATGTGATAATTCTCTTGTGGCGCGTCGTAAATATTATTAATTACATCAACGACTTTGTCGTTCATGACATAAGGCTCAGCAAAATCGCGATTAATGACTTCATCGGGTATATCGTGCCCAATATTTTTCAAAGTTCTCAGCAATTTGTCGTAGACACTCGGCTGCTCGCAGCGTGACTGCAAACGAGCTAGCTCATCTGGGTGAGACTTGAAGAACTGCAAGAACCACGAATCACGCAGACCTAAAGCGAACTCAATTTCTCTGAATTGAACGGATTGAAAACCACTGCCAGTACCAAGCGCTTCACGGAAGCCAGAGAACTCTTTGGGCGTCAAAGTTCCAAGAAGTTGGATTTGCTGGGTTAGGCAAGTCAAAATGGCATGAACGCGCTTAAGCACTTTCAACACGCGCGACACATTCCCTTCGTCAAGATACTTAGCCAACAAGTCTATCTCATGCAGCACTTCTTTAAACCACAACTCGAAGCTTTGGTGAATCACAATAAAGAACATCTCGTCGTGGTGACGCGGATCGCTACGCAATTCCTGAAGCGACGTCAACTCCGGAATGTTCAAGTAGCTGTTGTAATTCAGCTCGTCAATCTGAAAGTTCCCGTAATCTTGGTGTCTCTCACTCATGCCCCAAAGGATAACAGCGCGACGCTAAAATCTGCGTATGAATCTCTACCGTAGCAACCCTGCCCCCGACCGTCCCGAACGCTCAGTGCGCTACCAACGAGACGACGTCGACGTTGCCGACCGCATCGAACCATGGATTGAACTAGTCGGACCAATGCGTGGTCCACGCGTCTGGAATGACGATTGCGGAAAATGGTCGGAGCGCCCTGAGACAGGCGACCTAATCGCCATCTACGATTCATACGGTTCATACCGTGGATGGGCTCTGTACCACCATCGTTCACGCGTCCGTTTACGTGTAGTCACGCGTAGCACCAAGCGCCCGACCGATGCATGGTGGCATGCTAAAGCGAAGTCCACTGCACTGCGCCGCCTTAACGACCCAACTGTACCTAACGATGTATGCCGCCTGATTAACGCCGAGGGCGACGATTTCCCAGCACTGATGGTTGACCGTTATGGCGACACCTTGGTTGCTGTAGCATACACCTCAACCATGGTCGGGATATTCGAAATGATCGTGCCTACATTACACGAGATATTAGGCACCAAACACTACCACCTGAGTAGCGATGCCAAGGCGGCCAAAGCCGAAGGTGACCGGCCGGTGGTGCGCACTTCTGAAGACTGCCCTAACACATTACGCTTTGAAGAAGGCGGCATCAAGTTCGAAGCCAGCTTGGTTGATGGTCACAAGACCGGTTTCTTCTGCGACCAACGTGACAATCGCCGCGGCGTTGGAGAACTGGTAGCCAGCATGGTTGAAGAAGGAAAGAAAGTTGATGTGCTAGATGTATGCAGTTACACAGGTGGCTTCGGATTACAAGCCGCAAAGGCAGGCGCCGCGTCAGTTCACTGTATTGATCTTGACGAGAAGGCACTAGTAGTGGCGAAACGTAACGCCAACATTAATCAACTGACAAAAGTCAAGTTCACGCATGCCGATGCTTTTAGTTATCTGCGCACTCTTGGGCAAAACAAGAGGCAATACGACATAGTCATTGTTGACCCGCCGAAATTTGTACCGTCACGTCGCGAATACGAAGAAGGCCAAGGGAAGTATCACGATATTAACAAGCTAGCGTTTCCACTAGTTAAACCTGGCGGATTTATCGTCAGCTGTTCATGCAGTGGTTTATTCTCTATGACTGACCTAACAGAAACTCTGCGCAAATCAGCACGAGCGCGCAAAGTTCGCATTATCCGTGAAAGCGGAGCGGGCAGTGACCACCCTATTCGCCTCGACTTCCCCGAAGGACGTTACCTAAAGGCGGTATGGATGAAACTTGACGACTAATTAAAGTCGACTGTTACGCCGCTAAGCACTTTCTCTTTGGCCTGATTCGCGTGCGCCAATACGAGAGGTTGGCGCAAAATCAACGCTTCATCGATACCATCGCCATCAAAATCTCTGACGAGCATTGCATGTGGTGTTCCCCAGTCTTTCAGAGTGACGGACATCATAGGCTTCACACCTTTTGTAAGCGATGCCATTGCCGAGGTGCGCCCGAGCATCCATTCAAGCAACGAATCGAGCTCTAGGTCTAAGTCGCCTTTCTTCTTTTTCAGGCTCTGCTGCAAAAACTTCTCAATCGCATCGTGTAATACATTGGGCCCGGTGATTACATTTGAATAGACATTAAGGAGGCCATCAGCTTCGAGGATCAAAATATCGTTGCGTTGGCTATCGTCGCTAATCGCGCAAGTGCGAATGATGCGCTTGCGCATTTTAGACAAATCTTCTTTACCTTTTTTGTAAATTGAAATTAGCGAACCACCTTGAAGTTTTGCTTTCTTACTTCGCATGGCGCGAACACCAAACTTGCCATTACCAAGCCCTTTAAAGGCTAAGAAATCAATTTCTATCTCAAATGACATCAATGCGGCTCTAAGCAATTTCCCAATACTTATGTCTTCAATGCGCACAATAACCAAGTCCGGCACATTGTCACCATCAATACGAGCTGGGAACAAATAAACAACATTGCCGCCTAGGACCAGCCGCTGATGTTCTTCTTCTACATTAATTCCGCCGGCATCACCAAGGAAAATTCTTACCTTGCCATCAGCGAGGATCATCACATCACGATCACCGTCGCCATCAAGGTCTGCCCATTTATCTTGAACTAGGTATGCTGCCCCTTCGCTGAGATTGCCCAAGTCAAGTCGATAATCGCTTGCATCTTTAGCAAAAACAGAGGTGTTTATCTCACTAGTAGGATTTGCGGGAAAGCCCGCTTCGGTTGCCACATATTGACGTACATGACCACCATCACTGACTACCAAATCAGGGAGACCGTCGCCGCTAATGTCTTCTGGCAATAGTCCAGGCACGCTAATGCTTCGTCCTACGCTACTCAGCAAATCATTGCCATTGCTGACCTTTAACTGCGACAAAGCACCAAGCTGAATTCCATCGAGAAATCCGTCATTAGAATTAATGTGCACTTGCACGCGGTCGGATATTGGTAGCAGCAAATCTACTAGACCATCACCATTGAAATCTTGCATAAACTTGGCAGCATGAAAGCCTGTTGGTGGCATGGCCGCAATACCTTCGATGATTGATGCGCTAAAGACCAATTCGTCTTCCCCGAGATTGTCTTTTGCGAGATATAATTTCTGCAGGGCCTTGCCATCACTGAGACTCCAGAGTTCTTCGTAGCCATCGCCATCATAATCCACAATGGTAAACAAAGTGGACTGCCCCGGCAAATCGATCATCAATCCTGACTCAAGCAAACGCAAATGTTGGTCTTGTATGGCCACCATATGCAAGCGATTAGTTTCGTCGAGTTGAATGGCAGCAAGATGTGCCGTTAACGGGAACGGCTCTACTGTTGTTATCTGTTGCGACAGCACTAGAATGCAGCTAAGTATCATTTAGATTCTCTTATGGAGGACATGTAAATTTCTACCGACTGAGGACGCACAATAATAATATCAGAGATCGTGTCCCCGTTAAGAAATCTGACTTTAACGGTTGCTTCAAGAGCTTTAATGGGTAGGTCGATAACGATTGAACTAGCCAAGCCGACCTTGCCCGCAGTTGGCGCTTCGAATTGCCGGACTCGCAATGAGCCTCCATCACTAATTTCAACAAAATCTGGCAAGCCGTTTCCCGTAAGGTCTGGCACGAATGTGTCTAAAGACACAAATGAATTAATATCATCAACACCAACCGATCGGGATTCAGTAAACGATGAACGTTTACTCCACCCAGCTTCTGTAGCCAAAAAAGCAGATGCCGTATGCTTAAGCTTTGGAGTGCCGCGTCCGGCAAGACCAAGGTCTAAAGTCCAATTAGACAGACACACATCTATCTTGTCATCGCCGTTAATGTCTAACAAATTAACACCAAGCGCCGTTGAATCAACCCTAAACAACCCGTCGGAATCATCGAGGTTTTCTCGTTCCCAGGGGTCGGAGAAAAGGCGAATTTGAAATGGACGGGACTGGCTCAAAATATCAGCGGATGAACGTACCAGCAGCAAATCGGAAGTACTGTCACCATCGATATCAACCCATTCAATCTGCTCATAATCACTATTAGAACTATCGCCTAGCCTAAAAACACGATCGGCTTGAGACAGAAAAGTGTTGTCTTTGTTCTGCAAATGCACCATCAACTTATCGTCATTCTTATAACTAATGTCTAGCAGGCCATCGCCATTAACATCGCTGAAGATCGGCGCCGGCAAACTTATGCTTGAATACAGTGACGGCGGATATTTAATGACACCAACAGCTTCATTTGGCACGAACAAAGAGCTCAATTCTTGACTACTGAGTGATGGGCGGATTTTACCGCCGAACAAGTCACGAGCAGCAATAGGTGCTCGACTAGTATTTGGCTTAAGTTTGATGGTGCCACTCACCGTACCATCATGCTGAATTATTTTATAACCAGTGGTAGTGAGTACCACCATTTCTGGCAGCCCGTCAGCGTCTATATCAGCGACTGTATGCAAGCGCGGAACAGTAAAGTAACTAGGTAAATCTAGCAACATAGGCTCCTTAAGTAACAGCTGTAGTCGTCCGCCCCATGGTCGTACATAGATTCCGCGCGAAACCATCCATATTATTTCTTCTGGGTCGAGCTCACCATCATTCGCTGGCAAAAAGTTTGCGACAGCCCACGCCACTACCCCCTTAGGGACTTCTATACGCTTACTACTTACGGGACTGAAAATGTTTTGATCTTGATAGTGGATATCTATGTAACGCTGATTGTAATCGTATACCGCTAGAAACAGGTCAAGATCGCCATCGCCATCAGCATCGGCAAACTGCATTTCATTATTAAAATAACCGCGTGGTTGCACATGACTTATTTGATGCGCGGACTGTGACAGGCAGAGTAATATTAATGAGTAAAACATTGTTTTAGTATAGAACTATTCTTCCTCGAGAATCAACTCGCCAGTATGCCAACCGAAAAAACCTAGTATGGAATACTTTTTCTCGTTACGGTCGCGTTCGTAGCTAAACAAATCGACTAACACTAAGTTACCACAAGTGAACACACCCTTATCTTGCCCCGGATAACGTTTGTAATAGAACAAGGGCCACAAGCCAACCTCCGTCAAGAATCTCTCCGGCTGCCATGCTTTACATATGACTTTTTGCTGTGTGCCGTCGTTCTTCACGACTGCCATTGTTACGTTTTCTCCTGGGCCCAAACTACGAATGCGCCTAACTAGTTCAAAAGATGAGCCAGGGTCATGTCCCTGAAATGACTGCACCACATCGCCTACTACGACGCCAGCACCTAGTAGCGGGCTTAGATTGTCTAGTTTCACAATTTGAGGCATGCCATCCTCAGTGTTGGAGAACGCAACTCGTAGCAGCCCTCGTTCAATAAAATACTTTGAGCGCAAGCGGCTGGTAATCTTCATCGCAAGTTCGACATCGGCGACCAACACTTCGGTACCACGCTGAATCTCAAGCTGGACACTACGTGAATGCCGTTCGCTTGCAAGCAACGATGTAAGACGTTGCGGGTCATCAGTAGGATGGCTGTCGTAACTAAGCAAGATATCTCCGATTCTCAGCCCTGCTATCCCAGCAGGAGATCCATCGCCGACAGCCTTAATCAAAACACCTGGCTGCACATCTAGCGAGAAAGCATCGTCAGATTGCAGTAATAAAGTCTCGACTCCGAGAAAAGCGGTTTCGGCGCTATCAATGGTTTCAGCCACATCTATGCCGTAAAAGGATGGCGGCAAATCTGCAGGCTGCACGGTGTATGAGCAGCTAACAAGCAACAAGAATAAAAGGGGGAAACGCATTACAAAGACTTTCTACGGAAAAAAAGTACAGAGAGTATGACTGATAAAGCCAAGTATGGCAAAGGGCTAAGCCAACCGATGTTAGCCATCTCTTCGTAATTTTCAGAGAAAGCTGTGCTGTCTCCAGCAGAAAAAATAGCCACCTCATTCAGGAATGAGTCGGCACCAAAAGCCGGCAAGAAATCGGCGAAATAATATGGCATCTGGTCTTTGAAATCAGAATAGAACATTGTTGGCGAAATAATCAAAATGAAGCTCGCGCCTACCGCTAGCACTGAACGTTTAAAGATTGCGCCGCAAGTGGATGCTATCACCCCGAGGGTGATTAATGGCAACACCGCATGCCACATTGCTTTGAACAAAGCAGTGTCTACCCCAACCTCAGAGATACTAAACAGCACTTCCTGGCCGTCCATTATGTCGCCGGCATCAAACAATATCGCTGACATTAGTGCCGAACCGATCAAAGCACATGCATATAAGGTCAGTGGCAAAACAAGAGCTACTACAGAGCGTGCTAAGATGAATGAAGTGCGTGATATCCGCCGCGACAAAGGATCGCGCATGGCTGCTGACATTATTTCGTGAGGTAGTGATCCGGCAACAAGCATGACTACCAAAAGCTCAACAAGATACATTGTCGTGTGAGTCGCCGCCGCCCATTGCGGCCAGAAATTGTATGCAGGTAACTCTACTAACCCGACATTATTCATTTCGGCAGTCGCAGCCAACAAACCTAGATTCATCACAGCAAATACCGCCGCAAGAACGAACACAGCAATATGCGCTATTCGAATAGAACGTCGATGGCTGAACAAGTATAGCTCACCGGCCAAAGCGCGTGAGAAACTAGACATGTACCTCTTGTTGTTGCTTGTCATAAGTGTCTACGGCGTCTTGGAAAACGTCTACCAACGACGAAGGTTTCACGAAAAACTCGGCGACTGGCAAGCCGGCGGCGAGCAATGACTTTAATACCGGCTCACGCTGGAATTGCGCATTAACTACTCCGGTCACGACTTGGTTGTTAATGATTATCTCACTAATGTCACTGGCTGCTAAGGCTTTCGCCACACCTGCAGCATCGTCAGTATGCACCTCAAGGTGACTAGGCATGGTCGCTAGCAAATCTACCGTTTCCCCTTCAAGCAAAGTATGGCCATCGTCTATCAAGCCGACATGAGTGCAAACATGCTGAACTTCGCGCAAGTGATGGCTCGATAAGACGACTGTCTTGCCTTCGTCGCGCGACAAAGTTTGAAACAAGTCAAGCATACGCTCTACGCCTTGCGGGTCTAAACCAGAAAGCGGCTCATCGAGCAAAAGCAGCTCGGGATTACCGAGTAAAGCACGCGCAACCGCTGCACGACGACCTTGGCCATGGGATAGTCGCGAGCCATAGTTGTGTTGGCGGTGTGTCAGACCAACAATTTCAAGGACTTCGTCAACACTACGCCCGCCAACAATGCCACCACGGATTCTTGCCAATTCTAAGTTTTGACGCACGCTTAAAGTATCGTCGAGACCGGGAGGATCTAGCGCAACCCCCAAAAGCTGCGGCAATTGATGTATCGCGCTAACATCGTGGCCAAACAATTGAATACTGCCGCCAACAAAGGACTGCAACCCTAGTGCTGCCCGCATAGTTGTTGTCTTCCCCGCCCCATTGCGCCCCAGCAGTCCATAAAGAGAGCCGGTTTCGACCCGCAAACTAACGTCGTGTAATATTGGTTTACGACCAAGCTTTAACTGAAGCTGGCTAACTTCAATTGCCGGGCAATCTCCTTTTGCTTCAAGCATTAACGTGGCAATGGTGGAGGCGAGCCGTCTACATTATTGCTACCAGAATCTCCTAACAGTTCTTTAATAGAGCCGATGCCGCCCAGAACATTTGCAGTTTCAAACGGCAAGAACACAGTCTTATCGCCGCGGCCGTTGGCCGCAAGACCACCTAAAGTTTCAAGGTATTGCAGGGCTATTTGATATTGAGCTGCATTGGCATCGACACCTGCTAGGGCGTCGCGAACAATCTCTAAGCCTTCGGCCTCGCCTCTTGCACGTAACACGCGTGCCTGGCGATCACCTTCGGCTTCGGCTATTTCAGAATCGCGCACACCTTCTGCGCGTAGAATCTTGGATAACTTTTCAGCTTCGGCGTCAAGAACTGTTGCACGCTTATCGCGTTCGGCACGCATTTGCTTCTCCATCGCTTCTTGCACCGTGTGTGGCGGAGAGATGTCTTGCAGCTCTACACGATTTACTTTTACCCCCCACTTGTCAGTAGCTTCATCAAGGACCTCACGCATCTTGCCGTTAATTAAATCGCGGCTCGACAACGTCATATCGAGCTCCATTTCGCCGATAATATTACGTAAGGTTGTTTGCGCTAGTTTTTCAATAGCTGTTGGCAATGACGCCACCTCGTATGCCACGCGCTTAGGATCGGTAACTTGATAGTAAAGCAAGCCATTAACGGAGATAACAACGTTATCACGAGTAATCACCGATTGCTCAGGAAAATCGAAAACCTGCTCGCGCATATCAATCCTCGAAGACATTACTATTCGTGTAGACTCGCCTTTACTTAAGCCACCACGCCATTGAATCGCACGCGGGCGGTCGATGAATGGCCAAATGATGTTAATACCTGGATTAAGCAGACGGTCAAAACGACCAAGACGTTCGATGATGACAATCTCGGCCTGGCGCACTATGCGCAGGCCCTTAAGAGCGAGTACTACTACAAGTACTACAAAGGAGATAATTATTGGTTGCATTTTATTATTATTTTACGAGTAAGGTGTTGCCCTCGACACCAGTGACTTCGACTAAGTCTCCAGCTTCATGGTCAGCTATTGAGCGCGCGCGCCATTCTTCAGAGCCTACTCTCACATACCCAGTTTCGCCATCGACGATTGCCGATAACACTTTAGCAGGAGAACCTACTATCGCTTCAACATTTGATACGTCACTGTCGTCACTCATCCTACGCAGAAAAAATGGTCGCAAAAACAGTAGGCTTAATATAACGCCAACAGAAAATGCGGCAAGCTGAGCATTCATGCCAAAACCCATGGCGGCGACTACCGCAGCCAAAATGGAGCCCGGCATTAGAGCGCCAAGCAAGAAGCCTAAAGTAAAGACTTCGCCGATAAGCAGGACAACTGTGATGAGCATCCAGAATTGCCACGAAAACATCGGGGCACCTAGCCAATCGAGCATAAAATTGCCCGAGTCTGACGCAATGGTGGCTTGCTGTGAGAGTAATAATAATTTCATAATTGACATCATATCAATTTATCAGACTGAGTCCTACCTCAATCGCTTTATCTATTTGGCTATCTTCGCCGTTAGCGTATTCTGAAGGAAGATTTTCTACAGGGTAATCAGGAGGACAGCCGTTTAATTCCATATTAGTCTTATTCTCGTCGTTTACATACCATCCTCTAAACGGCATTCGCACGAAACTGCCGTCGAGCATAGTTGCGCCACCAGTTGATATAACGGCACCATACGTTTT
>JAPKEZ010000173.1 GCA_028821845.1 Planctomycetota bacterium | reverse complement strand
TCACTGCCATATGCTCCAAGGTGATCTGCGCGCAAAGTATCAAAAGTAACCATTAGCAAGTTCGGCTGCACGGTCGGAGGACCGACCGGTGCCTTACCGCAAGAAGCAAGCATTCCGCAGAAAAGCAGAGTAAAAAAAAGTTTGCTCATGTTAATCATCGTCAATACTTTAACTATTTGGAAGTCTCTAATTCAACTTTTAACGGGAAAATTTCCGACTTAACACGTGCGTTATCAACAAGCTCTAACAACTCCACCACTTTACCCTGGTCTTGCTCCGCCAAATTATTGGTTTCGGCTGAATCTTCACGCAAATTATATAGCTCCCATGCCGCGCTTTGCTTTGAACGAAGAAGCTTGAAATCGCCATCGATAATCGCTTGGGCCTGGCGCGCATGCTCGAAATACAAAGCATCCGGGCGCCTAACATCTTGCGCACCTTCTAAAACCTTAACAAGCGAATGCCCATCTAGCTGTTGGTGCTCGATGTTAGCAGCATTACAAAATGTCGGGAGCCAATCCCAGAAGGCGCTAACGTAATTACTTTCGCTGTTCGCAGACACCTTACCTGGCCAACGCACAATAGTCGGCACGCGAAGACCACCTTCATAGACTTGCGCCTTGCGTCCGCGAAGGCCCCCTTGCGATTGAAAGAATTCTAAGTCACATCCACCTATCCATGACGGGCCGTTATCTGAGGTGAATACCACTAACGTATTATCCGCAACCCCCATCTCATCTAACTTGTCAAGGATGTCACCGATGTCACGATCCATACGAGTAATCATTGCCGCATAAGCCGCGCGCGGAGTTTCATGCGGACGGTACCCTTTGCTGCCATCGTAAGGTGTTTCCTCAAAGGCATCTTTATATTCGTCGAGTGAGTCTTGCGGTACCTGCAACGCTAAGTGTGGAACAGGCGTGGCGTAAACCATCATAAATGGCTGGCCATTTGTCTTGTCTAAAAAATCTAGCGCTTCGGTCGCCATTAAGTCGGCTGAGTAGTCAACTTCGCTACCATCCGGATTGATGTTTATCGTTTGTTGATTACGGTGCAAATGGTCGGGGTAATAATTGTGCGCCACGCGCTGGCAAATGTAACCAAAGAAATGGTCGAAGCCCTGCGCATTTGGATCGCCTTCCGTCCCCGTCCAGCCTAGCCCCCATTTGCCAATAAACGAAGTGTTATAGCCTGCGCCCTGGAACAGTTCGCCCATAGTTATTTCAGATTGAGCTAGCGGACGTTGTCCTTCTAATGCCGGGTCGTTCCAGACATCGCCACGCTCGTTCATTTCGTCGTTATCGCGAATATAAGAATTTCCGGTGTGCTTGCCCGTAAGCAAAACACAACGCGACGGCGCGCAAACAGGTGAACCAGAGTAATGGCGTGTAAGCTTCATTCCCTGCGTGGCCAATTTGTCTATGTTGGGAGTTTTTATGTGCTGCTGCCCGAAACAGCCAACATCACCATAACCCAAATCATCGGCTAGGATGAACAATATGTTAGGCGCTGTATCAGGTTGCGGTTTTGAGCAAGTAACGAATGCAAGAGAGATTAAGACTATTAGCAGTTGACGCATGCCATAACTATAACGCCACGTTAGAATTTTATCCGATGAAAACAGACGTACAAATTGCTCGCGAGTTTACTTCGCGCCCCATCACTGAAATTGCAGATTCCCTTCATATTAATGATGCCGATTTACTACCTTACGGCAAAGATATAGCCAAGGTTTCCTTAGATGCCCTAAGCCGCCCGCGATCGATTAAGGCGCCATCTAAATTGATTTTGGTGTCGGCTATTACTCCTACTCCTGCTGGCGAAGGCAAGACTACGACATCGATTGGTTTGGCTCAGGCTTTCACCCAACTGAATGAATCGGTTTGCCTGGCACTGCGTGAACCATCACTCGGCCCGTGCATGGGAGTGAAAGGTGGTGCATGTGGCGGTGGCTATTCACAAGTAATGCCTCTCGATCGCATCAACTTGCACTTCACTGGTGACTTTCATGCGATTACTGCGGCAAATAATTTGCTAGCGGCGATGGTGGATAACCACTTACACTTCGGAAATAGGCTGCGACTAGATACGCGTAAAATTATGTGGCGGAGAGTAATGGACATGAACGACCGCGCATTACGCAACATAGTTTCTGGTTTGGGCGGCACTGGCCAGGGAGTTACCCGCGAAGGTGGCTTCGACATCACTGCTGCTTCTGAGATCATGGCCATTCTATGTTTGTCAAAAGACATGAGCGATTTGCGTGCGCGGATTGAGCGCATCATCATTGGCTATGATTTAGACAATACTCCAGTTTATGCTAAACAGATGGATTGTATTGGCGCGATGATGGCACTGTTACGCGATGCGATGAATCCTAACTTAGTACAAAGTTTTGAGGGCACCCCCGCTTTTATACATGGCGGTCCTTTTGCCAACATTGCCCATGGATGTAATTCCGTAGTTGCGACAAAAATGGCGATGCACTTCGCTGAATGGACAATCACTGAAGCGGGTTTCGGCGCAGACTTGGGCGCAGAAAAGTTTTTCGACATCAAGTGCCGTAGCGCGAACCTCGATCCACAAGCCGTGGTGCTAATTGCTACTATTCGTGCGCTGAAGATGCACGGCGGTGTTGCTAAATCTGACTTGACTGGAGAAAATGTAGAAGCTGTGACTG
>JAPKEZ010000172.1 GCA_028821845.1 Planctomycetota bacterium | reverse complement strand
CTTTGAGCAATTCGCCGACCCCCTGAGGTCCGGCAAAGTGCAATGCCCCAAAGGCATAGAAAGTCACAGACTCCGGATTGGCTTTGATGCGCTTGTCGATGCGGTCAGCCATGTTGTTATTACGTACAGTAAGCAGGGCATCGAAGGCGTCCTTTTCTAGTTGGCTGGCGTCAAGGAGTTCTGCATTGGCGAATTCCCATAGACCATCGATATCGCCTTCAAGGTAGTAATTAAGCATTAACTCGATGTCCGAAATTTCGTTGTCGGCTTTTTCAATCATGTTGTCAATGGCTATGCCTAACAATTTAATTTGATCTTCTTCGCTACCAAATGCGAGGGCTGCTAATTGCTCATCGACGGTTTCGATACCACCAACTTCTTTATTCTCTTCGCGCGCGCGATTAGTTAGTTGCATGTCTAATGCCACACCTTGCATATACGGCATGGCATCAATCAGCTGCAAATACATGCCCGCCATCCAGGGGCGGCTGTTATTCACCACATCCATGGTCATCTTGTTTGATTCAACCAATCCATTTATCTTGCCATACATGTCGGCAGGTATCACGTCGCTAAGGCGGGTGCCCTCAGGTAGCATGCCCTCTTCAGCGACTTTCACCGACAATTCATGCTGAGATTCTTTAAGCTCGGTGAAAATGGCATCTGACTCGGCAAAAGCGGATTCGACGGCGGGTGCCAAGGTCGTAATCCGCGGGTCGGAAACGTGCATGGTGCCAAATAGGTACGAGGTGTTGTTCTCGTTGGTAACTCTCCAGAGTAGGGGGCTCTGGTGGGTGACACTTGGCTTTGGTGTCCCCTCAGAGCATGACATGAGGACACTACCGATTGCCAGCACAGCAATTGAGCAATATTTAATCCACTTATTCATTTGTTAAGTATAACCAAGCGTACTAATCTAGTGTTTAATGGATACTGCCAACCGTACCTTTGTCGCGCTGCTCGCAATCATCACAACTATTCTTGTGGGCTGGGTGTTGCATGTCGGGGCTAGTATTTTGCAGCCGCTAGTCATCGCTTTTTTGCTCGCCTCAATGTTGCAGCCAGTTATCGTTAGGCTTGCACGGTTGAAAATACCGCCAACTATTGCAGTCGTGTTTCTGGTGGCGCTGATTGGTTTAGGCTTGGCTCAGGGCGGCTTGATGCTGCAGTCGTCTATCGAAGATTTCTTCACTAATTCAGGCGCCGAAACATTAGTCGACGGCGTACGTGACCAATTGGTTAAGTCGTCAATCCCCGATAGAGTTCAAAACTTAATCGTAGGCTCTCTCGAAAAATCCGATTTGCAGGGTGTCGCTAGCGAGCTGATTGGCGGCGGTGTTGGGTTTGCAAAAGGTTTGATGTTAATAATGATTTACATGAGCTTTATCTTCGCCGAGCAAAAAATATTTAGGCGTAAAATCTTGTCAATTGCCGGAGACCGTGAAGCAGAAGCGTCGCAGATGCTAGAAAAAATGGCGCGTGGCATTCAGCGCTATCTGTCTGTTAAAACAGCCGTGTCGTTGCTGACGGGTTCACTATGCTACGTCGTGCTCATAAGCCTCGATGTGCCATATGCCTTGTTATTTAGCTTATTAACTTTTCTGCTGAATTTCATCCCAACTTTCGGCTCAATTATCGCAGGATTTTTCCCGACAATTACGGCGCTAGGTAGTGGTGCGCCATGGTCAACAGCGCTCACCGTGATGGGGGCGTATTTAGTAATCAACTTAACTCTAGGCTCGTATATCGAACCTAAAATACTCGGACGCGAACTCAATCTCTCGCCACTAGTCGTCGTCGTGTCGGTTGTGGTGTGGGCCGGAATATGGGGAGTCGTCGGCGCATTTTTGGCGGTGCCCCTGACTTCAGCCATTCAGATTATGCTGCTCAGTTCTGATCGCACGCGACCAGTAGCGATACTACTTAGCATCGGGCCCGGCGAAAAGAGTAAAGACTAGTCGTCGTCTTCAGGATCATATATTTCATGCGAGCTTTCTTTGGCATTACGCAAATTCTTGTAGTGCGCGTTAGCCGCCTCGATATCGCCTTCGTGTAATGCTAACTCTAGCTGAAGCAGAGTGTCGGCTACAGTCAACAGTCGACGTTTGAAATTAATTTCATACTTATTTTTCTCAACGCCTGGTTCCCCAGGATAATCTGGACAATACGGCAGCGCATCAATCGCGAGTTGCTGCATTGCTTGAATATCGTTAATGCACTTGGGGTGTTGCTCGACCTCGGGAATAGACTTGCGCACTGCGCGCATATGGTCTTTCATTTGCTCCATAATCTCTTCGAGTGGCGAATCGCTATGTTCATGCCCTGGATCTTGAGAGAAGGTCATTGCGGTAAAGCCGGCGGTAAGTATGCCAGCAATAAAGATAGTAGAAAATAGTTTTAGCATGTCAAAAAAAGGCCGCCAAAGGTTCGCAGATTATCAAGTTCAACCCCCACGGTGTCCATGACAAACTAGAATCTTTGACGGACCAAAATAACTGTTTATCAGCATTCTGGTGTAAAGCTAATTATACTGTTTCTCGAGTACGCTTGTTCCGCAACATCTAAGTTATGTTAGCCAGTATCTTTGCGAGCCGAAATCCGGTTAGAGTGGCTCTAGAAACCACTCTAACCGCATACCCTGGTGGCGCGTAGCCGCACCAACCATTTCTAGAAGTCCGACTCTTCTTC
>JAPKEZ010000171.1 GCA_028821845.1 Planctomycetota bacterium | reverse complement strand
TTCGCAGCGACGGGCGTTACATTAATCCTTAGCGGAGGAGTCCCTAACCTTGAAAGCTTGCGCATGGGACTATTTCAATCAGCATCGCTTATTTCATCGACTGGCTTTGCTGTCGCAGATTACGCTACAGACCCATGGCCTGAATCAGCGCGTGCGTTCTTAATTGTTGCAATGTTAATTGGTGGTTGCGCCGGATCAGCAGCTGGTGGCCCTAAAGCAATACGAAATCTACTCTCGCTAAAATACATGTGGTCAGAACTAACTCGCACTTTGCATCCACGAGGAGTATTGCCGTTACGTCATCGCGGTAAAGTTATCCCTAATAATGCTCTGCGCAGTATTTTAAACTTAGTACTGTGTTATGTTCTCACCTACCTGATTGTAGCACTTTTATTAGTAGCCCTAGGATCGAATTTCGTGACCGCCTTCAGTGCATCTCTAGCCTGTGTAGGTAACATTGGTCCGGGATTTGAGAGCGTTGGTCCTATGGGCAGCTATGCCGAGATAGGCTCAGCATCTAAAATTATATTATCAATCGGAATGTGGATGGGACGCCTAGAATTGGTAACCATTCTGGCTCTACTTCATCCAGATGTATTGCGTAATTTACGCTGGCGCGGCAAGTTCTTTAAGGACTAGCCTTCGTGCATAGCAATGTAGTTCTTTATTTCAGTAACCTGATCTCGAACTAAGTCACGAATTGACAAAACACCGGCTAGTTCGGCATTGTCGTTAAGCACTGGTAAGTGCCGAATATGATGGCGCTCCATTAACACCCGGGCATCATTAGCCGATTGCAACATGCCAGCACAAATCAATTCACGAGTCATTACTTCACTTATCAGTACAGTATCGACGTCTAGGTTCTTTAACAGTATTCGTTTAAGAATGTCACGTTCAGTAAATATCCCGACTAATTTCGGGCCATCCATTATTGCGGCGCAACCGACGTTGGCCTCGGCCATAGCTTTGGCCGCGTCTCTAACAGTCGCATGCTGGCTGATCGAAACCACCCGCTCCTGTCGTCCTATTAAATCATTAAGTTGTGTCATTTATATTACCCCCTATTAATACCCTACTACGAAAACTCGATAAAGCAAGGTCGTTGTGCCTTAGTTTTTGCTGCAAACACCAAAGACGTCTGTATCTGAGCCACCTCCTCCCGTGTTGTGAAGGCATCTAGGGCCAAATCGCGCAAATGATTTGCATCACGGACGGCGACGTGTACTAAGTAATCAAACTCGCCTGTAATGTGATAATAGGCGATTGTTTCGGGAAGCTGGTACAGATGCTCAAAGAATGAATCTACCTCTTTACGTGCATGCTTGGCTAGGCGTACATGCACCATTGCCTCTATGGATGCTCCTAGCTTTTCCTGATTAACGGTGGCATGGAAGCCCGAGAAGACGCCATCAGCGCATAAGCGCTTGAAGCGTTCATGGCAACTGGAAGGCGCTAGCCCAACCTTGGCGGCGAGCTCTTTATTACTCAACCGAGCATTATTCTGTAATTCACGGCAAATATCGAAGTCTATTCTGTCCATAGGCTCAATTATAGCGCATGTTGCTCATATATTCGATGGACTTTCCGAAGAATATACGGAAAATGCCCAGTATGACTAAACACATCGACACCCTTGCCGTCCACGCTGGGCGCGAAGATTTTCAAGAATTGGGCGTACATGCTGCACCGCTAGATTTCTCTTCGACTTACCCCGTAAAAGATCTCGAATCAGGTCGTGACAGTATCGATGCGCTTGCCGCTGGCGGCGCCACTGCCGACTCACCCATTTACGCGCGCTTGCATAACCCAACCGTCCACCGCTATGAATGTGCTTTTGCCAAACTTGAAAACTCTGAGGCTGGTATCGCTTTTGCTTCAGGCATGTCAGCCATTCACGCGGTGTTAATGTCACTGAAAATGCGCGCAATGCAAGATGCTGTGGTGCGCAATCACATTGTCGCTGTTCGCCCTATTTACGGCGGCACCGATCACTTGCTATCCAGTGGCTTGCTCGGCTTTGATGTTGATTGGGTGCAGGAGCACGAAATCAAAGACAATGTACGCGAGGACACAGCTTTGGTAATCATTGAAACTCCGGCGAACCCTACACTAAGTTTAGTTGATATAGAAGATGTAGTTAAGCAATCTGGCGCTGTGCCGGTGATGGTTGACAATACTTTTGCTACGCCGTTGCTGCAGTCGCCACTATCTTTGGGCGCGACTTTTTCTGTTCACAGTGCAACCAAGTATCTAGGTGGCCACGGTGATGTTATCGCTGGCATCGTTGCTACTAACGAAAGTTGGGCAGCGCACATTCGTCAAATCAGAATTTTGACTGGAGGAAACATGCACCCGATGGCAGCTTATTTACTACTACGCAGTCTGCCTACTTTGCCGATGCGTGTTGAACGCGCGCAACAAAACGCGATTTACTTAGCAAACAAACTTGAGGCGCATCCAGCTGTCGCCAAGGTGCATTACCCAGGGCTTGCTGCATCGGACCCCCGCGGTCTAGTAGCAAAACAAATGAAAGGGCCAGGCTCTGTTATCTCCATTGAAATGGCTGGCGGCTACGAAGCGGCGGCCAAAGCGATGAATACAACTAAACTGTTCATCCCAGCAGTGAGCTTAGGTTCGACCGATAGCTTGATTGAGCACCCTGCCGGACTTACTCACCGCATCGTCAGCGAAGAC
>JAPKEZ010000170.1 GCA_028821845.1 Planctomycetota bacterium | reverse complement strand
CGCAAGCCAGTCATGATGGGCGTCCTTACCTGTGCGACTTACGCCCAGGCTCAACACCGTTCTTCACTATCTGCCTTCAACACTAGTGAAGATGCCATAGTTGATGGTGAAAAGGCGACCCCCGAATGTAACAAAGGTTGCGAATGCGCGCGGGCTGCTCTCGAAATGATCTCACTGATAGACCAAAGCAAATGACTGAACCCGTCCGCCGCCGTACCCATGCTCGCGAGTTGTGCTTGCAGTATTTATACATGTACGAAATTCAGCCAGACACTGCCCCTGCCGAGCTTGATGCTTTTATCGAGGATCACACTAAGACAAACCGCGATCGCAAGGGGCGCATTATTATTTCTGAGTTCGCCCGTCGCTTATGTTTAGGAGTGATAGAGAACCGTAAGCAAATCGATGACTGGATTGTAGGCATTGCGCGTAACTGGCCGATTGAACGGATGGCTCACCTCGACCGTAACGTGTTGCGTTTGGGAGTTTACGAATTAGTATATGGTGATGCAGACGCGCCACCTAAGGTAGTAATCAACGAAGCTATTGAGCTGGCCAAAAGGTTCTCGACTGCACAATCAGGGTCATTTGTTAATGGCATCCTCGACCGCGTGCGTATGTTGGTAGCTGATGCGCGTTCAAATGGTATCGATAAACCGCAGCCGCCAGAACGCCTTGAAATTGGAGGAAGTGGCAATCAGACAAAGAACAAAATTCAAGCTGATTTCACCGACGACCCATTTGAGGTCATACCCGATGTTAACGAAGACTCCGACGACGGTATGCATAAGTACTAAGAATGGTGTTTTCCAAAGTTCAGCAAGGCCTGACGCGAACGCGAAATAAGATTGGACATCTTCTCCGCTCTTTAAGTAGCGATACCAGCCTCGAAGATACTATCGACAACCTGGAAGAGTTGTTGTTCACTGCCGATGTCGGCCCCCTTGCTAGTGAGTTGCTTGAAAAAGCCGAGGCACAACTTAAATCGGGTGAATTAGCTCGCGCTGCCGATATTCCGCAATGGTTGCGCGAAGAGCTATCGCAAGTATTGCTCGGACCTGATGGCGAACCTTTGCCAAAGATAAATTCCGATGGCCCTACCGTTGTTTTAGTTGCTGGAGTGAACGGAGCGGGCAAGACCACTTCTATAGCCAAGTTATGTCATTGGCTTAATGCTCAAGGCAATACCGTAATGGTTGGCGCCTGCGACACTTTTCGCGCCGCTGCCGTTAAGCAGTTGCAAGTGTGGTGCGAACGTACTGGCACGCAATGCATCGCCGGGCAACCGCAATCTGATCCCGCCTCTGTGGCACACGATGCAGCCCAAGCAGCTATAGCACAAAAGGCCGACTACTTAATTATCGACACTGCTGGCCGCTTGCACAACCAAAAGAATTTAATGGCCGAGCTTAATAAAGTTTCGCGGGTTCTCGAAAGGATAATCCCAAGCGCGCCACATCATAGTTTGTTAGTACTTGATGCTACCACTGGTCAAAACGCGATTCAGCAGGCAAAATTATTCGGCGAATGCGTGCCAATAAGCGGCATCGTCCTCAGCAAGCTCGATGGCACGGCTAAAGGTGGCGCCACTCTCAGCATTAGCAAGCAGCTTAGCTTGCCAGTATTATTCATCGGCCTCGGCGAAGGAAAAGACGATCTAGAAGTATTCAATCCGTCGCAGTTCATCGACGCCCTATTTACTCCAGTGCAACAATAGTGAACTCAGCATCTGCTAATGACGCGCGAACAGCCTGGCTTTTGGCCTGGGTTAGCGTGTTGGTGCCAATGCTCTGTTGGTCCACTTCAATGTTTGACGAAACGCGCTTCGACGGCGCACTGTTTTCTGTTTTGGCGTTACTACCCATTGGCTTTAGCGTCTACAAAAGGCAATTTACGCTACTGCCGGGTAGTGCCCTAGTGATTGCTGCCATTGCTGCCGGCTGCCTGCCGTTTTTATTCAGTGCGCAATTTGAGCTATCGCTGCTACCAAGTATCGCGGGATTGGTCGACCGCGCTCCAATATTCAGTGCGCTAGTTTTGGCCGGATGTATGAGCCACTGGCAACTGAAAAACCTGTGGCTAACGATGCTGCCAGTTTTCATCGCTGTCTCCTTAGCCTGTTGGTTCTGCCTACCTCAAGCACTCGGCTGGGACCCACCAGGATATCTCGATTTACTCGGACGGCGACCGCTATACCCATTCATCGGCCTCAACCACGCAGGAGAAATAGTTGCTCCGATACTACTACTATGCATAGCACTTGGCAATAAATATTGTTCAAACAAATGGCTACCCCTTGCCATCCCGATGGCTTTGCTTTGTGGTTTTTGGGGTGGCAACGCGATTAGGCTTGGTTTAGTAACAGGCTTTGCTGCTCTGTATTTTTTCAGCAAGATAAGAAACCGAGGCTTATTTATTGTTGGAGTAATCTTCGTCATCGGCGAAATTTTACGCGCACTCACTAGTGGGGGCTTTAATAGCATTGAATCAGAATATCGGTCCACTGAAGTACGTCTGGAGATGTACTCGGCTGGTATAGAAAAATCATTCGACACACCACTCGGCATCGGACTTGGGCAATTCGAAAATAGCTACCCGCTATGGCGCTCAGAGAAAGAAGCGCAGATGCTCAGAGCCAGTATAGATAACGGCACGTTTAGGGCGCCAAAGTCCATGCACAATGATGTACTGCAATCGCTAATCGAATTAGGATG
>JAPKEZ010000045.1 GCA_028821845.1 Planctomycetota bacterium | reverse complement strand
GTTTCTCAGTGTGAGCATACGATGATTATTAGTGAGAATGGTGTCGAGGTGATTACAAGGTAGTTCGCGTCCGACTGGCTTCACCTTTTTTAACCCACAAACGCAGAAGACTCGACCTGAACAAAATCAGGTCGAGTCTTTATTAACTTTATCGGAAACTAAAAGTTACCGCGAAGCCACAGCCGAATCAATGCGGCGCTCAGCAAAACGATCGGCAGCGGCAGCAGTACTAATGCCCTCTTCGTTTGAGATTGCGAAAATCTTGTGTATGTTAGTACGAATACTATTCATGTTCTCTAATGCACGCGCCTCATCGTATCCACCCTTGGCCATTTCGTCATAAACATTAATCAAGCCAGCAGCATTAACTACGTAATCTGGTGCGTAACGAATACCTAAATCGCGTAAGACATCGCCATGGCGCTCTTCGAGCAACTGATTATTAGCCGCGCCGACAATCGCCTTACATTTAAATAGAGGGACGGTGTCATCGTTAATGGATCCGCCAAGCGCGCATGGCGAATAAACATCACATTCGACGCTACGGATTTCGCCAGGGCCTACGACTGTGCCGCCGGTTGCAGCAGCCACTCGTTGCGCAGATTCGTCAAAGATGTCTGCGACGAGAATCTTACCGCCATCCTTGGCAATAAAATCGGCATAAATTGAGCCTACTGAACCAGCGCCCTCAATTGCAAAAGTCTTACCCTCGCAAGAGTCGCTACCATAAACATCTTCAAGAGTCGCCTTCAACCCTAAGAATGTACCCCAAGCTGTTTTCGGCGACGGGTTACCAGACTTTCCGGCCAAACCCACAACGTGATTAGAGCGAGTAGCCACGATGCCCATGTCTTCGACCTTTGTGTTGACATCTTCGGCTGTGATGTAAGAGCCGCCGAATGATTCAACGAAATCGCCCATCGCCTCGAAGAATGCCTGAGACTTCATTGATGGGTCGCCGACTATAACGGACTTGCCACCACCTAGGCTGAGGCCAGCACAAGCCGCCTTGTAAGTCATCCCTTTCGACAGGCGCAGCACGTCGGTGAGCGCTTCATCTTCGTTGGCGTAATTCCAGAGGCGCATGCCACCCAGAGCTGGGCCAAGGACAGTGCTGTGCACTGAAATGAAAGCTAGCAAACCAGATTCAGCATCGTAAGCGCGCTTTACTGACTCGTAACCTTCTACGGGGATGTCTGTGACTTCTACCACGGTATTTATCTTGTTTAGATGTGAGGAAAGGGTTTGTGGGGTCGTGTATTCTACCCTCGCGCCCCTTTTTTGACTACCTTGAACGCCTCGCTCGACCCTGTTTTCGTTACTTGCTGCACAACTGGCCCTGATGCCCAGCAGGATGGGATTTATTTTATTCAGGCTACTACCTATGTAAGAGGAGAAGGACCTAAGCATCTAATAGAACCGACTTTTTTATCGCCTTATCGCCACCAGGTAATGCCCGCCAATTCACCCAAGATGTTGTCGATCATAGGCTTAACCCCAGAGAAACTCTCAGAATTGCCATTTTTCGGTGATGTCGTCAGCGATTTATTACAAAGACTTGAGTCGCGACCAATAATCGTTGCCACCCCACAGCAGCAATTCGCGGAGCTATACGCAGCATATTGCCCAGCAGTAATCGCCCCACGCATCGTCGCTCTCGAATCACTATCTCTATTCTTACACCCGCGCCGCGGTCAGCACAACTTTGCCGCCGGACTACAACACTTTTGCGGACGTGAGCCATCGAAAATGCCGTCAAGCGATGATGCGCGTGATTTATGTGAAGCCATGGTGCGTGACCACTATGCCCGCGACCACAAGCTGCGCCAACTAATCGCCCGCTGCTTCGACGACATATATCATGAGGCTGGTAACGAGCCTAGCCCGCTAAATCAGTGGTTAGAAATAATAGAAAACCTTCTCGATGAACCGAGCCTTTACGCCGGTAGCGGCAGCGCCGATTTATTCGGAGACGAACTGAACGATGGTGAATTCAGCGGCGACTGTGAGATAGCCGCCACTGACCCTGAGCGCATCTTGAACACAATCACCCCCATGTTTAAGCGTAGCTATCATCAAACATATGATGGTCAAGATATTCTCAGTTCACGTTATGAAGACGAAGCACCTGACCAAGAGACACGCAATAATTTACTACAACAATTTTTCGATCGCTTAAGCAAACACTTCGACGCCACACCACGATTAGGTCAACTCGAGCTATCGCAACAAGTCGCCGAGGCCTTCGATAAATCAAATTTCTTAATCGCTGACGCACCAACGGGCACCGGCAAAACGTTGGCTTATCTCGCCCCACTACTCTGGTGGGCCAAACAAACAGAAACGCGAGTAGCGATTTCTACTTATACTCGCGCACTACAAGAGCAGGCGTTCTTCAGCGAAGTACCGCGCGCTGTAGAGTTACTAAAAGAGTGCGGATTAACAGACGAACAACTGCCGCGCATCAGCCTACTTAAAGGCCGCAACAACTATATTTGCGGACGCGCCATCATCGATACCGCACCCGAGCCTTCCGCAGCTAGTTCAATTGCACGAATCACCTGGATGCGCTTGGCGATTTTTTACTGTGAAGACATCGCCGCCGATTTGGATGGGTTTCCGGTTTCACCAGGAGTGCCGACGGCAAGTGATCCGGCGACTTTACGCCAAGCACGGGCGATGATTAATCAAACACGTGCCTTACCCGCTTGTTGCCGTGGCAAGTCGGCGATGCGTTGCGCGGCGGGCATCCGCACACAGCAGGCTTTACGCTCGCATATTGTGGTAACGAATCACGCTTTCATTTTGGCGCAGCCTGACGAATTCGGTCACGTAGTGTTTGACGAGTGCGACCACTTACACGAAGTGGCTTTGTCGGCACGAAGCTTTGAGATAGAACTCGAAGAAGTAATGCAACTATCAAAAGACCTGCGCCGTAATCGCGGGCGTGATCATGCCGCACTACCGATGTTGAATAAGCTGATAACTAATTTGCCAGTAGTACCTCCGCGTTTAGGTGAGGCCGCTGAAGCTGCACAAGAGTTATGCTCTAAGCTAGATGCCGTTGCATTCGAGGCATCAAATGAACTTAAAAAGTTCGACGAGTACCGCAGCGAACTCGAAGGCAAGCGTACGCGCACTGAATCGGCATCGCTATTCCATGAATACCTAGAATCAGGGCGCGGCGATGTCGTGCTCACTACTCTGCAAAGTTTTTTAGACACCGTTAACGGACTCGATAGTGCACTACGCACTACCATCGAAGAACTCGGTGACATCGAATTACGTTTAGCGCGTAAAATTCGCTGGCGCTTACATCGTCCACTAGAAAATTTAGATCACTGGCGCGAAGGATTAGAGTTATGGTTAGGGGGTGAAAGTGGCGAGGCAGATTTCTCTGATAAGCTGCACTTCGAAGCTGAATTCACGCGGCGAAGGCATCCACTGTTATTGTTGAAATATTTGTTGCCACAAGAATGGTTAGGCGATGTGTTTTTACCGTCGTTGCAGTCGGCGGCATTGGTTAGTGCAACATCAAAAATTCGCGGTAGCTTTAAGCCGATGCGCTCTTACCTTGGCATAGACATTCTTGCCGAGGACAAGCAAGAACGCTCCGGGCGCATCGTCGAAGAATTCAGTGGGCCGACCACTTTCTCTACCGATGCCGCAATTTACTGCGTACCCGAAGATGCTGTGCCCTATACCTATCGCGGTCCTGGTCATGATGATTGGCTTGAGTATGTCGAGAATTACTTCTTGTACTTAGGCGAGCGCACGCGCGGACGCATTCTTGGTTTGTTCACTAACTCGGCCTTGGTAAAACGCATCGGCGAACGCTTGGCCCCAAAGTTTAGAGCCATAGGTTTACAATTGTTGTGGCAAGGCATGCCGGGTTTATCCAAAGAAGAAGTGATGCGCACTTTCAAAGCCAATCACGAAAGCATTTTGTTGGGAGTCGACACCTTCTGGTACGGAGTCGATTTCCCCGGCACGACTTGCGAGCACATCGTAATGACCAAGCTGCCCTACGGCGCTCCCAACCGTTATATGTATGCCCAACAAGCACGCCTCGGTTACGGCATTCAGCGTAACACTATCTACTTACCCAAAGCTCTAGCGATGTTCCGCCAAGGTTGCGGGCGCCTACTGCGTTCTGAAAGTGATCGCGGTTCGATTACGATTCT
Source organism: Planctomycetota bacterium (assembly GCA_028821845.1). Taxonomy (GTDB): domain Bacteria; phylum Planctomycetota; class UBA1135; order UBA1135; family UBA1135; genus JAPKEZ01. The sequence continues at coordinate 8,852 of JAPKEZ010000045.1, read as the reverse complement.
TGACAAACGCGTACTTGATGGGCAGCATGCTAATTTTCTGGAAGAGTTGCCAGGTGGTGTTGATGAATGGGATATGCCAAATATTGTGCGGGCTAGCACTGATGAATGCATGGATGCTATTTTTAAACACATGGGCTTGGGCGCGGACATTCAGCGTCGCGGACTAGACGCCGGCTTTGTTGGATAAGCAGCTGTACCATTGATGATGGCACCGTAAGCGAAAAGGTTCAAGTATTGGCCACAGCGGCATTACAATAAACAGTATGCCCTCCACCAATGCTTTGAAACTTGGCCACTTAACCATCGACCCAGACCAACTGGGCGAATATGCCACACAATGGACAAACACTAGTGGCTTGCTAGTAGCTCAAGCAATGGCACCGGCAGCAGCTCTTGAGCAATCACAGATTGCCAAACTGAACTTACTGACCTGCGGTGACGGTTCAACACTAGCCGCATTCTTAGCAGTGCAAATGAAGTGCAATCACGTCGATGTTATATTGCACCCTGATGAAAAGCAGCAGTTAGAAGAAGTTTTAAACAAAATTACTTCACCGACTACAATAAATATTATTAGTTCTCCAGAACAGATATCTGGAAAACACAAATATCACATGGCAGCATACGGATGTGATGGCGAAAAACCAAAGTCGCTGAATGCACTTGAGCCATTAGTTAAATACTTGCGCCATGAAGGACAATTAGTGATCTTCGGTTTCCCAGAAAGCGACATGCAAGAATTGTTCAATGATGCGGCCGACAAAGGCCTGTCATTACGCGCCAGCGGCTTTCGCGACGGCCTAGCTTTCTTTAGCGGAAGCCTTGAGTCGCGCAATCAGTTCTAGGCGTTTAGTAATACGCTCTTCGACTCCGTAGTTCGTCGGGTTGTAAAACTTCGAGCCAACTAAAGAATCTGGCAAGCAATCCATGGCCACAATCGCGTTCGGATTGTCATGCGCGTAATCGTGGCCCTGCCCCCAACCTTTATTCTTCATCAACTTAGTATGCGCATTACGCAGTTGCATCGGGACGTCATGCGCAACCTCTTCCTGCACTAGCTTATTCACCTCGTTGAATGCTTTATAAACTGCGTTCGACTTCGGTGCCACCGCTAAATAAATGGTTATTTCAGCCAACGCCAATTCACCTTCTGGCGAACCTAGAAAATGCATGGAGTCTTTAGCTGCTAAAGCTAAACGTAAGGCATTCGGGTCAGCTAAACCAATATCTTCGCTGGCCATACGCACTAAACGTCGCGCCAAGAACATCGGGTCTTCGCCAGAACGCAGCATACGCACTAACCAATAGAGCGCGGCATCTGGGTCGGATGAACGAACCGACTTATGCAATGCCGAAATCAAATCGTAATGTTTCTGCCCATCCTTATCGTAAAGCAGCGCGCGTCCGGCCAATACTTTTTGCAGGTTGCCGTCGGTTAGGGTTACTCCGACGTCGCATTGACGTGCCGCAGCTTCAATGATGGTGTAAGCACGACGCGCATCGCCACTGGCGACGTTGGCAATCATTTGCAATTGCTCGTCACTTGCATCCAAGCGCCGCGCGCCCAATCCGCGTTCGGTATCAGATAAAGTTGTGCGCAGCAAGGCCACAATGTCATCTTCAGACAACGGTTCAAGAATGTGTACCGTCAATCTCGACAACAAAGGGCCAATAATTTCAAATGACGGGTTTTCAGTAGTCGCCCCCACTAGCACAATGTCACCAGCCTCAACGAACGGCAAAAAAGCATCTTGCTGCGCTTTGTTAAAGCGGTGAATCTCATCAACAAAAACCAAAGTCGGGCGCTGTGATTGCTCGCGATCAGATTTGGCCTGTTGCATCGCTTCGCGAACTTCTTTGATGCCACTTAGTACCGCCGAAAACGGTTTAAAATTAAGATCCGAGCGCTCTGCCAACATTTGCGCCAACGTTGTTTTACCACACCCCGGTGGACCCCAAAACACCATCGACCCCAGCTCGCCACCATCAAACATCATGCGCAGCGAACCGTTTTTACCGACTAGTTTTTCTTGTCCCGCAAAATCATCAAGATTACGCGGACGCATGCGTGACGCTAAAGGCTCATACATGGTCATTTAACTGATGCGCAAAAATCGCAGCGGCGGTGGCGACGTTTAAGGATTCTACATCGCGCGTTAGTGTGATGCCCACCTTTGCTGAGCATTTACTTACAAGTTCATCGCTAAGACCGCGTCCTTCCTCGCCGAGTATTAAGGCCACTGCGGATGAATTGAGCTGCGCAGTTGCAAATGTTAAATTTTCTCCTCCAGCACAGGTTGCCCAAGTAGCAATGTTATTAGTTGAGCATAACTCAAAGAACTCGTCAGCATCGACGCCCTCAAAAACCGGTAACCGGAAATTAGTGCCGGCTGCACCACGCACCGCGCGCGGATGCCATGGCGATGACGAACCTTTAGTCGCTAAAACGAATTCAGCGCCCAAGCCCGCCGCGATTCTAGTTAAAGCACCTAAGTTGCCCGGGTCTTGCACTCCGGCAGCGATCATACACCACTGCCCTACCTGCAAACCACCGACGGCATCGCGCCAATCAGACACCGGGCGCTTAACCCACGCCATAAAATCAGGCGCGCTATCTAAACGGCTAACCTCAGTCATCAATTTATGCTGGCAACGCTGCACCGCAAACGGCACCTCACCAACACTAGAGTCACACTGATCACTTATAAGCAGCCACTGAATTTCGGCGCCCGCCGCCAAGGCTTCTTCGAACAAATGCACGCCCTCAAGCACAGTGAAATCACGATTCTTGCCACCACGCAAGGCCTTAATAGATTTAAGCTTGGAGTTTTGCGGAGACTGGATGACATCCTCTTCTATCATGGTCTTATTGTACTCGTGCTAGAATAGGAGCGCATGACAAACACTGACCTCCCTTCCTCGCAGCAACCATTCGTTACCAGAGTGGATGCCCGCCGTTGCGAGGTGATGGTCAATGGCGAAATCATCAGCGCTTTGTTGCGCGGCAAATTGTTCGAAGATATAGGTTCCGATAAAAACCCTGTAACAGTTGGCGACTACGTGGACCTCAGCCGCACTGGTGACGACTGGGCGATTGACCGTGTCCTTGAACGCCGCAACACTTTTGCACGTCGCGTTGCTGGCGAAGAATCTGATCGCCGCCAACTACTCGCTGCTAACATCGATCAAGTAGTGATTGTTAGCTCAGTTGGTATTCCACCTTTTTCATCGATGGTAGCCGACCGCATTTTAGCGACTTGCAGCTTCGCTGCTATTCCAGCAGCGTTAGTCTTGAATAAAGCTGATAAAGGCAAACGCGGCAAAATGAAAAAAATCGTCGCCAGTTACAACAACACCGGCGCCAAAATGATTATCACTTCGGCGGTAGACGGTACCGGCGTTGAAGAGCTTCGCGACTTACTCACCAACAAGACTAGTGTGCTTTACGGTTTATCCGGAGTTGGCAAATCAACTTTAATGAATCGGCTCGATGGTGATCTCGAGATTAAAACGCGTGAAGTGAGCGGATCGCTAAGATCAGGGCGCCACACTACCAGTCACTCGCAATGGTATCCGCTAACAGGTGGCGGAGCTGTCATAGATACACCTGGGGTGAGAAAATTTCGCCCGTTTGGCATTCCGCCGAATGATTTGCGCATTCACTTCAAGGACTTACACCAATTCGGCAAAGACTGCGATTACGACGATTGCACCCACCGCGAAGAATCATCATGCAAGGTGCTAGAAGCTATAGAGAACGACCAAATTGCTGCTTCACGCTATCGTTCGTACGTCGCAGTACTCGAAGAGCTTGAAGAAAAATATGGTGGCACGGGGCGCATCGTCGAAAAAACTGGCCCGGATCATAAAGCACGACGCTAATTATTATTTAAGATAATTCTAGCAGTCGCTCGATAACTTCGCCTAATAGCGTGTCAGGTGTACTGGCACCCGCCGAAAAAGCCACCGTCAACGGTCGCACCGCTGGCATCCAATCGTCGCGATGAAGTATCTCTCCAGAGCTTCGGTGACGATATTCAATCTGCTCGCCTAAACAATGTGGCCCTTCGATGTGAAAGGACGGAACCCCTAGTCGCTGCCCCACCCGGGCGAGGTTTTTTGTATTAGACGAATCATAGCCTCCAACCACTAAATACAAATCTGGATTTTGCTCCGCGACTTCCGCTGCGGCGTCTTGATTATCTTGGGTAGCGCGACAGATAGTATCGAAGTCGCGGAAATTGTTTTCTAACTCTTCCTCGCCATCGCGGTTACTTAAAGCAATACGCAAACGTTCGCCAATTGCACGTGACTCTGTAGCCAACATTGTGGTTTGATTAATAACACCCAGACGTTGCATCTGTGATTCAAAATCAAAACCTAGTGAAAACGAACCGCTTCGCAATGAACCGACTAACTCATCGGAATTAGCCTCTCCTTCAATGAATGCTGCTAAACACTCCGCCTCTTGAATAGAGTAAACCACCACAAAATGCCCGCCCTCAGACAAAATCAAAGAGCAAGTAGCTTCTGTTTCTTCGTGACCTACTGTGCCGTGAATAACAGTGGTGAAGCCTTCTTTAACATACTTCAATGTGCGTTTGTGCGGCTTAATCACCCATGGACAAGTAGTATCAACTATAGCCACGCCGCGGTCACGTAAATGATTCATGTCTTCGACGGTCGCACTAAATGCTGGGACAATTACTACATCATTTTCAGATAAGTTTTCCCAGGCACCCTCTAGCGAGTATTCGCCACGCAAAAAGCCAATACCTTGCTCACGCAAGTCAGTATTCACTCGTGGATTATGAATAATCGAAGAAATCAGCCACATCGGACGCTCACCATATTCGACCCGCGCTTCTTGCACCATGGCCAAGGCACGATCAACTCCCCAGCAAAAGCCCAAGCTTTTAGGGATTAGCAAAGTCACGTCGCCCACCACTTTAGAACCAGTAGAGCGCAGTTCTTCTACTAACTCACAGCGGTAACTTTGGCGAACCAAACTCGGGTCAAATTGTTGCGACATCAGCAAGTGTTGTTTTATCACGTAAAGCGCCGACTAAGTAAGTCGAGCCCATAACCAGCAATGGCTGTTCACCTTCAGGGAAATCAACAACTGCTAGCGCACGAGCGTTAAACGCTGGCGCTATTTTATCGACGCGAGCCGAACGTGGATGGCTTCCTGCTGGGCAACAATACCAGTCTTCGTGTATGCCATCTATATTGGGGACATCGGCCAGTGCGGCGCCCAAGTCTTCGGCATCTTTGTCATCGCGCAACGCCAGCAACACAGCACGATTGCCATCCTTAAACATCGCGCGGAAACAGCGTAAAGTCTCGGTCAAAGACTGCCGCGAATGCGCCACATCAAACACCACCTGACGCCCAGAGGTGGTGTAACGTAATTCGAAACGCCCCGGATGTATTAAATCGGTCAAGGCTACCGTGCGTAAAAAGTGCGCCGCAATCAAATAATCTCCGCCAAGTGATTCGAGTACCGCAACTGCCAAAGCGCGATTACTTGAGAAAAACTTAGGTAATTCAGGCGCAGATAACGCGCCGCGCGGCCCGATATTAAGTTCGTCGCCAAGCGCGTTGGCGATTTGATGCAACACCAACTTCGCCTCTGGATCAATTCCCGACGCGCACCACAACTGAGTATTAGACTTAAAAATGCCACCCTTCTCTTTCGCTATCTCAAGCAAAGTGTCGCCCAGCACATCGGTGTGCTCAAGTTCAAGCGCAGTAATTACCGCAGCCATCGGCCTCAATACATTTGTTGAATCAAAGCGTCCCCCCAATCCGGTTTCGATAATCATGCAGTCTAGTTGTTGCTTAGCAAAACATTGAAACGCGCTTGCCGTTAATAAATCAAAAAAAGTCGCGTCGTCGCCCGCAACCGCTAACACATCTTCCATGGCAGCCGCCAACGCTTGTTCATCAGCGAACTCGCCGTTCACCTGAACACGCTCGCGCCAATCACTTAAATGCGGAGACGCATACAATCCAACGTTTTTGCCCGCCGCGCGCAAAGACCAGCTTAAGTAATAAGCAACACTACCCTTACCCTTAGAGCCTGCTACATGGATAGCCGGCACGTGCAAATGCGGATTACCCAATGCCGACATAATTGCCGTCATCGGCTCTAAACTGAAGCGAGCAGCGCGCGGACGGCGGCACTGCTCGTAATCTGTTCTAGAACAAAGCTCGCGAAAAAGGCGGCCTAGATTTGTCATGCACTAATTGTAATGTACTAGACCGTTTGATGTAGCAATTACATTTGACGGGGCTAATACTCCGTTTAGTTCTACCGATTGCGTAAAAAACACTGGCGGCAGCACAGCCGGCAATGTCACGCTCAAAGAACCGGTAGAACCCAAGTGTATCGGATTGGTCAAAAAGAGTCCGTGATTAACCAATAAGCTCGCAGTACCATTAGCCACAATCGGCAAATCAGCGATTTGTGACGAGACAAGCATGCCATAAGTAGAACCTGCATTTGCATTTTCAACCGCCCAAGAAGCCGTTGAACCTGCGCGGATTTCGCTGATTGCGTTAAAACGCACAGTATCGTTAGCAAGCGGTGCTACTGAATAATAAGCTTGGGTGTCGTGAACAGTACCATACAACTTCATCGAAAAATTGCCTGACGGCATCGCTAATACACCCTGGTATTCGCTTCCGTAAGGCTGCGATAAATCAAACAATTCAAAACTTGGGCGCGTGCCATATCCGTGAGGTCCGGCAGGTGTTGGCAAGAACAATCCGGTGCTTGCGGTTTGTGTTAACCATATTGTTGACCAACCGAAGGACTCGGCGCTACCAACGACCTGCTCCTGTGGCAATGTACATTCGAAGCCACCACTTAAATCGATGGCGATTGACCAGCAACTCAACATGCCCGGGTATATGCCTGGCAAACCAGCAAGACCGTAAACACAAGCCTCACCACGGTTAGTCTGATCAATCCACCCGCTTGGGCCAGAGCTGTAAATGTTATCGGCATAGAAACGCAATTCGCAATCGACTTGACTTTCAGTAGTGCAATACGAAAAATTCATGCCGTTCACTTGTTCGTTGCCAATCACGCCAGCAGCAGAGAAGGCGCCCTCATCGATTAATTCATAACTACTTGAGCTTGGCATGAAATAGTAAGCAGCAGCTAAAGAGCCGTCGAAAATAGTCGCTGGGCCTGATCGATAATCATGCTGAGTAATCTCAAAGCCGGTATCGAAACGGTATGTACCGTGATTAATATTGGCCGTAATTGGCTGCGCGGTTTGCGCACAACAAATGGAAGTTAATAAGAGTAAAATCATAACAATAATATACCATACGGTATGACTTTTCGTAGATGACTAGCGTCTTGCATTTCGGCGCATAATGGCCATCATGCGCTGATGTAACTTAATATCGACCGCAGGCTGGCCTGCGACTGTTTGCCCTGCTTCAACATCGCTCATTACTGCTGCACGAGCTGCTATTTTTGCACCAGCACCTACATGTAAGTGCCCTGCTGCACCAGACTGGCCAGCGAACAGTGCACCGTCGCCAATACTGGCTGAACCGCTAATACCAACCTGTCCGCACATCATTACGAAGCGGCCAATCTTACTATTGTGGCCGATATGCACTTGGTTGTCGAAAATACAGCCATCGCCAATTTCGGTGGCTTCAAAAGTTCCGGCATCAATGCAACAATTTGCACCGATTTCAACGCCGTGACCGATACGCACGCCGCCAATTTGTGGCATGTGCAAATGTTGGGCGCCATCCCAGGTGTAGCCGAATCCATCGGAGCCTAGCGTAGTGTTGGCTTGAATCACACAAGCATTGCCGAGATGAACATTATCGTAAAGCACAACGTTGGCATGCAAAATACAATCTGCGCCAATAATAGAGTTTTTACCGATCACACAATTCGGACCGATGTATGCACTGTCCGCAACTTGTGCGCCATCTTCAATGACTGCAGTCGGGTGGATGCCTGGCTTGCAATGAGCGCGACGGCTTTGCCAAAACTTCGCCATGATAGTTGCGGCGAGACTTGGATTGTCGACTTTAATATGACACTGCGGCGGCGACGGACAATTAGCGTCCACTAGCAACAAGCCAGCCGCTGAATCGCGCATCGCTTGAAAATCGTTTTCGCTCGGAGGCTGCCCCATTTCATTTGGAGTCGACTTAAAAAACGCCACCTCATTAGCCTGAGCGGTCTTGAGGCCTTGCATTTGACCAAAATCCGCATCACTCGTACCACATAATTCTCCACCAAGCATGCTAGCAATTTCAGTAGCAGTTAATGTTTTGGCAGACGGAGGTGCAGATGTCATGGTTATAGTTTACAGGGTATATGCATGTTTGATAACTAACACGTAAGAGACTAATAGCATTAGCCCAGCCAATGTGTGCAATGATTTGGATATCGAAATACGTAACTTGATTATCAACAATGGCGCTACCAATAGCGCCGTTGCCCCTAAATTCACAAATAACATGAATTTGCTGGTGTCGTCGTCAAATTTTATATGCGTGAACAACCCGACAATTCCGCCAGTAATCAACAAGTTGAATGCATTTGAGCCTACCACGTTACCAAACACAACCTGTGCGCGCCCTCGTTTAAGAGCGTAAAGTGAGGTGAAGAGTTCAGGTAATGAAGTGCCCACTGCGGCCAGCAAGAAACCCACAAACCCGTCTTTCCATGCGAATTCTTCAGCGACGCCTAAAGCCCCGCCAAGAAACATTTGCGCTCCCACTGCTAACAGAAAAAATCCAGTAATGCAGTGTAACCCGACACGCGTAGTAGATGTGTCGGGCGCATCTTTTAACACACCATCGACTTC
>JAPKEZ010000169.1 GCA_028821845.1 Planctomycetota bacterium | reverse complement strand
GCACCGGCCACCCATACTGGAATCGAAAAGATCTTGTTAAGGTAATGTTTCCGGTGACTAATAGCGATTCGATGAAATCACATGAAGCAGCTGGGTTTATGGGCCTCGACTCGGTGGGCCTATCACGCTCGCATGGCTACGCGCTTGGCGATATAGATAATGATGGCGATGTTGACATTTATAATAATAATGGTGGCCCGTCACAAATTCAAAGTAGCTGGGGGTATAACGCTTTTTACTTTGCAGAAGGCAATGCGTCTAACTGGATGAAAATGTCGCTAACAGGCGTAGTTTCTAACCGCGATGCTATCGGTGCGCGAGTGATGGTTGAGGGCACAGATAACCGAGAAATTTGGCGATACCCTGCAGTTGGCAAAGGCTTTTGTAACACCGATAGCCCTATTTTGCACTTTGGTTTGGGCAATGCAGTTGGCACTAAATTAACTGAAATTGATTGGCCGTCGGGCTTGGTGCAAACCTACGTTAACCTCGATACCAAAAAGCAATACGACATTGTCGAAACAGGAATTAGAATCACTGGCACTCCTGTCGCGGGCGGCCAAATGATTATAAGAGTCTCTGGAGTTCCTGGTAGGCTGGCCACTTCCTTCTATTCATTAACATCGGCGTTCGTCCCAGACCCAGTCGAGCATGTGGTGCACCGCCTTGGGGGAAATGCTATCCAGGGGCATCAGCGACAATTACCGATCAGGGGGGAGTAAATATTCCATTTACTATTCCGGCGTCTGCCACGAGTGGAACCAGCTTCTTTATACAGGTTACGGTTACTGACCCTCGTCACCCCAACGGGATATACTTTAAGACAAATGCTGTAGAATTGGTTGTCCCCTAATTCTAATTAGTAGGCCTAATGAATCCCCCCAGAAAAGCTATTTTTAGTACTTGTCTCGCATGTTTTGTATGTGCCTCATTTGTTTCCGGACAAATATTAATCTATGACCACTCTGAGGCAATGTTTTTTGACAATGCCGCTGTAGCAACAGGCGCCGAGTCTCCGGGCTATGGCCGCGGCACTGCGATGGTCGATCTTGACAACGACGGCCTTCTAGATTTAATTGTAACTACGGCGGGACGCGCAGATCAGTTCTATCGCCAAAAGCCCAACAAGACTTTCGAGTTAATGAACAGCGCATGGTCGATACCGCAAATTCAAGATGAAAGTTGGGGGGCAATCGCTGCTGACTTTGACAATGATGGAGATAAAGATATTTACTTTTCTAACGGCGGATTCTCTGGTGCTGAAGTAAATGTCATGTTGCGCAACGACCTTAATACTAGCGGTAAGTTCGAGGATATTTCTGCAAGCTCCGGGGCCTGCGCATTGATAGTGTCAAATTTTGGCGGCAGCGCTCTTGACTACGACAACGACGGCGACTTAGATATTTTCCTGTCAGCGGCTAATGGCTGGAATGGGGGGATAGGCATTTGCGAGCTTTGGAGAAACGATGGCAACATGCAGTTCACCAACACTGCTGCTGCTGCTGGCATCACTCACCAAGGCGATTTCCGAAACTGTGGAGTCGCCGATTACGACCACGATGGCTATATGGATGTGATCGTGGGCAATATGAATCAACAAAATTATCTGTATCACAACAATGGCGATGGCACATTTACCGACAAAGCGTTAGCGGCCGGCGTGGAAGATCGATACCGATCATTCGGCGCGACTTTCGAAGACTTCAACAATGATGGATGGGCTGATCTGTTTATTCCCAAATATGAATTTACCGGCGTCCGCACAAGTAGTCTTTTCATAAACAATAAAGACGGTACCTTTCGTGACATTTCAGCTTTTGGGCAAATGTCTTCGCAGGGCGATATGGGCCACAACACTGGCGATATTAACGCCGATGGCTTCCCGGATATTCTTATCGGCACCGGTCACCCATATTGGACGGCTAAAGATTTGGCTAAAGTCATGTTCCCGGTGCGCTATAGCGACGCAATGTCCTCGCGCAATGCCGCAGCGTACTTAGGTTTAGATGCGATAGGCTTTTCGCGCTCACATGGTTATGCGTTGGGCGATATCGACAACGACGGTGACGTTGATATTTATAACAATAATGGTGGCCCATCACAAATTCAAAATAGCTGGGGGTACAACGCGCTATATCTTGCGCAAGGCAACGCCTCTAACTGGATAAAAATATCTCTAGAAGGTATTCTCACAAATCGTGACGCCATTGGTGCCCGAGTACGGGTCGAAACAAATAATGGTCGCGATATTTGGCGCTACCCAGCAGCGGGCAAAGGGTTTTGCAATACGGATAGCCCCATTCTGCATTTTGGATTAGGTAAAACCGCTACTCGGGCAAACATTACTGAAATTGATTGGCCATCGGGCTTGGTGCAAACCTACGTCAATCTGCAAACGCGTAATCAGCACGACATTACCGAAACCGGAATTTCTTTTACCGGTACTCCTACAGTGGGTGGGCAAGTTACTGTTAAGGCAACAGGACCTCGCAATGGTCGCGTTGAGCTTTTATATTCTTCGTCACTAATTTACAGCCCAGACCCAGTTAGCCATGTGGTGCATCGCTTAGGAGGAGTACCGTTTTACACTGGCGCAACTGCACTAGACGCGAATGGTAGCGCTGCCATTACGTTTAATATTCCTAACGACCCCAGCCTCAGTGGTAGCAGCTTGTTTTTGCAAGCGGTGGTCACCGATGTGCTGCATCCAGGCCGTATCGCCGTAGAGACAAACGCGGTTGAGTTAGCGATACCTTAACTAGTGGCAGCTGTAACCGCCAT
>JAPKEZ010000168.1 GCA_028821845.1 Planctomycetota bacterium | reverse complement strand
TTTTCGTAAATCAAGTTGTTAAGTGGGGTGGTGATACCCAACACAAACACAACCGCCGTGCCAAGGCCAACAGCTGTTTCAACTTTTTTGGATACCGCCAAAAAGGAACACATACCCAAGAAGAACGCCAGCGCCATGTTCTCGATGAACGCTGATTGAATGAAGATATTGATGAGTTCCATTATTCGTTTTCGTTAAGCTCTTGTGAGAAGGAACGTTGCGCCCAAATAATTAGACCGATCAAGAAGAACGCACCTGGGGACATAACCATCAACCCGTTAGGCTGATACCAATCGCCAAGCACTTGTCTGTCCATGAGTGTGCCCGAGCCAAGAAGCTCGCGGAAGAAGGCCACAATAATCAAGATTGCGGCGTAGCCAATAGAGTTTCCCAGACCGTCGAGCGCGGATTTGCCGGGGGGGTTTCCCATTGCAAAAGCTTCTGCGCGACCCATCACGATACAGTTGGTTACAATCAAGCCAACGAAAACGGACAACTGCTTTGAAACATCAAACAGATAGGCTTTCAAGACCAAGTCGACAACAGCTACCAAAGACGCAATAATAGTCAATTGGGTGATTACACGGATGCTGCTAGGTATTTTGTTGCGCAGCAATGAGATGACAAAGTTGGAGCTAACCAATACGAAAGTGAGAGCACCGCTCATCACTAAAGCGGGTTCGAGCTTAGACGTTACTGCCAACGCTGAACAGATTCCCAAAACGTGTAAGGTGATAGGGTTGCTTAAATGAATAGGACCTAATAAGACATTTTTAGTTTCGTTATTCATTACTCTACCTCGCTAGTTATAAATTTGCCGTAGTGGTCGGCATCGAACCATTTACGTACGAGATCGCCAACCCCCTCCGAAGTGATTGTTGCCCCTGTGATGCCATCAACTTGATGTTCGGCTAATTTTACTTTGCCCTTTTTCATCACATCTATTGCCATTACGCCATTGGCGTCGAATATTTTCTTGCCGGGCCATTGGTCTTTGAAGTAGTCGCTATCAATTTCTCCGCCAAGGCCAGGAGTCTCGGCGTGCTTGTAGAAAGTTAACCCTTTGACAGTGTTTTTGTCAGCCTCTAAAGCGATGTAGCCATACATCGTTGACCACAACCCTCCGCCCCAAACTAAGAACACGTAGCTCTCTTTGCCGGGCGCCGTAACCTTTAACAGAGTGTAGCTTTCTGGCATGCCCTCCTTGACAGCCTTAATGAACAATTTTGAGTCAAGCTTACCTTCTCCGAGGATGTTGCCGCTAGCCGTATCGACACTGATTTCTTCAATGTTCTCGGTGTAGAGTTCGTTAGCCTTATCAACACTTAGTTTGTCGGTCGCGCCAATAAGACCCGCCACTCGCAAGATTTGGATCTGAGTATCGAGCTTAATGTTGGCATCTTGTTTGTCTTTGAGTACCACTGCAGTAGTAGACACTATCAGTGAGCACACCAAGCACAAGGCCAGAGAAAAGCCCAGAATGTATTTGTTACTGAATTCCAAGACGCTTCTCCCGGCGAGTAATGTTTGCCTTAATGACGTAGTAGTCGATTGTCGGTGCGAAGATATTCATGAAGATAATAGCAATCATCATGCCTTCAGCATATGCAGGGTTTAAGACACGTACGATGATGGTAAGGATGCCAATCAGCGCGCCGTAAATCCATTTGCCGGTGTTGGTTTGCGTGGCGGATACCGGGTCGGTCGCCATGAATACTGTGCCGAAGGCAAATCCTCCAACAACCAAGTGCCATGTCCAGTCGATGGCCATATAGTGATCGGCACTAGGCGAGAAAAAGTTAAGCACGTAAGTCATGCCGATCATGCCAAGCAAAGTGCTGAGCATGATGCGCCAACTGCCAACGCCAGTTACAATCAAAATTATTGCGCCGAGGAGGCAGGCTAAAGTTGACATCTCACCAAAGGAACCACCGGTTAACCCCAAGAATGAGTCCATCCAGTTCATGTCGCTGACCGCAGCTGTTCCGTTGTTGTAGAACTCGGCAAGGGCAGTTGCGCCAGTATGGCCATCGACTTGCAATCCAGATTCGACACTGGGGTAGATGTTCCAGACTTCTCCGGAGATTTGGGCAGGGTAGGCCATAAATAAGAACAAACGACCCGTTAGCGCTGGATTAAGAATGTTCATGCCAGTACCACCGAAAACTTCTTTGCCAATTAATGTACCGAACATGATGCCCACAGCAACTTGCCATAACGGAATCGAAGCGGGAACGATGAGCGGGAACAGCATCGAAGTAACCAAGAAGCCCTCGTTTATCTCGTGCTTACGCACAATCGAGAAAATAGCCTCGACCGCGCCACCTGCGACGACAGTCACAATGTAGATTGGCAAGAACTTCAGCAAGCCCATCCATAGCGCGTCGCAAACGATGCCCGACGTAATCGCCGTTTCGGTAGTGATACCGTAATCTGAATTAGCCAACATGGTTTGATAACCATGATTGAAGATTGCCCACAAGATTGCTGGCATCAGCGCAATAACCACCATAGTCATCGTGCGCTTAATATCGATCACATCACGAATATGAGGGCCACTTTGCGTGCGGTGTGCCGGCGAGAACATAAAACTATCGCCAGCTTCGTAAAGCGGGTAATACTTTTCGAACTTGCCACCCTTTTCAAACAAAGGTGCAACCGCGTCTAGTTTTTTGCGTAGAAATTTCATTTAGCCCTCTTTCTCAATTAGAGTAAGCATAGTGCGCAACATATCAGTGATGTCGATTTTCGATGGGCAAACGTATTGGCACAAAGCGATGTCTTCTTCAACTATTTCTAA
>JAPKEZ010000001.1 GCA_028821845.1 Planctomycetota bacterium | reverse complement strand
AAGACGTTTTCATGGGCTTCGGCGCTGTCGACGGCGTTCGCTTTAGAAAGCCTGTTGAGTCGAACACCGACCTAATCGTCGCCGGGAGAATAGTTAAGGCATCTCCGCGCATTCCTTACTTCAAGTGGGAAGGCCAAATGATGACTGCTGCTGGCGAACCTGTCTGCCAAGCGACTATTACTGGGGCAGCCTTTTAGTTAATCTAAAAATACGCCAAGTACATCTAGTTCAGCGCACACGCACGCAACTCCGAGCAACTCAGTGAATGAGTCTTTAGTGCGACCATCATCAGAAGAAATAGCTTCTTTGATGTAAGTGCCATGCTGAGAACGCAATTTCAACAACCGTGCATCGCCATCTGCTTCGTACGATAGCAACTCTAGCCAACGTTCGCGCACGATATCTTTACCGCGACGATGCATCACCCGAGTCGGAGTGCCCTGCGCCAAAACCCAGCGGCCACCCTCTTTGATGGAATCGAGCTTTTCATCGATGGCAGTGAAATCCAAGTCGCTATCACTAAACTCGATGCGCGCTAGATATTCTTTTTCGCAAGTTGCTTGTTTGATTTCTGCCACTCGCTCACGCGCACACGGTTTAAGATCAAAAACCTCTATTCGGCCTTCTGAACGCTCGTTAATTGCGACGGACAATTCTTCGAGGTCGATGTCCTCGCGCTTCACCTTAGTCATTTCAAAAACGAAAGGACGACCGTTGCCAAGCATTAGGACGTCGATATCTTCACGCCCCGCGCCATGAAATTTGTTGCGGCGCGCCTTAAACCGTGGCATTGCGACGCGAGCGATTAGATCTTGCACCGAGTCTCGCACCAGCCGACCGAAGCCTTCGCAATGATCGCAGCCACGCCCTTTGCACTCAGGACAGAAGAGTATGGTCTGCGGCAGACCGCGCACCAACTTGCGGTAACGCCCTTCAAACAAATATCGTTGTGGGCTACCCGGAAACTGATGTGGTTGCTCGCTCACAGCTACACAAAAGAAGCTGACTTCGACTTTATTTCGGTCAATTCTTGTTGAATTAACTCAAGGCCCTGCAGAAAAGATTCATGGCTCTTAGACAGGTTATTAGCCGCCAACTCGCGATAGTGCTCGACGCCCTTCTCAAGGTTTTCCAGACAATCATTAACTGACTTCATCATGCGTTCTGAAAAGTTTTCGCGGCACTTCGCAATGTCACCACGCAAAAAATCTAGACTCAAATGCAACTCGTTAATGAACATATGCGGACGCTCGCTGTTTAACGGCAAGCGTAGGCGTCCGTAAATATGGGAGGCCATTTGCTTGAGTGTGGCTGTGCCCTCAAAATAAGCGGCATTGGGCCCGCAACAAACCGAAGCCTGAGCATCCGGGTCGATGTCCATCGAGATAGTTGCCACTCCTGCTAAATCGTGGCAAATACACGCCTTCTCAAACACTGCCTGCTCGGCCGTCTGATGATCGTCAAATGCCATTTCAGCTACTTTAACCTGCTTAAGTTTGCGTTTTTGATAAGCATGGCTTGCCGTGCAAATCGGAGTTTTCGTAAACTCAGTGTCGGCAGCCAAAAATCCTTTAGGACAACTGGAGCCTGGCTTACCATCGATTATTTTCTGTCGGCGCCGGTCTTCACTTGCTGAAGTGCGCATCGTCCAGAAAGGGACGCCCAAGGGGGATGAAGGGCTCAAGAAAATATCTTTAGCCTTTGCGGCAATAATTTTGACCAAACTTTTATCGTCGACATTGGTGACTTCTGGGACGAACAAAAATGAGCTCCCCCAACCGGTACCGTCTACCGAATAAACTTCACGCAATAAAGAGTCTTCTGCGAAGTCACCAATACCACCTTGAGCTGTGATCCTCGCTGCTGGCGGTTTACCACAATTATTGCGTTCGCTAATTTCATGTGACTTGACAATTATTTCGCGCAATGTGTTTATCAGTTGCTGCTTGTTGTCACGAAACTCGCTTAGCACGGGCCCCATCAATTGGCCTTTGCCGCCAAAGGCATGTCCTCCGCAATTGAGACCTGACTCGACTCGGTATTCAGCAATATGCAAACCATTCTTCGCGAACATTTTCCCCTGCACCAATGCCGAACGGTAATCACTAACTTTCAAAATTATACGCTTAGCAACATGACCGCTTGCGTCTGGGTATGCTGCATCGAAAGTAGCTATATAGCTAAATAGCCGGCGATTCATTCCCGCAGACAAAACTACTGCACCATCAACCTTGCTGTTCATAAAGCCACGCAGTGCACTTAAAGCATCGGAACCATTTTTAGGGTACTCAACACCACGACGATCAAAGTCGCGATCGAGTTTTGTCATTATGTTGACATCAATCGGACCTGGAATAATCGACGCGCGTATTTCACTTTGTAATTGCAGACGCGTATCTGAATTTTCAGTATCAAGCATCTGCTGGTACTTATTGCGCAACTCGCAATCAGGCAACAACTCGCAATAGCGCACTATTTCACCGTCATCTTCAAATGACGACTTACGTAGCGCATCAAACTGCTCGGCTATAAGTTCTTGCAGCAAATCTAGATATGCCGTGATACGCCGAGCTCGCGAATCTTCTTCGTAATCGTCGATAGCAACGAATGTTCTATTGTGATCAAGCGCTATCCTCTTGCGAACCTGTTCGAGAAATATGTCATCAACCAGAGATACTACTGAAGCAATGCCAAATCGCGCTACTTTTAAAGGAGTGTCAACCGTGAATCCTGTTCCCATGACCGGTATGTGAAAGGTGTGCATCTCTAGTCCTATTGTAATCAAAACTTGGGTAGAATATCGTCGTGTGGCCTGAACTCTTCACTATCCCTTTCGTTGATTTCCCCCTTCGCGCCTTTGGCTTGTTGGTAGCAACTGGTTTCCTTATTGGTGTCTCAGTCGGATCCAAGCTGGCTGGCAAATACGGCAGCGATCTCAAGAACGACCCTGAGAACTTCGCTGATGTAAGTTGGTGGGTTCTTATCGGAGTCATCCTTGGTGCTCGAATTGCCTTCGTCCTAGTAAATGCCGGGCACTATATGGCAAATCCTGGCGATATCCTGAAAATATGGGAAGGCGGACTAGTGATGTACGGCGGTCTCATCGGCGCCATCACCCTCGGCATGATAAAGGCAAACCAGCTAGGCATGTGCAAGTGGCAAACTCTCGACTACGGGATCACTGCGGGCTTCCTAGGGCAAGCTATTGGTCGCCTCGGATGCCTTGCGGTCGGAGACGATTTCGGCTCCCCTACTGACTTGCCTTGGGCTATTACTTTCCCTGACCCCTTACCTCAGGGTTCGGCTTTCCCAAGCGAGCTATCAACTGTTCCTGTGCATCCGACGCAGCTGTATATGTCGGCTAAGGCCTTTTCGTTATTCTTTCTCGGCAAGTGGCTGCTTAAAACCAAGAAATTTCACGGCCAAGTTAGTGCCATATTATTAATGGGATACGCAGTCCTGCGATACATTATCGAATTCTTCAGATTCGACATGGTCGCACGTGGTGGCATTTACAAAAGCGGTCACACTCCAGAAGACGTAACTGCACATTGGCAAGAGCTCGGCATTGCCAACGAGCTTGGAAGAATAACCGACGTCGAAAAATATCGCGAACTGCTAATAAGCGGTGCAGATAACATGGCTCCCCAGCTACTAATGTCTACTTCGCAAATAGTTGGCATCGTAATGTTCAGCATTGGCCTAATGTTACTGCTGTGGATGCGCAAGATTCCAAGTCTGCAGATTAAAAAGTAAATGGTTTTTTTGGCAGGCATTGACGAGGCTGGCTATGGCCCTTTTGTCGGCCCACTGGTGCATGGCTACTCACTATTTCGAGTACCAGACTTCGACACCGAATTGTGGGCAGAACTTGCAACAAGCTGCGACCGTAAGCCTGCACGCACCGACAAACGGAGACTATGGGTGAATGACTCAAAGAAAGTTCATCAAGGCACTCTCGGTCGCGGACGCCTAGAAAGAACTGTAGCCGCCTTCAGACAAATTTTAAATACCGACACCATGCTTGACACCTGGCTGTCAGAAAAACCGGCGCCTACCACTAAAGACTTACACTACGCGCCATGGTTCAAAGACTTGGCGATACCCTTTTGCCCGTCGACAACTGTAGATCGTAGCAAGCTTGATGCCGCGTCAGTACAACGCGATCTTTACAACGCCGGATGCAACCTTAATGCTTTTGGCGCACGAGTGGTCCCGGCTGCCGAGTACAATAATTTATTAGACACGCTTGGTAATAAGGGCGCGACAAATTTCGAGATCGCTATGCAGTGTGTACGCCACATTATCGAGATCACCGGCGATGCCCCACTACGCATCGAGCTTGATCAACACGGTGGACGCACCGACTATCGACACGTTCTTAACAAAGCGTTAAATCCGCAAAAAGTAGAAGTGCATGGCGAAAACTCTGGAGGCTCTACTTACAGTTTACATTTCTCAGAGCGCACTGTACAGCTACGCTTCAGTAGTGGCGCCGACCTATCTCACTTGCCTGTCGCCTTAGCATCGCTTGCCGCAAAACAGTCGCGCGAACGCATGATGGATTGCTTCAACGATTACTGGTGTGAAAAGTTCCCTAACCTTAAGCCGACTAAAGGCTATGGCGTCGACGGCAAGCGCTGGCTAGCCGACATCGAGCCGCACCTCGACGAGTTGCAAATCGACCGCGCTATTCTACGCCGCAAACGTTAAAGCTGTAGCTTACTTAGAAGATTCGTTTTCTTTAAAGAATTTATAGAACGGGTTTGTTGGATCAAACTCTTCTTTCTTCTCCTTCGCCGGGTCTGGACCATAATCGTCGCGACGCTTGCCGCGATTACCATCCTTGCCTTTACCCCTACCTGCTCCCTTGAAGCCACCTTTGCCCCGACCAGCCGAGCGCTCTTTCTTTTGAGCGTCACGCGTAGCTT
Source organism: Planctomycetota bacterium (assembly GCA_028821845.1). Classification (GTDB taxonomy): domain Bacteria; phylum Planctomycetota; class UBA1135; order UBA1135; family UBA1135; genus JAPKEZ01. Next base: position 42,616 of record JAPKEZ010000001.1, on the reverse strand, counting down.
CTTGCTCTTCAGTAAGCATGCTCAAACGAATTTTCTTCGATGACAGGTCAACTGCCATTAAGCGCACTTCAACTTCTTGCCCAACATTAAGCACCTCTTCTGGATGCTTAATGTACTCGACAGCACATTGACTGACATGGACCAAACCATTGCGCTCTGCACCAAATTCAACGAATACACCGTACTCGGCGATTGTTTTGACAATACCTTTGAACGTAGCACCAACTCGCAAAGTTTCGAGCTTGCGCCCGCCATTACCTTTTGCTGCACCGCCCTGAAAGCGTAAACGCTTTGGCTTCGATCGCAACACGCCATTGCGAATACGCATAATTGCGCCCTGGGCATTTTCGTTATCTGCCAACAATTCGGCTAGCGGCAATCGATCAAACAACTTCGGGGTTTTCAGCAAATCTTTGAGATCGAAATCTACCTGTGACAAAGCCTGATTAAACACTGAGTAATATTGCGGATGCAACACACGGGCATCCAGCGGGTTCTCCCCACCGCGTACTCGCATCATGCATGCTGCAGCTTTAAAGGACTGTGGTGTCCATGCAAGGCGCGATTCAACATCTTGCAAGGAAATAAAGCGGCCGGTAGAACGTTCGGCCAGTAAGTCTTTAGAGTTAAGACCGGGCACCAACTTCAATATGTCAACACTTGCGGCGTTCACATCAAAACCATGCGTTGATAATAAAGCACGTAAAAATGTTTTCTCGAACTCGTCGAGGATGCGCGGATTAATCTCGCCACGGCACGGCACAAAGGCACGCACAATATGCGGCGCATGAAAAGCAGCGGCACGAGGGTTTGCAGCCAACTCAGCCAACAAATAAGCCTGGCGAGCATCATGCCCCAGCAAAGCTTCTTGCGGACGACGTGCAACTTCGCGCACCATAGTTTTTACCACCGACATTGGCATTATCACCATGCGAGGCTTTGGACCAGGCAAGGCTTTTACCAAATGTTTAGAGAAAGAGCGTGACCTACTATCTGCCTGAATGGCTAACAGCGAAATTGGGACATCACCAATAAACTCTTTAATCTTTTCAGCGAACTTCTCGTCTTTGTGCTGAATCTCTAATGTGCGTGGTGTACCAGACTTGTCATTCGCTAGCGCAATAACCGCTTTTTCTTTTGTCATTGCGCTTAAGCCAATGACCAGGTGTTGTTGCTGACCACGATCTATAGTCCGCTCTGCTTGCTCCCAGCCAGCTTGCAAAGCAATGTCTTCTGCCTGGCGCTTAAAGCGTGCACGTATATGGTGCACCATGCGCGTGACACGCTCGTTTGCAACGAAGTCGAAAAATATCGGGCGGTAAGATTCTCTTTCTTGCGGAGGCACTTCTGCGCATTCTCCGAAAAGTTCTTGCACACTATGGAGTGGTAAAGCAAATTCAACTACTACTTCATGGGCACGTTCGGCGCGACGCAAGTGCAAGTATGTAGAGATATCAAACTCTGACAACAACGCTGCCTCAGTTAATAACTCTTTATAACGCTGTGAGCTTTCTGGACTGGCTTTTGGGTTAGCCGTAATTGTAATCACTCCGTCACTCTCGAATGCCTCGGTTAACTTTAAAGCCAACTTTACATCACCACGTAGTCTGTCGACAAACTCACCTAAAACTTCGCGCTCTGGAGCGACAAAACCTTCCGGTGCAGCACTTGGGCTATCCAACAACGACAGGTCTTCGAGCACAGCTTCATTCATGCTGTCCTTCAACAAGGATGACAGCTCTTCGTCGAGTTCGACTTCCGCCAGCGCGCGTACCAAATTCGCACGACGACGCTCGACCGCCTCGGCATGGCGAACGCGTTCGAGCAGAACCTCGAAGCCAAAAGGGCTCTCAAAAGTTTTGGCGAACATAGGTTCGGCGCAACGTAGAAAGATTGGATACTCGCCTACGTCAATGAAGTTACGCAGAGAAGTGTACGTCGGGACTTTTAACCCGAGATGGCGTGCAATCCTAGAATCGCTACCGGAAAGTGCTGATGCAGACATAAGTGCACAAATAATAACATAAACAAAAAAAATTGGGCTTAACAAATCAAATTGTTAAGCCCAATTCAGAAGTTAAAAAATACTTACTTAAGACGCTCTTTAACTAGTTCTTCTTGCACATACGGAGGAACAGGGTCGTATCCGTCTGGTTCCATGGAGAATGCCCCACGTCCTTGAGTCATGCCACGCAAAGTACCGGCGTAAGAAAACATCTCGGCAATAGGCACTCTACCGCGAACCTCGCGAATAGCACCATCTTGGGACATGTCTTCGATTGCAATACGACGCGTATTCAAGTCGCCGATTACATCACCCAAAAATTCTTCGGGCACAGAAACATTTAGCTTCATAATAGGCTCGAGAACTTGGAAGTTACCCTCTACAGCAGAACGGAACGCGCGTTGCGCCGCCAGAGTAAAGGCTAATTCACTAGAGTCAACATCGTGGTACTTACCAAAGTGAAGTTCGGCTTGTACACCAACGAAAGGCCATCCAAGCTTGCCACCTGTGCTTGCTGCAGCTTGGCAACCCTTGCGCACTGAAGGAATATACTGCGAAGGAACGGTGCCACTCTTGATGCTATCAATGAAGTTGTAGACAGCATCTTGATCTTGATCTTCGTCAGTAGGGTCTGGCGCCCAATTACTGAACTTGATGTTAACCACAGCATATTGGCCTGAACCACCTGACTGCTTGATTTGCTTAGCTTCGATGTCAACAGCATTAAGAATTGACTGACGGTATGCAACACGTGGCGCACCGACATTCACTGGAACACCGTGATCGCGACCGATCTGGGTAGTGATAATTTCTAGGTGCAATTCACCCATGCCAGAAATGACAGTCTCTTCTGTTTCTTCGTCGGTAATTACACGAAATGATGGGTCTTGACGGTGAATCTTACCAAGGATCTCTGACAACTTGTCGCGATCGCCAGTGGACTTAGGCTCGATTGACATCGAGATAACCGATTCAGGGAAGACCATTGACTCGAGAACCACCGGATCTTTTTCATCACAGAGTGTGTCACCAGTAATAGCTTGCTTTAGTCCAACAACCGCGCAAATCTCGCCAGCATTTACGGCATCGACTGCCTTGCGCTCGTCAGCATGCATAAACATCAAACGGCCGACACGCTCTTTCTTGCGAGTACGCGGGTTGTAAACCGCATCGCCACGCTTGAGGATTCCAGAGTAAACGCGCACGAAAGTCAAGTCTCCATTGGGGTCAGAAATTGTCTTAAACGCTAGACCAGAAAGTGGCATGTCGGCATTTGCATAACGACGGACTTTTTGATCTTCATTTTTTGGATGGTGACCAACTAAATCACCCTTATCGATTGGTGTTGGCATGTAGTCAACAACCGCATCAAGAAGTGGGTGAACACCCTTATCGTGAAGGGCAGAACCACAGAAAACTGGTACAGCGTGACCTTCGAGTGTCGCACGACGACCTAATGATTTGATTTCGGCAGCTGACAATTCTTCGCCATCTAGGAAACGCTCGGTCATATCGTCGTCAATTTCAACGATGTTCTCAATCATTTCGGCACGCAATTCTTCGGCGCGGGCTAATTCTTCGGCAGGGATATCCATTGGCTCTACACCGGGACCATCGCCCTCAGTGAATCTCCAGGCTTTCATTTCTACTAGGTCAACTAGACCATAGAACTCTTTTTCGATGCCCAAAGGCATTTGGAAACGTACCGCGTTTGCACCAAGACGATCGATGATTGTGCCGAACGCTTTATCGAAATCTGCACCCATGCGGTCTAGCTTGTTGATGAAACAAATACGAGGCACACCGTAACGGTCAGCCTGACGCCATACTGTTTCTGACTGAGCTTCTACACCAGCCACGCCATCAAACACAGCAACTGCACCATCAAGTACGCGTAAAGAGCGCTCTACTTCAATAGTAAAGTCCACGTGACCCGGAGTATCGATGATATTGATCTGAGTACCATTCCACATACACTGAGTAGCAGCTGAGGTAATTGTAATACCACGCTTTTGCTCGTCCTCCATATAGTCCATGGTTGCCTCACCGTCGTGCACTTCGCCGATTTTATGAGTAATACCAGTAATGTATAAAATTCGTTCTGTAACAGTAGTCTTACCAGCATCAATGTGAGCCATGATGCCGATGTTACGGATGTTACTAAGACGGCTAAATTCTGACTTTGAAAGATCAGACTGAGTCTCGGTAGTCATTTGTTTAATGTGGATGTGCGCCAAGGCGCGGTTTGTCAAGATTGACGCTGCGCTAAAATAGAAGCATGCGTCCGAATGGGGTCGTACATTTTAACCTAATCTCACTCAAATGGCTAGTAGTCGTCCTCTTAAGCTTCGTGTTCCTGCATCTACTTCTAATTTAGGTAGTGGTTTTGATGCTTTTGGCATCGCGCTTAACATCGATATTACCATTCGCTTTATTCCGGGCGAGAAAACGCAACTTGAGCGATTTGGCGCTCTACTCGAATCTAAGCTCAGATTGGGCCAGGACCCGGTAGTTCGCGGCATGCGCCGTGCCGCTTCTTTAGCGAACAAACCTCTACCAGCCGGTAAAATTGAAGTCGATTCCAGCTTCCCCCCGGGCCGTGGGCTAGGTGCTTCCGGAGCTGGCTTAAGTGGTGGGTTAATACTCGGTAACCGCCTTCTAGGATCACCTCTCTCTGACGAAGTTCTGCTTAATGAAGCCATCGGCCTTGAAGGAAACCCAGAAAACGCCGTCGCTTCGTTCAAGGGTGGCGCGCATTGGTCCGCACCACTCGACAAAGATAGTTACGCGCACTTACCTATTACCATTCACCGCAATGTGCGTTTTTTATTAGTCATTCCACCCTACCAGCTCGAAACAAAAAAATCGAGAAATGCCCTGCCAACATCGGTAGCTTTATACCGTGCGGTGAGCCAAGCACAACGTCCGCCACTGTTGCTTGAAGGCCTACGCAGCTTGAAACCAGAATTAATTCGCGCCGGTATCGACGACGACTTGCACGTTGCGCCGCGCCTAAAATTGTTAAAGGGCGCTAACCAACTTATTGACTTCGCTTATAAAGCTGGTGCGCTCGGCGCAACCATATCAGGCGCCGGCTCGGCATTGCTAATAGTTTCACGAACCGGAGAAATTAGCAATTTGGAAACGCGCATGCGTAGCCGAGTGAAACGACTTTGGGGTAACGACGGCATCGTTATTGCTACGGCTGTGCAGCACAAAGGCGCGCAGTTTCAGCGATTTACTGCCAGGTAGCTGGTAACAATTCGCGTAACTGCTTTGCAGTATTAACACGACACGCCTGTTCGGCAATGCGTCCGCAAGTCTCTGGATTCATCTCTGACAACATTGCGTGAGCGTCACGCAATAGGGCCGGACGAATAGCAAAGCGGCGCACGCCGACTCCGACCAATAATTGCGCTAAACCCTCTTGTACTAATGACTCGCCAGAAACAGTGAGCTCTTTCTCAAAAGACAAAGTCAGCGCCACAATCTTACGAACCGCGCGCAGCAATACCGGGTGAGTTTCGCGAGTTCGGTCATAAACACGTGGATGGCCGCTAGTGCGCTCGCACATAATTAGCGATTCCGCTAAAGAATCTAAATCGATAGACACGAAATCGCTGCACTGAATCAGCTCGCGCCCAAGCAATGCTGATGATGGTGTTTCAATGACCACGCCAATCTCGACTGGGTGCGGAACATTAAATCCTTCGAGGCGCAACTCTTCGCGCGCAGATTCGGCACAAGTACGAACTAATTCGACGTCTTCTGAATCAATCACAAATGGAACTGCCACTCGAGCCACACCATCGCCGGTAGCACGCAAAATCGCACGCAACTGACGCTTAAGCAAATCGGGGTACTCCATTAACAAACGCACGCCACGCAGACCCATCGCCGGGTTAGTTTCTTCTTCAGAATAAAACGTCTGAATGCCCGAAGTTGACTTCAAGTCTGGCAAGCGGAAGCAAACGCGATCGCTAGCAGTAATCACTTGACCATAAAGAACCGACAACGAGTCTTCGCGCGGATGCCCTTGGCGCTGAATGACTGGCAGCTCAGTACGGTACAGGCCCATTTCGGTAATTCCGATACCCTTAACCTGCCTCGCTTCTGACGGCGACGCGACAGCCGCCGTCAAATGCACAGTCGAGTTATCACTAAGGATTGGTGGCGCCAATATTTCAAATCCGCCCTCGGGCGAGCGGCCTTGCGCAGAATTAACAGCCTCAGTTGAAGGCTCTATTGTAATAACGCCATTGTCGCCGTCGACCATAACGCGCTGCCCTTCATGCAAGCGATCTTGCAACGGTCCAACCCCAAGAATAGCCGGGACCCCTGCCGCTGAAGTAAGGATTGCGCCATGACTTTCTAGGTTGCCCTCTTCGGCGATGATGCCTGTCAAACCTTGATCGAGAGCTTCCGTTAAATCACTTAGTGATAATTCGCGCACCACCAAAATTCCGCCTTGACGGTCTTCATCTTTTTTACGCTCGCTAGCAGGTTTGGCGTATCGCACCAAACGTAAAGCGACATCACGCATATCAGCTAATTTGTTACGTAGTTTCTCGGACTCTACTACTTCAAACAAACGTTCATACACTTCAACCACATCGCGCAAGGCATGCTCGAAGTAAAGTCGCCCATCTTCGATTCGTGAACGTAGGTCGGACTCGATAGTTGGGTCTTCTAGCAGCGTAAGATGTGTATCGAACACTCTGCGTTGTTCTTCTGTGAAGTGACCAGAAAGCTGGTCACGTTGATGCACCAAAGAGACTCTAGCTGCACGTGCCACTGAATCTACGCGCGCCAACTCAGATTCAACCTCGTTGTCCCGCAGTCGCCGGTCGGTAGTAAAATCGAGACTTTGAGTATTGAAGAATACTGGGCCGTAGGCAACTCCGGGTGAGACTGATTGCCCGAATAGAGTTTGCGATTTTTTTGAGGTGTCAGAGGTAGTACCCATCGACTTATAGAATAACATTGCCAAGCTTTCCTGTCTTTCCTCTTTACTAGTTGGGGGAATAGTGTATTATTTGCGCCACACGGGGAGTAGCGCAGCCTGGTAGCGCATCTGGTTTGGGACCAGAGGGTCGCAGGTTCGAATCCTGTCTCCCCGACCATTTAGCAAAAAAGCTCACCATCGTTCATGATGGTGAGCTTTTTTTATTGTTCTGTAAATTACAGAGAGACGCCTGCAGAAATGTGACCAGCGGACATTACGCCGATTGCCCGGGCGCATGCTTCGCTAAGAGCAGCATCACCTTCAGTCATTGCGGACTGGAAGTAAGCAGCATCGGCAGCAACACCTGTGCGAGCAAACATGTTTGACAGAGCGTTAGCACCGGCGACACGCACTTCTGAACTGCGTTCAGTGTCGGCCAAAACACTTAGCAACGCATCGGCGACATCACTCGATGCGCCAGCGAAACCTAGCGCCATTGCTGATGGCACTGCCACCGAGTCCTGGCGGTTTAGAGCCCCGACCAATGAACCGACTGCGCTATCTGCGACACCAGCGTGTGCTGGGTGCAAAAGAGCTGTCGCGGCAGCAGCAGCCATGTTTGCGTAAGCCTGGCGCGCTGAACTTAGGCCGCCAAAGCCGTCTATAACATCGATTGCCGTCAACCCCTCTTCACCCACGATATAAATGGATACATCTGAGAAGCGCGGGTCGTTTTTGATATTCTTGCTAACCCGAGAGGCGTAAAGATCTGGCAACACTTCAGCGATAACAAAAGCATCTACGTTTGAAGCAAGGTGCATGTTTACAAGGCCAGAAGCACCATCGCTAGAAACGATTGCTGACACACCCATGTCGGAGAAAGCCATCTTCATGCTGTTAGCGCGAGAACTATCGCCATCTATAATATGAACAATACGCTTAGATTCTAGACGCACAGCAGCAGCCAAATTTTGGACTACATCAGAGCCGTGCTGACCGCGGTTTGACAGAGCAACAGCAGCCGAGTGACTGATCATAGGCACGTTGCTATCCATTGCGTTGTAAAGTCCGCCCCAATCGCTGTTGCCAGCGCCATCAAGTGCAGAGATTAATTGCTGCGCTGCAGCGATCATGTTGTTTGCAACAGCTTGCTCGAGTCCAGAGTTAATTGAAGCTGTAGATAGTGTCAACAATGCATTGCGTTGTGCAGCTGCTTGCTCTTCGCCACCATCAATGCCGTCAAGAATTGCAACTTCGCTGGCGTAGATTACCGCGAGTGCTGCAGACGTGTCAGCGCCGAGTTCGCCGGCGCGCAACATAAAGCGCTTTGCCCATTCAGCGGCGACTAATGATTGTGGCACATCGTATGCAACTAAGTTGCGGCCATCAATAGAAAACATCGCGCCGTGATTTTCGATGGAAGACAAACCGTTGGCATCGTTGTTAAAGAATGACCATGCTTGTGCGACTAACTGCGATGAAGCCGAGGCGCGTGACTGCAACATTTCTGAAGCAAGTGCACGAACTGAGCCATCAGCATCGTTGGCTGCTAAATCTGAGATTAAAGCAGAAGCACGACCGTCGTTTAGAACGTTTAACGCATGGAGAGAGCCGAGGCGAACTTCAGTATTAGAAGAACGAGCGGCCGCCATCAAAGGCATTACAACATTTGCTCCCATACGAGATAGTGCATACACTGCAGCTAGACGACGACTTTCATTTGCATCGCCGAGAGCGTGCACCAAAGGCACTGCTGCAAATGGACCGTAGTTTTGATGCAAGGCGAAAATGGCTTTAGCGCGATCTTGGTATGACTCGCCAAAACAACCTTCGGCAGCTTCAGCAGCAGCATCGGTGTCGCGCATTGCAGTGCGTCCTTCAGTACGAGCCGAGGCAAGCATTTCACGAGCAAAGGTCTCGAACTCGCCACCAGCGATAAGCAACTCTAAGAGTGCGTCTTCGCTTTGGTGAAGAAGAAGTAGCGCATCGGCGTTACTTGGGTTCTCGGAAATGACCTGGCGGAATTTAGACTGCGCTAAATCGAAGTTGCCATTATGGAAAGCAACCATGCCTTGCTCAAAAAGATTTGAATCTTCCTGGGCAGACAATTGTGTTGCTGGGGTAAAGAAAAGTGCTGCACCTAAAACTAGGCTAGACGAGACGCGAATGAAGCTCATTTGATGTTTGTGAGTTCTGCTAATGCGGGATGAACAAGGCATGAGGTGGATACACCAACATGCGTAGGCCACATGATAAACAACACTTAGCTGTGGTCAAGTGCGAGAATGCACTACATTTCCGAGTACCGAAGGTTTTACAGCTCCGGTGGTCGATGGCCAGGTCGAACATTCTCCTAATAACTTGGCATCGGCGAGCAAAGCGAAGGCTATGGCTTCACGCAAATCAGCGTCAAATCCTAGCTGAGAATAGTCTCCAAACACTACTTTTGGCATCTCAGACCTTAATGCCTTCACTAAAGCGCGATTGTGGCGACCACCGCCACAAAGGTATATAGTAGAAGGAGCCAAATCAGCACTGACCAATGATGAGGAAACGCCATAAGCTGCTACTGAACAGAGTGTTGCAAGAATATCTTCATTTAACAGTTGTGGGTTGGAATTGCATATTTCAGCCAACCATCGGCTGCCAAAAAGCTCTAGCCCAGTACTTTTCGGCAGTGTTTTGCTGAAATATGGATTGGATGTGAGTAATTGATACAACTCATGGTTGACTGTTCCGGATAAAGCCAATTTGCCATCAATATCGCAATGCTGTCCCACCTTCAGCCGCATTAAAGCATCGAGAGGACCATTTGCTGGACCACAATCCCAGGCAAGAGGTGGTTCACTATGTCGGAGGTAACTTATATTGGCAATTCCCCCTAAATTTAATATCGCGCACTCTTTTTCCCCATCCGAGTGCAAAACCCAATCTGAAAACACCGAAATAGGTGCTCCCTGCCCCCCGGCATGCAAATCTGCTTGGCGGAAGTCACCAATAACACTCACTCCGCATCTATCTGCAATAGTTTGTAAATCACCTAACTGCAAGCTTCCTTGACGCGGATCACCATCGTGATGGAAAACTGTTTGTCCGTGGCTGGCCACACAATCAACTTCAGAAACCGCAACACCATTTTCTCTTAAAAAAATATTTACGCAATCTCCGAAAAAAAGTGCTAGCTTTTTGTCGAGTGGGGCCAAAGGTTGGTCATAATGCGCAACGAAATGGTGCACCGCGTCCTGCAACTCGGTGGCGAATGTCAACTCGCCTGAGCACTCGACGCTTACTTCGCGCTGTTGGCCTCGCCCGCTAATTCGAACTAATGCCATGTCAACGGAGTCGGCAGACGTTCCCGAGCTCATACCTAAAATGAGACGCGAACTATTGTCCAGCATACTACTCTGGAAGATTCAGCTTGTCACCGATATGTAACACTGTGTTATTACCGTCCACTAATAACTTAGGATTTGCACTGACAACTTTTTCCATGTATTCGTGCCATTTGTCAGGGTAGTACTTTTCGGATATTTTAGAAAGTGAATCGCCAGCAACAACAACGTGGATTTTCTCTGAGCTTGCAGCAAACTCCTTTGGGTTGCCTTTTTCCTCTAAAGTATGTTTGGCAGGAAGATACAAAACAGCTCCAATAGCTAGTTCAGAGGCGTTTAAATTCGGATTAAGTACTTCAATGTTTTCTAAGTAACGCACGCCTCCTAATTCTGTTTCCGCGATATCGGTGAGTGTGTCATGGAGTTTAATGATGTACTCTATTACTTTTGGCCGATCTTCCGTTGCAACAACCTCTTCAACCATTGGCTCAGAAACATAAAGCGCCTCTTCTGGTTTAGGGGAAACAACGAAGTCTTGTGTTTCTACAGGTGGCGTTTCGGCATCATCTTGCTGAGTGGTTTTTGTTGGCCACGTTTGCTCTTCTAGTGGTATATAAAGTACCTCTTGCTCAGATGGCGTCAATCCTTTGAAGATGACTACGGTAAGAAGCACGGCGACTAAGCCGAGTGCCCCGATGATGATTCGTTTTTCTAGATGTCCCATGTGTTCCTTTGTTCTATACAATATATAGTATTAAAATGAAAATCCAAGTAAAAATATGGTACCACTATATATTGTGGTCACTTTCTTTCGATTGCACACCGTCCGACACAATACTTTTTAAGGTGTCTGCAATCCCATGTGAGCGGTATGGAGAAAACACCCATAAGCGGCGCAACCAAAGCCCGCGCAGAAGTTGCTTAGCTTCGCCGTAAGTCATCTCTTCTGGGGCGAATCTAGCTAAATATTTAAGTGCTGCAGAGCGATCGATATTCGCCAGCAATTTCCCAAACACCAGTCGCGGCAACAAGGATGGCGCCCAAGATGCCCCAAAGTCGACAATTTGCACTTTTAATCCGTCACCAAGCAAAATATTCTGGCGTTGGCGCAAATCTAGATGGAAAACTTTGCGCTGGTGCAGTTTTTCTACCAGCTCCAAGAGGTCGTCGGCGATACGCCGCGGCGCAAATGCGTAGTTCTCGGAGGACAAAGGTTCGCCAGCTATGAAATTCATGCTGAATGCGTCCCCATCGATAGTTTCGCGGACTTGCGGCAGCTGCGCCAGGCCATCGATCTTGAGCAGAATCCGATATTCACGCCACATCAAAATTTTGGCGAGCCACCGGCTATAAAACGGCAAGCCATAACAGTCTTTTACTATCCTCCGATCGCCGCTGGCGTCTACTGACAACCATACAGAGGGCTTCACGCGCGACTCACGACTAAGCTTAGAAAGCTGGGTGGCCTGCAGTTGTTCCCGCGACCAGTCGTGTACTGCCATCCTGACCATTTACGGCACAGCTACTGGAAAAAAAGGGCTCCAGATTTCTACAGAGTAAATTGCAGTCAGGGCAATAGCGAACGCTACCCCCCACGACAGTTCGTGGTTTTCTTTCAGTAATGAGGGCGAGAATCTCCGTTCTTGGCCACTGCACCATGGAGTGATGCGTGGCCAGAAATTTGGTACGTTGGCAGCGTGCTCTTCTAGTTGATCGCCGAACAATTTTTGCAAACGTGGGTATTCGCGGTTCATTTTCCGTGGGAAATAGAAGCCAAAGAAGCATACGATTAGCAATAGAGCAAATCCCCAAACTAATTGTCCGCGAGGGCTCTCGATGTTTCCGGAAGCAAGCGAAATACCGACTAATGCCACAAAACTGCCTAGGTAGGCCGGATTACGTGTATGAGCATAAGGGCCAGTTGTCACCATCAGCGCATTTTTGTCTAGATAGCCAAAAGCCCACAGCCGCAACATCCACGCCAACAAAACCAAACACGCCCCCACACAGAAGATTATTGGTCGTGGGTCGGCTAGAGATATTAGAGCGAGAGAGCTGACGTAGACAGCAGCTTTTCGCCAAGTTATTTTTTTAGATGCGCGGTTGTTAGAGTTCATGGTATTGCGGGTTCGGGCCGCGTACTAGATAATTGTCGCATAGTTGCTACTCCATTCAACCATCAACATGAAATTCCTCATAATTGCACTTTTAGCCTTAGCATCATGCGCGGGTGAGCCTCAACAAGTAGAGACTCCTATCGCGCCTCAAAGCCAAGACCCTGCCGAAATGGTTACCATTAGACCTTCCGAGAAGGCGGCGATTGAAGCAGAACAAGAGTTTATCAACGAAATGGCAAGCGAGGGTATATACCCTGAAACCACTCCAACTCAAATTACTGTCAAGTATCACCGTTCTGGCTTGACCATTGGACTTTACAACGAGTCCTATATCTCCCAAACTGATTACTATCAGCAGGAACGTAGTAGCGCGGTCTACAAAGTTATCCCAGATATGAAGATGGGTGCTTTACTTAAGGCGCTAACCGATGGCGACTTCTTCGAGGATGCCACTGATGGTATCAAGCGTTATACTGGCGCTAGCGTATCGATTATTATTCGCAATGGTAGCAAAAGCTACAGCTTGGCCTGGGGACCAAGCGTAAACGAAGATTTATATAAAGTGACTAATGTGTCGGCTGATAGTATTCGTGTCATGTATGACACCACTCGTTCTATTCAAGTGATTGGTAATACTAGCGGAGGAGATTTCTTCCAAGAAGAAAGCGATCGCATCAACAAAGAAAACGCACTGCAACGCGTCAAGCCTCGCCGCCAATGATCTCGTCACCGCGGCTAATTGTGGTTGTTCCTGGCAGACGTGCCTCAACGCGCCTGCCAGACAAACTGCTCCTCGCTGAATCCGGACGCCCTCTGTTAGTGCACACTTTGCAGCAATGCGCAAAAGCTAAGCTACCAGATTTAGTAGTTGCCGCTGTCGATGATTCTGCTCTTCACGAGGTAGCCCTGGAGGCTGGTTTTCACTCGGTGATGACCAACCCCGATTTACCAAGCGGCACTGACCGTGTATGGGCGGCTGCACAAGAATATCCGTCGGCGGAGTTCATTGTTAATGTTCAGGGAGACGAGGCCGAAATCGACCCCGCTGTTATCGATTTGCTATGCCAGGCTTTGCTTGATGGTTCGCCAACGGCTACTTTAAGCGCCCCCTTGGCTTACGATCAGCGACACGATGATGCAGCCGTAAAGGTAGTTACGGCCTTAAATGGTGATGCTCTGTACTTCTCCCGCAGCGCCATACCTTTTGTGCGCTCAGAAGATGTTGGCGCTCGCCTTCATATCGGAATTTATGGTTTTCAGCGTCAATCGCTGCAACGCTTCTCCGAATTACCCCCGTCGCCACTTGAGAAATGTGAAAAACTCGAGCAATTACGCTTATTAGAGAACGGAATTGCAATGCGAGTTCTAAAATGCGCGCACGTTGGTGTCGGAATTGATACCCGGCAAGACTACGATATGTTTCTTCAGCGGCAATCCGCATCCCTCCCTGACAATGACTAAATTCATCTTCGTAACTGGCGGCGTAGTATCATCCCTTGGAAAGGGAATAACCACTGCGGCCTTGGCTGTTCTCCTAGAAAAACGCGGGCTCAAAGTTGCAATTCAAAAGCTTGACCCTTATATAAACGTCGACCCCGGCACAATGTCGCCTTTTGAGCACGGCGAAGTTTACGTAACAGAAGATGGCTACGAAGCAGACCTAGACCTCGGCCACTACGAGCGTTTCTCTAATGCGCCAATCGGCCGTCATTCGAACGCTACTACAGGTTCTATTTATTCTGAGGTCATTCGCAAAGAGCGTGCCGGAGAATACCTAGGCCAAACAGTGCAGGTGATTCCGCATATCACTAACGAAATCAAGAAAGCAATTACCTCTGGCGCGGCCGAAGGTGCTGATATTTCAATTGTTGAAATCGGCGGTACTGCTGGTGACATTGAATCTCTACCTTTCCTTGAGGCGATTCGTCAATATGCGCTAGAGCGCCCTAAAACACAAACCATGTTTGTGCACTTAACTTTATTGCCATATCTAAAGGCATCGGGCGAGATGAAAACAAAGCCAACGCAACAGTCGGTTGGCAAACTGCGTGAAATCGGCATTCAACCTGACGTATTGGTGTGTCGTTGTGAGCACCCAATGACAGAGGGTATGCGTAGTAAAATTTCTTTGTTCTGTAACGTTCGCGAAAGCGACGTGATTCAAGAAATTGACGTACCTACTACAATCTATGAAGTGCCACTTGATCTACAGAAGCATGGCCTAGATAGCGCCGTAGTTAACCACCTCGAGCTACCCTCTGTTGCAAAAGTCGACATGAGCGACTGGCAAGACTTGGTTACCCGTTGGGCTAACCCCAAACACGAAATTGAAATTGCTGTCGTTGGCAAGTATATCGAGCTACACGACGCATACAAATCGATTTACGAATCACTAGCGCACGCTGGCACTGCGCATAACACTAAGGTGCACTTCCGCAAGATTGCGGCTGAAAGCTTGCTGGATTGCGAAGTTAGTGAGTCGCTTAAGGGAATAAACGGTGTACTTGTCCCAGGCGGGTTTGGCGAACGCGGACTCGAAGGCAAAATTAATGCCGTTCAATGGGCCCGCGAAAACAACAGTCCCACTTTTGGTATTTGTTTTGGCATGCAAGCTATCACTATCGAATACGCAAGAAATGTCGCAGGCATCAAAGACGCTAACACCTCTGAGGTTGACGAGAATTGCGCCAACCCTGTCATAGATTTGATGGCTGAGCAAGAAAACGTTTCTGACAAAGGCGGCACCATGCGCTTAGGCGCCTATGCCTGTCGCGTTGTCCCGAATACTAGACTTGCAGACATCTACGATCGCGACATGGTGTTTGAGAGACACCGTCACCGCTGGGAGTTCAACAACACCTATCGCGAACAACTAGAAAAAGCCGGTCTAACAGCATCGGGTATTTTCGAAAAGCGTGACTTGGTTGAGGCTGTTGAAATCAGCGATCACGACTTCTTTGTTGGTGTGCAATATCACCCTGAGTTTAAATCGAAACCTTTAGCTCCACATCCGTTATTTGACCATTTCGTGGCGGCTTCACTAAGACTGATGCTTAACTCTAACTCTGCTCAATCAGTAGAGGCATAGTAATGACTGACCAACAAATCCCTAGCGGAGATTTCCGTATTTTCGTTCAGAAGATTGCCATGCAAGGCTTCTTCGCACTCGGTTTAATCGAAGTTCCTGGCGCTCCGAAACAAGATCCAAACCCGCAAATGGCAAATGGCGTGATCGAAGATCTGATTATGCTGCGTGACAAGTGCGCCAGTAACCTTGACAATGGCGAAGCGCTTACTCTCGATAAGTTTATTACCGATTTGCAGCAGCAGGTAGAACAGCTAAGTAAGTAATGACACGCTACCTCGTAACTTCGGCCCTGCCTTACGCTAACGGTCCGATTCACTTTGGGCATATTGCAGGCGCTTATTTGCCCGCTGATGTTTATGTGCGTTACCTGAAAATGGCTAAAGGCGAGGAAAACGTTTTGTACGTTTGCGGCACCGACGAACACGGAGTTGCTATCACCATGAAAGCTGAGGCCGAAGGCAGTGACTATCGTGATTACGTCGACAAGTGGCACAAAGAGATTAGCGATTTATTTGATAGCTTTGCGATAAATTTCGACATCTTCTCAGGGACGGCGCGTTGCGAATTTCACAAAGAAGCCTGCCAAAAGTTTTTTCAAGTGCTGCTCGACAATGATTTCATTATTAAGCGCACAGAGCAGCAATGGTTTTCTGAAGAGAGTCTACGCTTCCTACCCGACCGTTATCTGCAGGGCACTTGTCCTGACTGCAGTTTTGAAAAAGCTCGCGGTGACGAATGCCCTAAATGTGGGTCATGGGTTGACGCACGTGAATTAGGCAATCCGGTAAGTTTAATTGATGGTTCAAAGCCAGTTCTGAAAGACACCACTCATTGGTATATCGACTTACCTGCCTTGCAAAAGGCTGGATTGAAAGATTGGTACGCAGCTACGCACACCGAACACCCAATCAAAGGCTGGAAGTCTAATGTGGATGGCTATGTAAAAGCGATGTTGCGTGACCTGCACGACCGTCCTATCACGCGCGACTTGCCTTGGGGTGTGCCATTGCCAGATAGCGTCGAAGATGCTGGAGGGAAAGTGCTGTATGTATGGTTTGATGCGCCAATTGGTTACGTGAGCGCCACAATGGAATGGGCGCATAACAACGGTAATCCAGACGCATGGAAAGATTGGTGGCAGAATGACGACACTCGTTTGGTGCACTTCATCGGAAAAGACAATATCGCTTTCCATACTGTTGTTTTCCCGAGCATGTTACTCGGCCAAGGCGATTCCTGGGGTGGCAAGAATTTCGTCTTACCATGGTCAGTCCCAGCAAACGAGTTTTACAATCTTCAAGGCAAGAAATTCAGTACTTCCGATGGTTGGTATATCGATAACGCAAGTTTCTTCGAGAACTACAACTCTGATGCAGCACGCTTTCATTTGTTGTTGTCAGCGCCAGAGACATCCGATAGTGAATTCAACTGGAACGAATTCCTGTCAACAAACAACTCACTGCTGGCCGATAAGATTGGCAATTTAGCTAGTCGTGTCTTGAAATTCGCCAATAAGAGGTTCGATAATAAAATTCCAGAGGTAGATGGTGTACTCGAAGACGAGTTTTTGACAGCATCTCGCGAAAGTTTTGCACAGATTGGTGGACTCATTGAAAACCACGAATTACGCAAGGCAGCCCAAGCATTAATAGCTGGGTGTTCTGCACTCAACCAGTTCTTTGATAAGCTAGAGCCCTGGAAAAAGATAAAGTCCGATGACCCAGCCACGCAGATGTTATGCGCACAAGCGGTCGAACGCTGCATTGCTCACTTAGACTTATTAAGCCGTCGCCTTTCACCGTTCTGCCCGCGCTCATCAGCAAAGCTGTCAGAAATGCTCGGCGACGCTTCTAGCGGCAGCGGCAGCTCATGGGGCATAGACGATGTCACTGAAGTACTTGCGGCGGGCACCGAACTGGGAACTGCTGAAGTTCTCTTTGCTAAAATTGACAGCGATGCCATCGTTGCCGAGATCGGCAAACTGGGTGGTGAATAAAAAAAGCCCCGATTCGCCATGAACCGAGGCTAAGGGTAAACGAAAAGAGTTACTTGCCGTTTACTGAGTCCTTCCAAGCCTTAGCGGGCTTGAAACCAACAGACTTACTTGCTTTAATTTGCATAGTTTCGCCTGTTTGAGGATTGCGACCGGTACGTGCAGCGCGGCTGCGCTTCGACCAAGTGCCGAATCCTGCAATAGATACTTGGTCGTCGGATGCGACGCCCCATTTTATTGCTTGGAGTACGATGTTTACAGTTTCTTCTGCGGCCGACTTAGTAGTTTCTAGTTCTGCACAGACAGCTTCAATTAATTCGCGCTTATTCATGATTATCAGGGTGTTTGGGAGTTCGAGAGAGGTTATTTCTGAAGAGTTGCCAGCCCCAGCGAACCAGAGCCGGCTGTTTTTATTAAGAAGCGTCTAGTCTACTTTTTCTTGCGGACGACTTTCTTCTTGGCAGCTTTCTTCTTAGCTACTTTCTTCTTAGCTACTTTCTTCTTGGCCTTCTTTTTCGCAGGCTTCTTTTTAGCAGCTTTCTTCTTAGCTACTTTCTTCTTGGCCTTCTTTTTCGCAGGCTTCTTCTTAGCTACTTTCTTCTTGGCCTTCTTTTTCGCAGGCTTCTTTTTAGCAGCTTTCTTTTTCGCTACCTTTTTCTTGGCCTTCTTTTTCGCAGGCTTCTTTTTTGCTACCTTTTTCTTGGCAGGCTTCTTTTTAGCAGCTTTCTTTTTAGCAGCTTTCTTTTTAGTTGTTTTTTTTCTTGCAGCCATTTTGACTCCGATTCAGGATCCTTAGAAACAGCAAACTCGCTGGCTTAAGAACGAGATGCCGATGGAGAGCAACAACTTTTGTTTTATGTTTTCACATACAACATCTAGTCGCTGAATTACTCACATCGACAGATTAAATAGAAATTCTCTCGAAAACAATCATTATTTTGATGTTTTCGAGAGAATTACGAAAAGAAATTTATTAAGCGTTTGCCGCCATGTAGTCACGATGGCGACCACGAAGAGCTTTTACCAGTGGGATTTTCTGCATACGACCGTCGATCTTAACGGTGATTTCACCTTTCTTTATTACAGATGTGGCCAAGTGCATACGACGTACTGTGCCGTTAGGCAGTAGCACTCGCACCTTTTGCACATTTGATTTAAATGTCCGCTTAGTATGGCCGGTAGTCTTGAGACCAACGCCACCTTTTTTCTTCGGTAAACCACGTCGAGCAATAGACTTACCTACTCTCGTGCGCTTACCTGAAACTTCACATGTTCTTGCCATTATTAGTACCTCTTTGTTAGAAGGGTCAAGCATTGTAAGCGCGCCATTAGCTGCCGTCAATACTTGACTAATCGTTAAGAAATTGCGAAAATACCACCTCGGAAGACAGCAATAGGAGAGTTCATTTTACATGACACCGAAGGGGCAAGTTGCAACAGCAACCAAACTCTCAGGTACAAAGGACTACTGCTCGACGAACCCTGACAGTTCCCAAAAAAACTTACAGGCGCCAAAGAATTGGCGCCTTTTTTTATGTCTACAACTACATCCCAACTACTTTCTACCCCACTTCATCAACAACACATAGACCTCGGTGGCAAAATTGTCCCGTTTGCAGGTTGGTCAATGCCTGTTGATTACGGTTCAATCCTTAACGAAGCGAAGGCTGTTCGTGAAGGATCAGGCGTGTTTGATGTATCGCACATGGCACGATTTGTTTTTCGCGGTGAAGATGTAGCCAATAAATTAGATTATGCGCTCGGCGGATGTATCACTGATCAACTAGTAGGTGTGGCGCGCTACACCATGTTGTTGCAAGACGATGCCGGCATCCTCGATGACTTACTCACTTACCGTTTAGCTGACGACGAGTTTATGTTAGTCGTGAACGCGTCCAACCGCGATCGTGACTGGGATTTACTTACCGAGCGTCTCAATGGTGTTGAGTGTAGCGACCTAACTGAAGACGGCGGCGGCATCCTCGCTTTGCAGGGTCCTGAATCCTTAAACGTGTTGCGCCAGCTTAGTGGTGACGACAACTTTGCTCCGGCTTTCTTAGGTCTCGGCGAAATAGAAACGGACTTCGGCACCTTATTCTTTGCACGCACTGGCTATACCGGAGAGCATGGCTATGAGTTGTTTCCTAGCGCCGAGCAAATAGTACCACTATGGATGGCTCTTATGAGCCTCGACGTCACACCTGTTGGCCTTGGTTCTCGCGATATTTTACGCCTCGAAGCAGCATTGCCTCTTTATGGCCACGAAATCCATGAAAGCATCACTCCGTTTGATGCCGGCTTGCGCTTCGGTGTACGCGGATGGAAAACCCGCGACTTCATCGGTGGCGACGCTCTCCGCGCCCTGCCGGAACCAGACAAACATCTTATTGGCTTCACATGCGAGAAGCGAATTCCGCGTGAAGGCTATAACGTACTTTGTGACGGAGAAATTGTAGGCACCATTTGTAGTGGTGCAATGTCCGTAGCACTTGGCAAGCCTATCGCTACGGCTTATGTCCCTAAAAACGTCGATGGTGAATTCAGCATCGATTTCCGAGGCAAACCTCATGCGGCCAATTGTGTCGACTTGCCTTTTGTTCCTCATCGCTCTCGCGACTAATTAATACTATGCGTCCTAACGATCGTTCTTACCTAGACTCACACGAGTGGGCTAAAATTGATGGCAACATTGTAACTGTTGGCATTTCCGATTTTGCTGTCGAGCAACTTGGTGAACTTGTTTACCTTGACCTTCCAGAAGCTGGTGCAACTTTTATTGCTGGAGAAGCATTCGGTGAAGTTGAATCTGTAAAGGCTGTGTCGGACCTCAACTGCCCAGTTGTTGGTGAAGTTCTCGAAGTCAATTCTGGATTGTGCGACAACCTCGAAGATTTACAAAACAATCCATTCGAAAGTGGATGGTTAATGAAAGTTAAAATCGAAGGCGATAACCTCGACGGGATGCTTGATCTAGCCGCTTACGAAGAATTAGTTAGCTCACAAAGTTAAGAGTCATGCCATACATTCAAAATTCTGATGCCGATAGAAGTGAGATGTTGGCAGCTGTTGGCGTCAAGTCAATCGCTGATTTATTTACATCCATCCCCGAAGAAGTTCGTCTTAACGAAAGCCTCAACTTAAGCGCTGGTCTTTCCGAAGACCAGCTGATGCGTCACATGCAAGAACTCTCTAGCGGCAATCAAGCTTCCGCTGGTGTGAATTTTCTTGGCGGTGGCATTTACGACCACTCGTGGCCAACTACTGTTGATCACTTAATGTCACGTAGCGAGTTCTTAACAGCTTATACTCCTTACCAGCCCGAGTGTTCGCAAGGTACGCTACAAGCAATCTACGAATTCCAGTCGATGATTGCCGAGCTATGCGGTTGCGAAATAGCTAACGCATCGATGTACGACGGCGCCTCTGCAGCCGCTGAAGCTGCCATGATGGCGATGAGTCAAACACGCCGCAAAAAAGTTATAGTATCGGCGGCAATGCATCCTGAAACTCGCGAAACCATTCATACTTACCTTAAGCACATCGACGCCGAAATGGTTGAAGCGCCAATAGTAGATGGTGTGACAGATTTCAGCGGCTTAATCGACGACAAGACTGCAGCGGTCATGGTGCAGCAGCCAAACTTCTTCGGCAACATCGAAGACATTGCGGCAGTTGCTGAAGCAGCAAAAGAGGTAAAAGCTCTTTCAGTTGCTTCACTATATCCTGTTGCTACAGGCATCTTGGCCTCACCAGGCAAACAAGGTATCGACATCGTAGTCGGCGACGGACAATCACTTGGCGTACCAATGGCATTCGGTGGACCGTCATTCGGCTTCTTCGCGGCTCAGCAAAAATCCGTACGTAAATTGCCAGGTCGCCTAGTCGGCATTTCAAATGACACCGAAGGGCGCCGTGCTTTCACGCTTACCTTTCAAACACGCGAGCAACATATCCGTCGCGAAAAAGCTACGTCAAACATTTGCACTAACAACGCTTTGATCGCCTTACGCGGATGCATCCACATGGCTGCTTTAGGCCCGCAGGGTCTTGAGGAAGTTGCTTGTGTTTCTCGTCAACGCGCTCTAGAAATGGTTGAGTTGCTTGACTTAGCCGGCATTCGTCGTGCTTTCCCTGACCAACACTTCTTCAACGAGGTTTGTTTCCAGGTGGATAACGATGAAATGGTTGCGCTGTTTAAACAAAACCTAAGGGCACAAGGCGTGCAAGGTGTGTTGGCGATGTCTGCATGGTACGACGACATGGATGGCTGCTTCACTTTGGCTTGCACCGAGAGGACCATGCCAGAAGATTTAATTGCGCTTAGCACTATTGCCAGGCAAACATTTATTCCGGAGGTCGCGTAATGTACTTAGCCCCTGTTCAATTGCTCTTTGAAGAATCACGTCCAGGTCGCCGCAATTGGCAGACACCTGGTGCAGACCGCGGCGTTGCGACTGCCGACCTGCCGGCACATATGGTGCGCGAGAAAGCTCCGGCTTTGCCTGAATTAGGCGAACTAGATTTGATTCGTCACTTCACGCGTTTAAGTCAAAAGAACTACGCGATCTCTACTAATTTCTACCCACTTGGTTCATGCACTATGAAGTACAACCCTGTGGTTAACGAAAGAATTGCCGCTGACCCACAGTGGTACAACTTGCATCCTTATCAAGACGATGACACTGTTCAAGGTGCGCTCGAATTGATGCATAATTTGGCTGCCGACTTAGGCGAAGCTACTGGCTTACCAGGTGTGACTTTACATCCTGCTGCAGGCGCGCATGGCGAGCTTACAGCGTTGATGGTATTGCGCGCTTGGCTAGATGACCAAGGGCAAAACCAGCGGCGCAAGATTTTGATTCCGGATAGCGCGCACGGCACCAACCCGGCGTCATGTACGCTTGCAGGTTTCGATGTGGTTACCGTCAAGTCAAACGATCGCGGATTATGCGCGGTCAGCGACTTGGTTGAACACCTTGGTGACGACACGGCTGGTATGATGATTACTAACCCAAGCACGCTAGGCTTGTTCGAAGAAGATGTCGTCAAAATTTGTGGCTTAGTTCACGAAGCCGGCGGCAAAGTTTATATGGACGGCGCCAACTTCAACGCCATCATGGGCATTACCCGCCCTGGTGATTTTGGCATCGACATGATGCACCTTAACTTACACAAAACATTCAGTACTCCGCACGGAGGCGGCGGACCAGGCTCTGGACCGATTTGTGTTACTGAAGAACTCACTAAGTACTTACCTACTCCATCAGTTATACAAGGCGAGAATGGCTTTGAGCTAAGCACACCCGAATCAAGCATCGGTCGCGTCCGTGGTTTCCATGGCAACTTCTTGGTGTTGGTACGCGCTTATGCTTACATGAAACGTTTGGGTGCTGAAGGCATTAAGCGCGTTGCTGAAAATGCGGTGCTAAATGCAAATTACATTCGTGTAAAAGTTAGCGATCATTGGCGCGTGCCATTCGACCGTATTTGTATGCACGAGTTTGTAGCACGCCCGACTAAAGAAATGCGCGAGGCTGGTATTCACACTATAGATATCGCCAAACGTCTAATCGAATTGGGCTACCACCCACCGACCGTCTACTTCCCGCTGGTTGTTGCTGAAGCGATCATGATTGAGCCTACCGAAACGGAATCAAAGGAAACCCTTGATGCGTTTATTGAAGCGCTCATTCAAGTAGCCAAAGAAGCCGCTGCCGGAGAAGACTTCTTGCACCAGGCGCCGCGCAACATGCCGGTGTCACGTGTTGACGAAGCGAAGGCGGTGAAAGATCCACAACTTTGTTTTCGCTGTCAGTAAATGACTAAACCCCAAGGTCGCTTAATTGTTGACGGTGCCATTACTGGTGCCGTCAACATGGGTCGCGACGAAGCTTTGCTCGAGCTGCAAAGCGTGCCGACGCTGCGTTTTTATCGGTGGCAAAAGCCCACTTTGTCATTAGGTTATTTTCAAGATGCTGCTGACATAGACATAGCCGCAGCCAACCAACGTGGATGCGATGTCGTCCGCCGATCGACGGGCGGTAAAGCTATTTTGCATGAGCATGAATTAACTTATTCGTTATGCGCTCCTGAAGTTGGAGCCCTCGCCGGCGGTCCTGCTGCGGCGATGCAAGCCATCCACCAGGCTTTTGCTAGAGAGTTGAGTTCGCAGTCCGAGAAAAATGTATTTATTCGCCAGCAATCGGCTCTGCAATCTGACGTCGCTGGCAGTGCATGGTGCTTTGAAGACTCGTCGTCCTTAGACATTTGCTTGGATGGTAAAAAGCTATTAGGCAGCGCCGCACGACGCAAGAACAACTGGATTTTATTTCATGGTTCTTTGGTGTTGGAGGTACCAAGCGAAACTCCAGAAATTGCTGCGCTAGGCTTTGAGCCGAACATTAGTGCTTGCGCCGGCGCGCTTGCGGCAGCTCTCGGCATTGATTTCACCGCCGGTGAATGGACGCCTGATGAGATTAGCTTGGGCAACAGCATTGCCACCGAAAAATACGCTACAGAAGAGTTCTTACACAAGAGATAATCACCCTGCGCATTGGTAGAATTTAGTTATGCAAGCATATATTGACTTGGTAAAAGACATCCTCGAAAATGGTGAAGATCGACAAGATCGCACCGGGGTTGGCACGCGTTCCATTTTTGGCACGCAAACTAAATATGATTTGCGCGAAGGCTTCCCGCTGCTCACGACCAAAAAGGTATTATTCAGTGGCATCGTGCGCGAGCTGTTGTGGTTCTTGAAAGGCTCTACCAACATCAACGACGAGCTAACTCAGCACACTCCAATCTGGGATGCCTGGGCAGACGACAACGGCGACCTTGGTCCCATTTATGGTCACCAATGGCGTAACTGGGGCGGACTTGGCATAGACCAAATCCGTAATGCAATGAACGAGATTAAGAACAATCCTAACTCGCGACGCATCATCGTCAATGCCTGGAACGTCGGTGACATACCCGACATGAAATTGCCGCCGTGCCATTTACTCTTTCAGTTTTACGTGGTGAATGGGCGCCTCGATTGCCAGCTTTACCAGCGCTCTGCTGATGTTGCACTTGGTGTGCCTTACAACATCGCAAGTTATGCTTTACTAATGATGATGATGGCGCGCTCAGCTAACCTCGAGCCCGGAATCTTCACTCATACCATCGGCGATGCTCATCTTTACCTAAACCACCTCGATGGCGTGCAACAACAACTAACGCGTGACACCTTCGATTTGCCGCAAGTAACTATAGCCGACAAAGACATCGATGACATCTGCTACGAAGATATCGAGTTGCATAACTACACTCACCACCCCTTCATTAAATTCGAAGTCGCGGTATGAGTTTTGCAATCGTAGTTGCTGTCGATAACGAAAATGGCATTGGCAAAAATGGCGATTTGCCATGGCGCTTGCCTGCCGACCTTAAATATTTTGCGCAGCTAACTAAGCAGACCGACGGTTTACCGCCTACGGTGATCATGGGACGCAAAACTTACGATTCAATCCCGAAAAAGTTTCGTCCATTACCGCAGCGACGAAACGTTGTCATTAGTCGCCAAACCGACTTAGATTATGCTGGCGCCGAGGTCGCTCACTCTTTACAAGCGGCGCTTGATTTGGTGGCGGCAGACGCGGCTCCTATTTACGTCATTGGGGGCGGGCAAATATACACCGAGGCACTGAAACACCCAGATTGTGGAGATTTATTCATTACCCACGTCGATGCAAAAGCAGGCTGCGATGTATTCTTCCCCGATTATTCGCGATTTAAGCTAGTTTCAGGGCAAGATACCCTCACAGAAGGCAATATTTCTTTCAAATTTTGCAAGTGGCGTGTTTAAATAGAAGGTAACATTTAGGGTAGCTCATTCTTAAAATGCTTTCCTTCCGCGCTCTTGCCACACTCTCTTGCCTAATGACGTCTACGTTGTTAGCGCAAACAACATATCTATCCGAAGATTTCACCAATGGCGTACCGCCAGCAGGATGGTCGAATACTCTATCTTCTGGCACGATGGGATGGCATCAAGCAGCAGGCACACGGGCATGGCACGAAGATGAAGCCGGTGGCATTACTTGCGACTCCTATTTAATTAGCCCTGTCATAGATTTATCGACCGCAACTGTCGCCTATTTGCATTTTGCTGGAGAGACCTACTTTTCTTCATACATGGCAAACCACCCTAATGCATTTGGTGACGGCGTTAGTACGATTGAGGTGACAACTGACGGCGGAGTAAGCTGGACAGTTATATGGACTGATACCACCACTGTCGATAATACTCCTTATGCCCCTAATCTAGGGCTGAATGCTTTCATTGGAAGCGCGACCGTGAACATTAGCATGCATTACTACGGCACATATGCTCACGAGTGGTGGGTTGACTACTTTATTGTTGACGACACTCCCGTGCCAACACTGTCGACAGCAACGAATCCCAATAATGGCCATCCCTACGCCCTACTTGGCGCATCTGATTTGGCAGCAGCAGAGGCAGTGGCCCAAGATATGGGAGGCCATCTTGTTTCGATTACTGACTTGTCGGAAAACGATTGGATCCGCACTCAGTTCAGCAGCGTCTCTGGCGTCTCAAACGATTTCTGGTTAGGCTATAACGATGTGCAAAGCGAAGGCAACTTTGTATGGTCGAACGGCGAAGTAACTAATTACGAAAACTGGAATACCGGCGAACCTAATAACGCTGGTAACGAAGACTATGTCCAAATGACTACTACTGGTAAATGGAATGACACCACCGGCACTGTAATGGGCCATGGCATTGTAGAAATTTCAGAACCAAGTTTACAAATCACTCCAATGGTGGCCGGACAACTTGCCACTTTCGACACCGCCAGCTTCCCGGCAGGTTCTAGGCTCGCCTACGTGGTATCGATTAACGGTCCAGGACCATCTAATACACCATTCGGTCTTGTGCTAGAAGTCGACCTAGATATTATCTCGCCGATATTCCAAGACAGCGACGGTAGCCATAGTATAAGCACCTACATTCCGGGAAGCCTCGGAGGAAGAACGCTATATTCTCAGGTAGTAGTCTTTGAGCCCGACGGTGACGTGACCATATCGAACCCAATCGCCATACCGATTAATTAATCGTAGCCATAAATAAGAAAAACTGCTGAGAGCACGAAGCTTTCAGCAGTGATTTGGCAACCCGGCAAGGACTTGAACCTTGAATGTCTGTACCAAAAACAGATGTGTTACCGATTACACCACCAGGTTAGAAGCGGAAATTATAGCGATAATCTATCTATCGCGCAACACCAAGCGCCCATTCATTGCCAAGAAAAACAAATGCAATGCATCGCGAACTGACTGACGCTGAATGCGCAACCGTCCACCTAAAGTGTATTGTTGACGAGTCACACTATGGACGCCATCTGCTCCGGCAATCGCAAAACACACTGTGCCAACTGGCTTATCGACGCTGCCTCCGGATGGTCCTGCGATGCCAGTAATTGCGACTGCGTAATCAGCCTGAGATTTTTGTAATGCGCCGATGGCCATCGCTTTCGCCACCTCTTCTGAGACCGCGCCGTGTTGTTGCAGCAGCGCATCAGCAACGCCCAATTGGCGCTGTTTAGCATCGTTTGAATATGTAACCCAAGAACAGTTCAGCACCGCTGACGCGCCAGGAATATCAACTATAGCCGATGCTACTTGACCGCCGGTGCATGACTCGGCACAGGCCAAAGTGATATTGTTTTCTATAGCCAACTCAACAACACTAGCAGCCAAACTTACGTCGCCCTCCCCCCAAAGCCATTGCCCTAGTTTGTCAGCGATGATGTCGCGGCAGTGTTGCAAATAGTGGTCAGCGGGATTCTCGGTATCGGGGCGGGCCAACAATGAAATGGTCACGCCTTGCTCGCTAGCGGTGATTCCGAGCTGAGGGTTAGTATTGGCATCAAACAACTCGCTGATGGCGTTTTCAAGATTGGCTTCTTTGGCGCCAATGAAATGCATGGTGTGATAAGCCATCTGTGGGAGATCGCTGAACATGTCGCTGATTAGTGGTACTACACCTTGCATGAATGTTTGCTGACACTCAATAGGTGGCCCAGGCAGCGCCAGATAATGGCAGCCGCTAGAGAATTGCACCATAATACCGTCGGCACTTCCGGCTGGGTTCTCAATGGAAGTAATCTCTAGTTGCAGAGCTTCAACCTCGCCGTAGACACGGTCGTCAGCAGTGGGACCTAGCCCCCCGCTTGAAATTATCAAATCGAATTGAGTGGCGAGTTGCATGAGCTGCGCCGTAAGTTGCTGTGGTGAATCAGAAGTGCAGCGCTGATGGCTGACGGGCATTGATAGTTTCAGCAGCTCGGCACTGAGGAATGCAGCATTAGTATCGATGATGCGACCATTTAATATTTCGTCACCAATTGATAGCACGCAGACTCGTGGGGCATCAATCATTTTTCTTTTTCTGAAAGCGCATCAACAATAGTCCTACTTCGAATAAAAGGATTGTCGGCATCGCCATCATTAGTTGGCTTACTGGCTCAGGCGGAGTAAACATCGCGGCAAGCACAAAGGCGCCAAGGATAAAGTGTCGACGGTACTTAGCGAAAAACTCTGCCGTCACCAAACCTGTGGCCCCTAGCCCTAACATCAATACTGGTAGTTGAAATATCAACGACAAAGCAATGGTGAACAGCATGAACAGTGAAAAATAAGACTCGAGACGATACGACGGAATTACCAAATCTGGGTTTGGCATCGCGTATAAGAATTCGAGGATGGTAGGGATAATGAAAATGTATCCGAAGGCCATTCCGGCTACTGAGAAGCAAAGCGAAAACGGCACGTACTTGAATACAGCAATCTTCTCATTCTTGTACAAGCCACTCGAGATAAATCGCCACAACTGAAACAGTAAGAATGGCAGGGAGACCAACATTGAAGATAAGAAACATACCTTCAAAGTGTAAAACACATCTTCTAGCGGCGAAAGCAGGGTCAACTTTGCCTCGACATCAACCGGTGGGTCATGATGCTTGAGCGCCTCAACAGCAGATAGGTGCGGCGCCATGAACAACTCTTTTAGTTGATCGCCGAGGCCAGCCCAGAAGACGATGAACAGCACAAACAGTAATACCAAGCTATAGCCGAGTCGCTTACGCAACTCGTCTAGATGTCCGCCAAGGGACATTTTATGCTCGGTATTTAATTCAGACATTCGACAAAAGTATGTGTTCAGAAAAAAAAAGGCTGTCGATTGGAAATCGACAGCCCTAATGTTCGGTCTAGATTACAGACCTAACCACTGGCCCCAATCACGTTGTGGGACAATCTCAACAGACATTGATTTCGCTGCCTTGTGGGAAGTGTAGGTGCCCCATGGCATTACTTCTCCAGTATCTTCATCAAAGAATGCTGTCCCTAGAAGCAAGAAATCGGTTTCAACACTAACGCCCTCGCGAACCTCGATGCCAATTGCTTCAAGCTTTGAGCGCATATCGTTTTTGTTGTAAAGGCCAAAACCAGCGCCCAGCAATGAAACAATCAGCTTGCGGCTTGGGTCGAAGACTGCATTAACCAAGACATCGTTAGCACGAATTGGGTCGTACTTGTCGGCTGTTGTAAGGATTGTTGCGCGTGACTTCTTAGCCTCAACTGCAACAACGCGGACGCGACCTTTAACGCGGTTGGTATTGGCGTTACGTACTTCGAATTCCATTCCAGCTGCAAGGCGTTGGTTGTGACCAAGGTCAATCCATACATTTTCTGGGCCAACAGCAAGAACTGAACCATCGTTAGCATCTGCGCGACGCTCGACTATATTCAAGCGGCCAGACAAAATATCGTTGCGTTGAGTTAGGTGCGCAAGAGATTTGCGTGAGTCACGAGCTTGCTGATCGTTAAGGTCGCGCAAGTCGGTGATTTCACCTTGAAGGTCGCGCATTTGATCGCGCAAACCATCGCGTTGGCGTTCGAGGTCGCTGATTTGATTATCTTTCGAGTTACGCATGTCTTCTTTTTCAGTGCGTAGGTTATTGATAGTCATGTCACGCTCGCGCTGCACAGTTTTGGCAGCAGCGTCTTTTTCGCGGATTGAGTTACGCAAGCCATCGATTTCTACTTGCTTTGACTCGTTAGTAGAAACCTCACTTTCGTATTTAGCAATTACTGGTGCAGCAACGTGTTCTATTTTAGTGACATTGGTCTCATCTAAGCCAAAACGTACAACGTATTCAGCTACTTGACGATCGATAGCTTCAACAGAGACGTTTTTCCCTTCGGTGTCACCAAAACCTAAATGCTGGTAATCGGCGGCACGCGTAAGGCGTAACTCGGCAAGTTGAGCTTTAAGGTCTGTTGCAACAGCATCAGAAGTCTCGACCCTTTGGGTCATTAAAGTAAGTTGGTCGTTTTGGACAAATCCAAAACCTAATGACAGGAACATGATAACCGCAAAAGCGATTATCCACATTAAGCTGACTTGAGCAGCGCCTCGATTTGATTGGTACATTTAGCTATTGTGCTTTTAGAGTAGTAACCCCGGAAAGGATTGCATAGAATTTACGCTTGCGCCTAAGATGGGTCAAGGCACTATAAGGGAAGCATTTATGACTACACCACCCCAACGCCCTAATTTCGTCAGCATCGGCGTTTCTGGCGGCATCGGTTCCGGTAAATCGACCGCCGCCCGCGAGATTTGCATTGCCCTTAACGCCCAGCACATCAACGCAGATGATATCGTCTCTGAATTATTACAACGCGAAAGTGTTGTAAATGAGATAATATCTGCACTAGGAGAAGGAGTCTGCGATGAAATGGGCACTCTAAACCGCAACAAGCTCGGTTCCGTGGTATTCCGAGACGAGGGTAGTCGCTTGCTGCTCGAGGAAATCCTTCACCCGAAAGTCCGGGAAATTATTTTCGCAGAAATAAAGTTTTTAACGGAACAGCAGCAAAATTTAGCACTCGTCCTCGATATCCCGCTGCTCCACGAAGGGGGCCTCGACAAATTGTGCGATTTCGTTATTTTTGTCGACACTCCTGAGGAACAACGCTCAGCGCGTGCTTGCGAACGCCACTCCTGGGATATCGGCCATTGGCAAGCACGAGAAAAAATGCAGATGCCAATTGCGTCCAAGAAGTCGTTGGCAGATGCTATTCTATGTAACGACTCATCCTTAAGCGCGCTTCGTGATCAAGTAGAACTTTTAGTTCCGCGCCTTAAGAACCTGACGCCGCGCACTTTATCTTCGCGCTGGCCAGAAAACTAAAAACCGCACCAACACATGGCCGCATCCAATCAACGCAGACGTAAACCACGTCGTCGGCGCCGTCGCCGAGCTACTCAGCAACGCCCGAATAACCAATCTTTTGTGGCAACTCAACTGCCGCCTGCTCCTGAAAACGAGTGGGTGCAAAAAGAAGTGACCTCGTTTGCGACAAAACGCGAGAAAGCCGAATTTCACTTATCTACCTTCATTAAATTAGATTTGCCTGACTTGCAAGACTTGGCAGACAAGGCTGGCGTTGAAGATGCGCTTGGACTACAGCGAGGAGAATTGTTGCGCCGTTTGATTCGCGCGCAATTTAATGAAGGGCAAGTGTTCTTCACTGAGGGTGCGCTTGAAGTCACCGCTGAAGGTCATGGCTTTTTGCGCCACAACGAGAACGACTATACGCCTAACTTCGACACCGATGCATTGCTGCACAAATGCTTAATTGAAAAGCATCACTTGCAAGCAGGGCAAATTGTTTCGGGCGTGTTGATGCCCTTGCCAGAAGAAGAAGGTAAAGAGGATATGTTGGTGCTGCACGAAGTACTAGCGGTGTTTGGTGACGATCCTGAAAAGCAGTTTTCAAATGTTCCGTTTCACGACTGCACCCCACTTTATCCTGAAGATCGTTTGCGCCTTGAGACTGACAAAGATGTCACAGAAACGCGCATTATTGACTTGGTATCGCCGGTTGGAAAAGGTCAGCGTGGTTTGATTGTGGCGCCGCCGCGCACTGGCAAAACAGTATTGCTGCAACTGATTGCCAATGCTATTTGCACCAACTACCCCGAATGTCACCTGATGATTTTGCTGGTTGACGAACGCCCTGAAGAAGTGACTGATTTCGAACGTTCGGTGATAGGTGAAAATCGCGAGATTGCAGCGAGTACCTTCGACGAGCCTCCTGAGCGCCATATTCAAGTGGCCGAGCGCGTTATTGAACAAGCTAAGGCACGTGTCGAACAAGGACAAGATGTCGTGGTGTTGTTAGATTCGATTACCCGACTAGCACGTGCTTACAATAATTGCGCCACGTCCAACTCAAAGATAATGACCGGTGGCTTGGTGTCCGATGCGTTGTTGAAGCCGAAACGGTTCTTTGGCGCAGCCCGCAACATCGAGAACGGCGGTTCACTAACTATCTTGGCAACTGCATTAATTGATACTAATTCAAAAATGGATGAAGTCATTTTCGAAGAATTTAAGGGTACCGGTAACATGGAATTAGTCCTTGATCGCACTTTAGCTGAGCGTCGAGTTTGGCCAGCGATTGGCATCAACCCATCAGGCACGCGTAAAGAAGATTTGTTGTTTAGCTCAGATGAGTTGCAACGAGTTTATTTAATGCGCAAGGTATTGAACGAGATGAACCCCGTTGAAGCCATGGAATTATTAGTGCAACGCATCGAGACTTCTGCTGATAATGTAGAGTTCCTTGATCAGTTGTCTGGTGGCAAGTAGATGAAATTAAAATTACTTGTTGTGCTGCCGTGCGCTGTAAATGCCTCGCGGGGCAATACTACGACTGCAAGACGTTTGGCTGACGGCCTAAGGGCGCGCAAGCATCAAGTTACAGTCATTGACATCAATGCTCTAAACGATATCAGCGAAAAGTTTGATTTGCTTATTGCTTGTCATGCCATTGACACCGCGCCGCTTGTTCAGGCTTGGTGCGTAGAAAACAATTCGCAATACGTGGTACTGTTTACTGGCACTGACTTAAATGGCAAGCCGCCTGCACATGTAAACGCAGCGGTTGACGCAGCAGAACATTGCATTAGCTTGGGTTCTGGTCCAGGGCGGCGCGCCAAAGATTTGTTTGAGTGCGCACGCGGTAAAACTACCATTATCCCACAGGCCGTTTTATCTTTGCCACGATCCACTAGAGGTGACTTGCCAGAAGGCATGCCAGCGCTGACCAATGAAAGTGAATTGGTAATCGTCCCAAACGGCATACGGGCGATAAAGAATGTTAGCGAGACTCTCTACGAGATGGCAGCGTTGGCAAATGAACGGCCACAACTGGTGGTCTGTTTTGCCGGACATGATTTCGGTGGCAAGTATTCTAAAGAGTTTCACATTGAATTGGCGAAGCACGGTTGGGCGCATTATCTAGGCAACCTGAGTCGTATCGAATTATCGGCAGTAATTAACGCGAGTAAAATCGCGGTAAGTTCAAGTCACTCTGAAGGCGGTGCACCGAATGCCTTACTTGAGTGCATTGCAGCAGGACGTCCTGCTCTTGGCAGTGAAATTGCGCCGCACCGCGAGCTACTTGGCAAAGAAAACTGCTTTAGATTCGGCAAAGAGATGCGTCGTTTAGTGCGGTCTATTTTAGAAGATCCGCAGGCTGCGATGCTAACCACGCGCAAGCTCGAAGAGAAAGTGCGTTTCAAGCATGGCCTCAGTGCCGAGTCATTGGCATGGGACCGCTTATTGCTTACGCTTACTAAAGGCGCGAACTAAAGTTAGGCCAGGCCTTCTTCGGTCAAGTAATTTTGCGCATCTAGAGCGGCGGCACAGCCCATACCTGCGGCAGTAACTGCCTGACGGTAAATAGGGTCGTGAACGTCTCCGGCGGCAAAGACTCCTTCTACGGAGGTGCGGGTGCCATTAGTTACTTTAAGGTAACCTACGGCGTCTTTGTCGAATTCGTCACCTAAGAACTCAGTATTAGGTTTGTGACCAATCGCAACGAACATACCCTCGCATATTAGATCTTCGAAACTTCCGTCCTTGGTGTTTTCTAATTTTACACCAGACAATTTGCCGTTTTCACCAGTATATATTTCTGACACTTGACGCCACAGTTTCCATTCTATCTTCTCATTGGCCCGAGCGCGGTCTTCCATTACTTTCGAAGCGCGGAACACATCGTGACGGTGAATCACGGTCACTTTTGAAGCGAAGCGTGTTAGATATGTCGCTTCCTCCATGGCGGTGTCTCCAGCTCCGACGATAATGAGTTCTTTGTCGACAAAAAATGCGCCGTCACAAGTCGCACAAGCAGAAACGCCAAAGCCCATCAGTTCGGACTCGCGATCGAGACCTAACAACTTTGCGCGTGCGCCGGTTGCCAATATCACGGTGTGCGCTTCGTAGGTCGTGCCGAAGTCATCTTCGAGAACAAAGGGGCGATTGGAAGTGTCAATAGATTTTATATTCTTGAATTCAATGAACTCCGTGCCGAATTTCTCGGCTTGCTTACGGAAATCAGCCATCAGCTCAGGACCCATCACGCCATCTGGAAAACCTGGATAGTTCTCGACATCGGTAGTGATAGTCAGCTGACCACCAGGCTGCATACCCTCGAATTGCAGTGGCTTGAGACCAGCACGAGAATTGTAGATGGCAGCAGTGTAACCTGCTGGACCGGAACCGATGATTGCGACGTTGTAAACCATAGTGGCGGATATTCTAAAATAGCCAGAGCCTTATGAAAGAAAATATACCTAACTCTTCTCCGGTTGTCGTCACCGGTGCCTCGACTGGCATCGGTCACACTACCTGCATGGACCTCGCTGGCCGGGGCATTACCGTTTATGCGGGTGTGCGCAAGCAAAGTGACTTTGACAAGTGGTCCGGCATTGAGGGCGTACACCCGCTTATGCTAGATGTATGTGACGCCGCACAAATTTCCGCGGCCGCCGAACAGGTTGCGCGTGAGCATCCTGAAGGCATTCACGGCTTGGTAAACAACGCTGGCATTGCGGTGGCCGCCCCGCTCGCAATTATTCCAATAGACGCCTTTGAACAGCAGATAGATGTCAACGTCACCGGTTTGTTACGTATCACTCAGGCGTTTATTCCTTTGATGCGACCCGGTTCACGCCTGGTGAATGTGTCGTCAATGGCGGGCAAGGTTTCATTTCCTGGATTAGGTGCTTACCACGCCTCGAAGCACGCAGTCGAAGCAATCAGTGATACATTGCGCCTAGAATTAAAGAGCGGCGGTATAAAAGTCAGCATCATTGAGCCAGGACGCATCGCTACTCCGATTTGGCAGAGTTCGCGTAGTACCGCCGACGCATTGTTGCAGCGCATGCCGGCAGAGAAATTAGCGCCCTATAAAAAGCTTATGGATGCCGTAGCCAAATCAGTAAGTGGTGCTGAGCTAAATGGCGCATCGCCGGTGTTATGCGCCAAAGCTATTTATGCCGCTCTTACCGCAAGGCGTCCGCGTACTCGCTATGCTGTCGGCCGAGATGCCAAGTTACTTATGTTTTTCCGCAGATTTTTATTGAGCGACAAAATGTGGGACAAATTGGTGCTGAATGACTTAAAATCTTAAGCTATATGTCGACTACCCGCACGAAGAAAGAAAAAGTTACAG
The DNA here is from genome assembly GCA_028821845.1 of Planctomycetota bacterium. Lineage (GTDB taxonomy): Bacteria > Planctomycetota > UBA1135 > UBA1135 > UBA1135 > JAPKEZ01. The sequence continues at coordinate 7,538 of JAPKEZ010000001.1, read as the reverse complement.
CAGCAACTGCTAACCGATATGCGTTGTATGAAGCCTCGGTTTATGACCCGGACGCCGATCACAATTTCTTAGTCGACACCTATAAAACAAAACGCGGATGCCGTCCGCTGCTATTGAGGGAAGATTTTGCTGGCACATCATTGTTATCAGCAATGTGGGTGCAACGTCATCGCGACTCTCAGGCGTGGTCCGTTGATCTAGACCCCGAGCCGCTTGCTTGGGGCAAAGAGCAACACCTGGACAAGCTTAACCCTCAAGAGCAGCCGCGCGTCACACAAGTTGAAGCGAATGTGCTTGATGTAGAGACCCCGGCGGTTGATGTGCTCACGGCATTCAATTTTTCTTACTGGTGCTTTAAAGATCGCGGCTTGATGGTTGACTACTTCAAAAAAGTTCATGCAATTTTAAAGGATGACGGCATGTTCGCGATTGATCTAATGGGCGGCCCCAGCAGTCAATCGGAGTGCGAAGAAGAGCGTGAAGAGGACGGATTTAATTATGTGTGGGAGCAAGAAAATATGTGCGCCATTACCAACGACATCAAATGCTATATCCATTACAATTTTAATGATGGCACCAAGCTTGAAAAAGCATTTACTTATGATTGGCGGCTGTGGTCTTTATCTGAATTGCGCGACATCATGGCTGATGCCGGTTTCCAGTCTACTGACACTCATTGGGAAGGCACCGACGAAGACGGAGAAGGTGATGGCAACTACACGCTCGAAACGGCTGCTGAAAACGAAGAGTCTTGGGTAGCTTATTTAGTGGCCTGGAAATAAGTATTTAGTAGAGTGCGAGCCTTGCTGCACAACTAGCCTCTACAAGCCATAAGCCGAAGAGACGCGGTCTTTTAGGTGTTTTAATAACGGACCCGCGCAGAGTTCTTCGCCGGTGGCACGCTTTAGCAATTCGAAGGTCGAATAGCGATTCCCATGTTGGTGGATATTGCTGCGCAACCAGCCTAATAACGGTGCGAATTCACCTTTAGCAAAAGACGCCTGCAGGTCACCCAACTCGGCCTCGGCAGCCTGGTAGAGCTGCGCACAAATTATGTTGCCCAAAGAGTAAGTAGGAAAGTACCCGAAAGCACCCATCGCCCAGTGAATGTCTTGCAACACCCCGTCAGCCACATTATCGGCGTTAACCCCGAGCAACTCTCGGTACGTGTTATCCCACAACTCGGGTAAATCGCCAACCTCGACTTGATTAGAGAACAACTTGCGCTCGATCTCGAAACGCACCGCCACATGTAAGTTATATGTAGCCTCGTCAGCCTCAACACGAATCAGAGATGGACGGCTAGTATTCTGCGCCTTCACCATCTGCTCAACTGAACAGTGCGCCTGCTCAGGGAAAGCTGTTCGGAAATGTGGCATAGCCCACTCCCAGAATCCTGCACTACGGCCAACCATGTTTTCCCACATCCGTGATTGTGATTCGTGCATGCCCAAACCAGTCGCATTAAACAACGGTGTGCGCGCTAAATCACTCGAGAAACCTTGCTCATACAAAGCATGTCCGGCTTCATGCATCACCCCGCTCAAACCAGAACGGAAATCATCATCAAGCCAACGCCAAGTAATCCGCACATCACCGGCGCCAAAAGTTGTACAAAACGGATGCGTCGTCTTATCTAAACGCCCGGCTTCGGTGTCGTATCCCATTTTACTTGCAATCAACATCGCAAAATCACGTTGCGCCTCGGCGGGGAAATTTCCCATTGCGCATGACTCATCAACAGGCGCGGCAGCGTTAGCTGCTTTAATCAATGGCGCCAATTCGCCTCGCAATTCATCGAAAATTGGTACTAACTGCGCTTCGGTAACGCCCTCTTCGTAAAGGTTAAGCATTACATCGTAAGCCGGAGAATCTGGATTTAAAGCAGCTGCTTTTTCGCGGTTAAGCTCAACCAATTCAGTCAACTGCGATTCGAACAGCGAGAAATCAGATTCTTTGCGCGCATTCTGCCACGCCACCAAACCGTTTGATTCGGCTTCGGCAATCGCTGTTGCCAGGTCAACAGGAATACAATTCGCTTCATTAACTTTTTTCTGTGCACGTAAAACTTGTGCGTGTTCAACACTACCATCTTCAGCTTCTATCAACGCGCCTTCGATAGCCGCGCGCAATTCAGGCGCATTCAATTTGGCGTGCCGCACGCCTGTCAAAGTGGAAATAATTTTACCGCGGGCAGTAGCACCTTTCGCTGGCATATATGTTTCTTGATCCCATCTGAGAACCGACGTAGCATCCTCTAGATCAGACACCTCGCCCCACAGTGCGAGCATTTTTTGGTATGCACTAGTCATCTTATTACAGTTTTTTAATTACGTAACAGTCGATACCAACTGCTTTTTCGTCGACACTACGGAAACCTATAGCATGTGAATCGCGTGCCATCATGCGTACTGTTCCTATTTCGATCAAGCCACTAGTGCCAACATCATCGGAATTACAATCAACCACTTCTCCAGTGGCCGCGCCATCAATCAATACTTGCACTTTGCCGAACTCTGGGCCGGTCATCAACTGCACTTCGAAGCCATATTTACCAGACTCGGCGATGCTGTAGTCAAACAGAATAGCCTGCATCAACGCGGATGGCATCCATTTCGTGAATTGAAGACTGCTTACCTCACGGGAAGAGTCTACCTGCACAACTTCGATTGTCGAGCCTGGTGACATGCGTGGCTTAGCCACGTGCTCTGCTTCATACGCACCCTCAAAAATAAAGAAACTAGGCCGTGGGTTTGCGTCATGCAAGCGCTGGGCGTGCGGGTAAGTGACTGCGCCAGCAACCTGAGCATCAAGGCTACCGAACCACCAAGTGCTTAGACAATAATTTGTCTTTTCATCGTCTGCCAGTTTAAGGTTAGGATTGTATGAAAGCTCAGTCGCTGACAACGGAGCCGCGTTCAGATACCAACGCATAAAACTGTTATTACCAAATACACCTGGACCCTCGCGGCGCAATATTTGTTCGCCGTGAGTTAAGTCAGGAAAGTGACTTGCGGAGGCAAAGCTGAAATCTTGATCTTGAATTACTTGAGAGCTGCTCGGAGATGTAAATGAAAACATCGATGCGACTAAGCGAGCTGCACCCTCTACATTCAATTGCGCTGATTCTGCAGAGCCACTGCCAACTGCGCGCACAAAATTAGAACGCAGCGTCAGTGCCGGCACAGTGTCTGGCGACATCTTGTCTATCCCTGCTACCATCGCCAATCGTGACATTCCGACGATGTCGCTGGCGATGGTTAAGCGCAAGTTTTTCTTAAACGTAATTGGCAGTCGACAATAAAATTTTTGCGATTGCTCGTTATATCCTAAAAAATAATTGTTGTTCGCGGAGGCATCGCGATAGGCAGCGAAGAAGTCTCCAAGAGGTATTTCGGCGACAGTGGTGCCTTCGTCATCGATAGACTCACAACCGTGCTCGATCCTTAACACTAAAGAACGTAATAATTCTACTGCATCAGCAGGCGCTACTTTATGCACAAATTCTAGCTCGAACCAGCGTACAATCCCTGAGCCACGAATCAACCAACGGAACTCGCCATTAGTGGTGGATGGCGGCAAATCTTTAGAACGAAAATAAGCTGCACCAATTTTTTTAGGGTTGGGGCTTAGGCTAGTAACTGGGTGCTGATTTAGCACGAATACTTCAATTGTTCTCTTTATCGCATCGCGTTGGCTGCGCAAAAATTTACTGCTGCTGTCTGGCAGAGAGAACGAGAGCCCTGGATACCAGACATCTAATTCAACATAGCTTGCCGCAGAAGACTTTACTCGCAAAGTAGCGTTTGCCGCTACCGTCAGTGGCAACGTGATTGAAGTTGCATTACCATAGTCAGCCACTAATGGCGCTGTTGCCAATTTACTAGTGTCAGACAAATCAATAACAAGGCTGTTTTCAGCAAAGTCAAGATTTATCTTGCCCGCTGCAGCATCGATGAAAAGACGGGTCACAACAGCTGGGCCAACAATCTCATATTCAAGTTGGCCGTCTTCAACAATCAGGCGCAACTGCTCGCTACGCTCGTCGGCAGCTGGCAACTCGCAAAGGTGGCGTAAATCGTACGTTTGTTTGAGAAGTTGCGAGTAACTCAGTTCTTGTGATTGAGGTGACGCCCCAAGCATCTGTAAGCTACAAGTAAGCGACATGATGAAAGTAATCATGCGCAAATTCTAACATGCCATAGAACCTAATATAGAAAATAGTTCGGCTCTTTGCGCTAAACCTTAACCACGAGCAGGCTGTCCAAAGCAGTGACATAATTGCAACGGGCCTAGAAGCCTTGGTTACCCAAGGACTCTAGACCCAAGAGTAGTTATGGAAAAAAGACTACCCTTATTCTGTTGCTGAATTAGGAGTTACCACTAAGTAGCTCGCCTTAGCTGGCTGCAAGTATTCTGCGGCCAGTGACGACAAATCTTCGACTGAGATGTTGGCGTAAAATTCTTCGATAGTACGCAAGCTGTGCAAGCCTTCTGCATCTGATTGCGCGGCGTTAATGTTTGATAACCAGAAGCCGTTAGTCCGCATTGCATCGCGAACCTGATTAAGCACCGGCTCGGCCAAACGGTCGACCTCGCCTTGGGTGATACCGTTTTCAGCCAAGTCTTGAGCAACGCCCAAACAAGCATCGATAAGCACTTGCATGTCAGCCGGGTTGCCAGCAGCCTGAATTTTAACAGCCCCAAGACCTTCAAAAACTGTTGACGCCAGACCACCTGCTCCAGGAGAATAAGCTGCGCCTAGGCGCTCGCGAACTTCGATGCGTAAACGATCGTCAACTACTCGGCCCAAGAATGAGATGTTACGGCGGCGTGCGTCATCGAAGCCATCGCTGGTCGGGAAGAACATCAGCAAACTTCCCTTCTCGTCAGCAGTATCGATACTGCGCTCGAGAATAACACCTGATTTAATCTTTACGCCGGTGGCGACCTCCGACATATCAACAGCGGCGCGGCGATCAGGCATTGCGCCAAAAGTTTGAGCCGCGTATTCAATGACTTGCGTAACGTCGACGTCACCGACTACCGTTACTTCAAGCGGAGCATCTTTGAGCAAAGGGGCAAGCAACTCTTCTATCTGCACCATATCTACGCTAGCTAATTCTTCGCGTGGTGGCATGTAGTCTAGGCCCAGAATGGAGCCGCGCAAATAGCCTTCAAGTACTGCGGGCACGAAATCGAAGGCCAGCGGCCCTTGAGTACTGTGCTCGAGTTGTTGGTAAATCAATGGCAACTGCTTCTTTATCATGTCAAGCATGTCGCTGCGGTAGCCAGGGTGCTCGATTGAGGCGACCATTAGCTCGAACTGCAACAGCAAGTCTTCGCTGGTTGTTTGACCAGAGAAGCCGAATGCATCTTCACCAATCTCTAAACCAGTACCCACCTCTTTGCCAGCAAACAAGCGGCGCATATCGTCGACGCTGTGTTCGGCTAACCCACCGCCGCTGTAAGCGAAACCTGCGACAGCTGCGACAATCTCTTTGCCACTAGGCACTGCCAAACTGCCCTCGCCTAGGCGAGAGGTAATCAATATTTGATTGGCCTTGAAATCGGTCTTTTTGATGTTTAGACGAACACCGTTCGACAACTCTACAGCCCACATATCAAGATCTTCAATTTTATTTTGCGACATGACCTTACCAGCATTATCCGCTGAAGATGTGTAGGCAAAAGGCTTAATGTTTTTATCAACTGGGCGTTCAATCTCAACTTTGCGCGCATCAGCATAAATTTGGTAGAAATCCTTTGCAGCATCTTCTAATTCTAAGTTGCCAGCAGCAGTAATCGACAACACACCATCGCGCCAATTGTTACGCAAAGCAGTGAGACAATCTTCCACAGTTAAAGCCTCGAGAACTGGGCTGTACATCTTTAAATCGTAAGCCGCGTCTGTTGGCACCTGGCCGTCTTCTATTTCTAACAAGATAGCTTCGCGCAATCCAGAACTATGAGCCGTAGCCTCGCGCGCCACAGCCTCGGTGAGCGAACGCTGCAAGTTTGCTCGTACTTCATTAAGCTCGACATTTTGGAAACCAAAGTTTAATGCCACTCGCAAAGCGACATAAGCTTGTGTAGTGGCATCTTGCCAATCGGCTGGTGCGCAGATAAGCGACAAATCGCCACCTTCAAAGACTTTCATGCCGTCAACAGTGCGCACTGACGCAGACAGGTATTTTGTTTCTGGCAACTTCACTGCCTCGGAGAAGCGCTGGCCAAGCATTGAATGCGCTACCATTAAAGCAATGTCATTCGATCGCTGAGCAACTGTATCATTGTGATGGACATACGGCTTTAAATTAGCGATTGTAAGTTGCAGTGACGGAATTTCTGCATCACTAACCAAGAAAGTCAAATCGTCTTGCTTCGGCTTACCCATTGCCGGTTCGTTATCAACCGCAGTACCAGGGCCGGCGAATCCTTCGAAGAATTCAGCGATTAGCTCTTCTGGATTGTATCCGCGTAGATCGCCAACGATAACCATAGTCATGTTTTCAGGACGATACCACTTGGTGTAAAACTCGCGAACAGATTCGCCAGTAAATTCGTCGCGCACTGGCTTGGTGCCAATCGGCAATCTTGTCGCCAGCAAAGTACCTTTGTATTGCCGCTCGAGGCCTTCGACCAAAACACGGTAACCAGCTGAATCTCGTTCGCGCTGCTCGCCATCGATGACACCCTTCTCAGACTGCACTTCGTTATCGGAGATTGTCATACCCCTGGCAAAATCGCTCATCACCAACATGCCTTCACGCAATGTCTTTTCATCGCGGTTTGGGAGGTCGAGCTTATAAACAGTTTCTGAAAAAGAGGTGTGGGCGTTTGTATCGGCGCCAAAGCTCATGCCGTGGTCTTGAAACCACTCAATCAGAGTGCCCGCCTCGAAATTATCACTGCCATTAAAGGCCATGTGCTCGAGGAAGTGCGCCATGCCAGCTTGACTATCGGTCTCACCAAACGAACCAGCGTCAACATGCAAACGTAGGTAAACACGATCTTCTGGCTTCGGCAAATCCGCCCACGCAAAGCGCATACCGTTCTTGAAAGAACCATAGTGAATACGACCGTCAACCTCGAGGTCGGAGCTATCGTGGGACCACGGAGTTACGCTGTGCGCAGGACGAGTGTCTTGCGCAAAGAGGCTTGCCGAAGCACCGAAAACAGCAAAAACAAAAATAATCGGTAGGCTAATTTTCATACTCGAATATTCTACGCCACCCGACCACTTGCGGTAGATAAATAACTATCAGATTTACAAAACTTTCATTAGCGATTCACTAGATTACCCTGCCGGAATGAATTATTGGCATTTATTTACTCACTGCGAAATTTCTGGTTCAGCACCCTCTTCGCTTGAGCGCAATTACAGTTACTCTAGAATAAACAACAATTGCACATCGGGGTCTATTTCTAAATCGTGTGCACCTTCACCGAGGCTATAAATTGTCTCGCAAGTGCCTGGCACTGAAAAAGTCTCACTCACTGTTTTCCCGTTGGCGTCTTTGTAGCGTACTAGTAAA
>JAPKEZ010000044.1 GCA_028821845.1 Planctomycetota bacterium | reverse complement strand
ATCGTTTAATGCTACCGATAAGATAGTCGCCTCAACAAGCACTTGCAAAGGTGGCACGTCTAGTTGATCCAATAGGTCGCGCACTTTAGTTACAGTCTGCTCGCTGGCATAAAGCACTAGTGTTTCGCGGTTCGCTTCTTCGTTGCCGCCAAGATCAGTTACGCCATCAACACCTTTTTGTGCCGGCATGCCAGAAATTAATTGCTCGCTACCAACTAGTAGCGGGGCGAGCATCTTTGTTGCCTCAGTTGCGCGAATGTGATTTAAGCGTAACACGGTTGGCAGGTAGCGCACAGTTTGCGTTTCTCCTTCATCAGCAGATTTTGGGCGAACTATTAAAAAGTTGCCATCAATCTCTAACCCGAATTCGTTGGCTGCCAATATCTGGCGCAACGCATCTTCGACAGGCGCGTCGAAAAAGTTCATGGTTACAGTGCCACCAATCTCGGGCCCGTAAACCAGATTCAATTTATAAGTCGCGCTGAATAATTCAAGAACTTGACCTAAGTCTTCGTCGTGAAAATTGACAGTGATGTTACTGTCTTCGCCAAGATCGGTAAAAGGATCTTGCTGCGCGCTAGTCAGAGTCGCGCTGCCCAGGCAGGCGATCAGTATTAGTGTTAAGCGATTTAGAAGCATTTTTGAAGTTGGCAATCTTCAGTTCGAACTCGTTTTCTCCAAGACGGAGGACGACGCGGCGTGAATGTATTGCTCTAACTTCATATCGGATGGATTTACCATCAAACTTAAGCTCTAAATAGTCACCATTTTGATATTTATCACCATTGATAATGGCGACAGCAGTTCCGCCGAAGATAGCAGTGGTGCTTAAATCAAGGTCGAAGCTATTGATGACAATTGCCATAACTTCTTGGTCATCAATGACTTCTAGATTTTCTTTGCTAGCTAAATCCGTGTCATTACTAGCCTCTAGAGCCTCTTCCATGACAGTATTCAGCAAGTTGTTGATAGGGGTGATCTCTTCGATAGAGCCGTGAAATACCTTCCGGTTAAGAGCATTTGGCCAAACTTCTAGCCTCTGTAAAGCTGTTTCGTATGAAACCACTTTCGAGCTGCTACCCGCGGCGGCTGGATGTACAGTTGGGCTAGTAACTGGAGCGGCGCTTGGCGTGACAGAGGCCACTACAGCTGCTCTGCTGTTGTCATCATTGGCAAAGAGAGTGCGAGACCACACGAAGCCGGCACAACATAGCAATATAACCAAAGCTATTGCTTTCTTGCGTTGTCCCTGTTGGCGTAATTCTTCTCCGCGAGAAACCATTATTTGACCTCCGTTTGTTCAGAGTTCTTAAGCACAGGAATCATGATCGCGCCGGTTAAGCGAACTGCCCCATAACTTGCCTGCGCGGAATCAAGACTCGGCATAATAAACGATAACTTTTCAAAGCGCACGAAGTGCTGACCTTGTTCTAGCTGGTCAACTAATTTAACCAAGTCGGTATATCGACCTGAGCCAGTCACAATGAAACGCACCGCGCGATCATCTTTTTGTGTTGCCTTAGGCGTGATGTGTATCTCGCAATTCAATTCAGCAGCTGCGCGGTCGATTCTTTTCTGCACTAAGTGCGGGTTCAAGTCTTGCTCAAGATTCTCTAACGCTTCACTTGCGATAGGTAAAAAATCTTGCCACATATCGTTTAGCTGATCGCGTTGCTGCGGTAGCTTGCTATTCTGTTGCTGAATAGAAATTGCATTTAATTGCCTTTGAAGATAGTTGTCTCGTGATTCAAGGTCAGGTTTGACCTGCACACCCCAAATTACACTCGGAATCAAAATGAAGCCAAGGAAGAAAACTAGTCGGTAATACTTAACAGCCATTAGCGTGTCTCCTTATGCATTTTGGCTTTGTTGAATCCAGGCATCAGTAACTCACCACGCAAGTGAATGGTGGCGCGTACTGTGTCGTTCATGTCCTCGACCAGTTCGGTGTTTTCGTTGATGCTGGCGTGAGTGAATGAAGTGAACTCACGTAAACGCTCTGGTAAGTTGATTAAGTTTTCATCGCCGCGCACTAGAGCAGTGATGTCCAAATGCATTTCGGCAGATTTTATTTTGCTCAAGCCTTGACGGCGTAAGTCTTGCTTGAATTCAATTTTTTCAATAAGTACGTATTCGCCAACAGCGCTTGCAAGCTCGGCCAGGATTGAACCCGCCGTTGGCATGCGCAAGTGATCGCTCAAAGAATCGAGTCGCGCCGAGTATTGATTCATATCGGCGTAAAGCGCCCCGAGGTCTTGTCCTGCGCGAATTTCTTCTGAATTAGGCGCTTCTGCTAATTCCGCGACGCGGCGTTGTTGCTTCGCTTCAGCAGAAACTGTGAACGCTCCAGTAAGGCAGGCTGCCATAAACAGCATTAAGGCCGCCACACGGCGAGTCGTTCGTCTACGTTCTAAATGCTGCTCAAAGGCTACATTCGGCATGAAGTCTGCTGTTTTCATTACTTGTACCCTCGCATTGCTAGCCCCAGGGCCACTGCCCATAGATGTTGATTGTCCATTATATGTTTTGGAGCATCAATACCTAAGTTGGTAAACGGTTTGGCGACTTCGGTTGGCATTTGCAAAGCATTCGCTAACGAAGTTTCGACCTCTGGCAAGTTCGCGCCGAAGCCGGTTAAGAAAACTTGATTGAGCTTGGCTCCGCGATGACGGTTAGCATAATGGCGCAGACAAGCACGAACTTCTTGCGCCACGGATTCTGACTCAAGGCGCAATGCATGAAGTAATTCTGCACCACGCCCGAGAGCTTGCTCAGACAGTTTAGATATTGAAGTTGCTTGGGTTGATTCAGAGGGGGCGGAGTCATCGTCGTTGAAAACCAATTTGTTTAAATCAATTTCGTCAACATTTAACACCTTGTCAAGTGTGGCCAGCAAACGTTCGCCGTTTAGCTGCATTGGCTTTAAGAATCGCAATTCGCCACCTTGCATGATGCCGAAGAAAGAGTGTCCAAAACCTAGGTGTAGAAAACCCCAAGGATTTTCTATATCGCCGTGCATCGCCTGTAAGCTACGCGCTAGGGGGAATGCCGAAATCTCAAGTCCGCAAGTCCGCATGCGTAAATTGTCGATTGCTTCTTCGCAACGACGTTTTTCTGACTGGCCGATACTAATCAGCAGTAGTTCTTCACGCGCCTGAAGATTGTCTTCTTCATCATTACCATTCAGAGGAATGTAGCGATAGGCCACTCCTTCTGGGTCGTTGATCGACCGTAGTGCAGTGTCCTTCAAAGTTTGCTGCATTTTGCCGCGATTGTGCTCATCAACAGGTACCAGAGATACAGCGACATCGTCCCCGCTCACACTAACCAGGCAGTCTTTACCGCGTGCTTTCATCGCTTTTAACCGCGGAAGCATATTCTCGACAACAGTCATTTGACGACCAGCTCCAGCAGCCTCTACTTCTTCAGCGCAACGCACTGACCAGCCGTTAGGGCCACCATCTAGCTGTAAGAGGCGTGTTTCAAGCGACCCAAAGTGGACGGCAATCGGCGATGTGCGAGTAATTAATTTCATGGATTAGGCTATGGTGTATTCTTCTTTCGGCAAGAAAGCCAACGTAGCTTAAGCTAAATCCAATTTACTATCGCTACAGTAGAAAATATGAATACCATGGCAGCAGCCAAGGCAACTAAAGGGCGTTTGTTATTGTTTTTCATAGTTCGAAGAGGACTAGGCCGCCCTCGGTGACGGTAGTGGTGTTGATTTTGAATGAGCCAGTGTCCGACCAGTACACCCAACCTGTTGTGTCATCAGCATTTAGAAATGTCCCACCTGGTTGAATAACCATGATGGTCGCTAGATCGTTAAATGGATTGGCCGGAAGAGCGTCACGCAAATAAGGGCCGAAGTAGTAGCCTGCTGTGCCTATCACAGCAGTGATGCCTTCGTCGTTGCTGGCTAATTGCAACTGATTGAGCAGCGTTTGCTCAGACCACAGTTCCGTAGACTTGTCGTATCCGGGGATTTGCTCGAAGTGCTGGAAAGTGTAAAAATCGCAAGCTGTGCGCATGCGGCCGAGCTGCGATTGCGCAGCGGATACTTGCGCGTTGCTAACAGTAGCCTGGAAATTCGGCAACGCCATAGTCGCCAGCACCATAATAATTGCGGCTACCACTGACAATTCTACCAGGGTAAAACCGGAATTCGATTTGGTGTGAGGCGTTCTCATTGGAGCGAAGTGTTAACTTCACCCCTTCTTCGTCACTCAGACCAACTTACTTTAGGCAAATATACGGAAATTACGGTAAGAAATTCTTAGCGTTTTTGATTTTCGTTGGCAAATATTCTTCAATAACAAAATTCAAGCCCCACTTAGCGAAAGCCTGCTGTTCTGCACGGACACCCATCTTTAGCATCTGTTTAATCGCTTTTATCCATTTAGGATGCGCCTTAAAGAACGGATCGTTCTTTAAGGCGTCTTTAGCCCGCTTGATATCGACTGGCAGTAATGGGTGGGTAGCATCTTCTAGCTGAAAGTCGATGATGTCTTGAGGAGTCACGCCCATAAAGGTCGCTTCCGGCACGCAGAAATCTTTATTAATGTGCGCTGAAGCACCAGAGCCAACCTTCAGGGTACGGTAAATATTACAAATGCCATACGGATCACAGTCAACAAACACGTAAACCGGCAACTTTAGATCTTGGCTTAAGCGTCGCGTAAAACGACGCGTGGCACGCGTCGGTACTCCGCTCATCTCGACTAATATGCAATTCGCATTGCGCCAATAGCGATGGTGATTCAATCGCTGAAACATACCGCCGGTCTCAATAGCGATAATAAAATCCGCTGAAGTTTCAAAACCGAGATGGTCAACCGAGCTCGGGATAGTGTACGCGCCTGAGCCCATTGCCGCGCAATCAGAACGAATAGCATCACCAGTCTCAGGGTCACGGTCTATAACCGTCAACGCGCCAACAACCGAACCACCATGCTCTTCAGGGCGGAATCGCAAAATCTCCCGCGTAATATCTTTTAGCGAGAACATGCCTTCGATATCATCTAGCACACTATCAGATTCGCGCTGCTCGCCAAACTTGGCGTCTCCCCAGTTTTTCGATACGTAGTAAGCCTCACGCTTCGTAGCGAAGTCGTCGTCGGCAACCATGTCTTTAGCCAGCGACATTAGTCGCAAAGTCTGGGCGAAAGTCTTCACCGAGTTCACGTCTAAGCGGCGTGTTTTCATGTTGCCAGCCATTTCGAAATAACCAGTTTTCTTGTCGTAGGTGACGTTTTTTAAGTTACGCTGGGGCATTACCATTTCAGGTAATTCTCCGCTATTAGCCACATTAAACACGTCTAGGGCCACATCTTTGATCGACTCTATAGCCACTTCAGACAAATCGTTCTTGCCTTTTCGCTTGGACGGTCCCGCTTTCCGGACCTTGTCTGGGGCGAATTTTCTCTTAGTAGCTTTTTTGGTAACCTTCTTTTTCTTTTTAGCAGCCATCGTCCTAAATCTTACGAGTTGATTCGAGTGTTGCGCGCAACATATCAACTGTGTCTTCGCGCACTTCTGGTTCTAGTTTCAAAATCTCTTGCAAGCCAATTCCGACATGTGGCAAGAACGCATCGATGTAATTGCGTTTCTGGAATTCAGATGAGATCTTTTTGCCCTTGCGGATGTGAACACCCAACTTGCGTCCGGCTTCTTGCATCGCAAGCCGTACTTCTTTAAGGATTTCGTCGTATGGCGCAATCGCTTCTTTAGCCTCAGAAGTAAACGGTACCCACACGCTTGCCATGTGCACCAAAATTACCGCGGAACCAACGGGCATGGATCCCTTCGATTGTTGCAAGCCGTAGTTTTTCCAGCTAGTAGAAATAGCCGCCTTGGTGAAACCGCAACTAGCTTGCTGGCTTAACAACGGCACGCGGTTAGCAAAACGCAGAATACGTATAGCGTCGTCGGCATTCCCCAATAAGTTTTCGGTATCAAAAGTACCGCGCTTCTTCTTTTTGCTTTTAGTAATCTTGCCATCACCATCGACATCGAGGTGATCATCGCCTGGCTTAGCCCACGCAATGCCAACTTCAATTTGAAAGGGGTTGCCTCGATACACAGAAGGTGGACGCGTACAAACTGCGTAAAAGTCGGCATCCGTTTCTTTTTGGAGTCCTTCCAGGATGCGTTCTTCACCTATTGGTGATAAACATGTTGTTGGCGGCGATGAAATCTTAGCTTTTTGAATGGCGCGGTGTAGTGCATCGGCCTCTTCACGCGCGATGCGCGATGGATAAGATTTTTCGCTAAGACCAGCTTCGGCGATAATTGATTTTGCGACCTTAGGCCCAACGCGGCAGAAATCTTCTTTGAGGAAGGACGACAGCCACCGCGAGCTTGTTTGACGCAGCATTTTGATTAACTCACCAAGCTCTACACCATAAGGGTGTGGTTTAATTTCTTCGCCGCGCTCTGGTACAACTCTTGATGACGCCTCGTAGACGATTGGTTCTTCCATCCCAGGAGCGAGATAGGTGAGTGATGCATGCGGATTGGCAACGGCAGTTTGCTTGATGTAATCATCAACCGATCCTTTGCCGCGCTTATAAGTCGCCTCGAGTGCACATTCAAAGCGCGTGCCATGCTTCAGATGCCAATCATCAAGCTCTTCGTCGTGCGTAATCATCGGCTTGTTTTTTGTCGAGTCCATTTGCAACACGAAGTGGTGTGCTTTTTTGCGCTTGACTCGCGAAATAATTTCTGGGCCCTTTCCTGTGGTCATCTGCGCATACAAGCCGGCAGCCGAAATGCCAATACCTTGTTGACCGCGAGACTGACGGCGGCTGTGAAACTTAGAGCCGTAAAGCAACTTGCCGAAGATATTTGGCACTTGAGCTTTGACGATGCCAGGGCCGTTGTCTTGGATAGCTACCTTAAAACGGTCCTCTTGACCATCGATGGGCATAATTTCGACCAATATTTCAGGCAGGATACCAGCTTCTTCGCAGGCGTCCATAGAGTTGTCGACAGCTTCTTTAATAGTGGTCAGAAGCGCTTTCTTAGGGTTGTCAAAGCCTAGTAGGTGCCGGTTCTTCGCAAAAAACTCGGATATCGAGATCTCGCGCTGCGATGACGCCATCTGCTCGGCGGTTAAGTGTTTAGATTTGGCCAAAGTGTTATCAATTCTGGGGTTATGGGCTCATTGTGGCTTATTTGACTATCCATTACTAGCGATTTGGCCTGGAAATACTTCCGATAGTAAGCTGCAAATACAAATATAAGCCATAAGTCCTTTTATAAAAAGGATTAAGGATTATCTATTTTTTACTAAAGTAATTGCGACTTACTATCCGATAGCAGTTATGAACGGCGATATGCCGTATGAGAGCTAGAAATGAAACAAACTACCCCAAACAAGTACGAAGCCCAAATTGACCAGTGGACCGACCTCGTGTGGCACATTGTGAATAAAATCAAAGGCCGCCTGCCATTTAGCGTATCTGAAGAAGAACTTTACGCTGCTGGCATGTTCGGCTTGATGCGCGCAGCTCGATCTTATGACGAATCTCAAGGAGCACAATTCAAGACTTATGCTTACCACCGTGTGCGCGGCGCCATCCTCGATGATCTTCGCCGCATGGACTTCTTGCCGCGCTCTATACGTGATAAGGCCAAGGAAACAGGCAAGGATGCACCAGTTATCGTTGCACTACCAACTGACGAAGATGGACATATCGGCTTGGGTGCGAGTAAAGACACTGATAGCGTTGAGCAAGACGAAATGATGGACAAGATGCACACTGCTATCGATACTCTGCCAGAAAAAATGAAATCGGTAATGAGCATGTACTACCGCGATAATATGAAGATGTGCGAAATTGGTACACGCCTCAACATCACCGAGTCACGCGTCTCGCAGATTCACACCAACGCGGTGTCACGTCTGCGCCGGATGTTAAACCCATCCGATGCCTAAATAGCTTTTTCTAGACTCATTCATCAGTTAGGATGGTTGTATGCGCAAGCGTACGACCATCCTTTCTTTTTTAGCCGCGGCGTTGCTGCCAGGTTTCCTTGCTGCGCAGCTGAGTTACGACCTCGACATCGAGCTCCATGACGATGGCCGTACAATTTACGGCCGCTCGCTGGTTGTTAGCTGGGTTAATACCGCATCGACGCCAACCGACGAACTTTATTGGCATGTTTACAACAATGCGTGGTCGAATAAAGACACGGTGTTTCTCACTGAAGGACGCTACTACGGCTCGACTGATTTGCCGCGCGTGAAGGGTAGTACCAATGTGTTTGAAGCTTCGATGCTTTCAACCGTCGACGTTGATGGCAACGCTACGGCCTCTGGCGAAGAACTAACATTCGAATACGTAAACGATGTTGATAGGACTGTGGGTGTTGTTAAATTGCCGGTTGCCATCGAGCCAGGCGGCTCGGTGCAAGTGCGCCTCGAATTTACTTCGATTATGCCTCAAGCATTTCGCCGTAGCGGATGGGGAGAGGGTGGTTACTTGCATGCAGTGCAGTGGTATCCGAAGCTCGGGGTCTACGAAGAGCTTGATGGCAAAGATCAATGGAATTGCGAACCTTACCATTACATGTCTGAGTTTTACGCCGACTTCGCAGATTACAATGTTGAGTTGACTTTGCCCGAACGTTTTCGCGATCATTGCGTTACCACTGGAACGCTTAAAGAAATCACCACTCCTTCCCAGATAGATGATAAAAAAGTTGTTTACTCCTCAAAAGCAGAAGATGTCCACGATTTCGCATTCACCGTTGATGCCGAAGCGTTGTTGTTGCGCCGCACTTTTCACGAGATAGACTACCGTGACGATGCCGAAGAGATGAAAATAAGCGCGGCTTTGGGCAAAACGCCAAAGGAAGTGCGCCCACAATCTTGTGAGATGATTTTGCTGCTGCAGCCCGAGCATGCTGAATATGCAAATCGTTATTTCGACGCTACAGCAAAGTCTCTTTACTATTTTGGTTTGTGGTACGGCACCTACCCTTACGAAACTATTTCGGTTGTTGATCCGGCGAATAATGCGCGCCAGACCGGAGGCATGGAATACCCACGTTTGTTTACCGGTGGCGCGCGCTTGGGCATGGCCGACCGAACATTAAGTCCGCAAGGTGTAACTGTTCACGAATTCGGTCATCAATTTTGGTATGGCTTAGTCGCCAACGACGAGTTTCGTCACGCTTGGCTTGATGAAGGATTCAATACGTTTTCTACAAATCGAATTTTAGATCTAGCCTTCAATGCTCCGCTCGACACTTACACACTGCTTGGCCAACAATATTACGGCCGCGCTCCGATGACTATTCCAAGTTACGAAGAGGGTGATAAGCGCGGAATGTTAGGTTTGCAGCGCTGGGAAAACGCGGAATCTAAGTTTTTCCCTGCGTTGTCGTATGAATTGCGTCACAATAACTCAGTGCAAAAGTTTTTAAGTGAGTTGCCGCTTACGACTTATTACCCGCATGTTGAAGGCTCGGCATCGATTGGGCTGCGTTCGAGTTTGTTGCGCGACTGGGGGCAGCCGCTAGCTCATCCAACTTATGATTTGTTCGACAGTGGTTTGCGCGGAGTAAACGCCTACCGTCGTCCAGCGCTAACCCTCGAGACAATATCGCGCATCGTTGGTGAAGATGTGTTTATCAGATTGATGCACGACTATCACACCAACTTTAGGTTTAAGCATCCGCTGCCGCAAGATTTCTTTGATGTGGTGGCGAAGCATGCGGTTGATGCTGGTGTCGATTGGGATAGCTTTTGGAAACACGCTTACTATAAAAACGACGAGCTCGATTACTCTGCTCACTTCGTCCTTAATGCTGTAAACGACGACGGTACTTATCATGTGGAAATCGGAGTGCGACGGCGTGGCGCCTTCGTGGTACCAGTCGATATCGAGGTGACATTCGAAGACGGCAGTGTGCACCACGGCGTTTGGGACGGCGTTGACAGTGCTAAGCGCATTGAGATTGGCGATTTTGCAGTCAAAGCAGTGCGCGTCGAAGTCGATCCGCAACGCAAGTTGATGCTCGACCGCGATTGGTTTAACAATTCAAAATTAGCCGAAGATGTTGAGGGTAGTGATACTGCTTGGCATGTTTCAATACGCACCATGTTATGGGCGCAGCAAGTACTCCATTACTTCGGAGGTGCAGGGTGAAAGAAGAGCAACCTAAAGAACAAATTATTGTTGACGCGATGAACTTCAGTGACGAGCCAGAAGCGAATCAGCAACCAGAAAAGATTGTCGACATTGTCGAAGATTCTCAAGAAGATATGGCGGCCGCGCGACCTGGGTCCGTGCGCTTTTTAATCGGTGGGATATTCTTCGCTTTAATACGGCCGCGAGTATTGTGCTTCTTGATGCTATGGTCGTGCGTGTTGCCGTTGGTGGTCGCAGTACCGATGTTCAATCAGGCCAATCGTGATTTGAGCGCTGTGCAAGATTTGCCCGGACAATCTATATTGGCGTTACCCGAATCAGCTCCAGCATGGATGTTCAGAGAATGGCAAATTCAATCGTGCGACACTTTGACTTCGATCTCCGATGTGATGCCTTTGCTAATTCTGCTGTCATCAATCTTCGGTCTGCTATTCAGCGCCGGATGGATGTCGATGGCCACGCACTACCGCGATGAACATTCTTTACGCGCCTTCTTGAAGGGCGGCGGAGAATCGTTTTTCCCGTTTTTGCGCACCTGGCTACTCGCTTTGCCAGTGTTTGCATTGACCACTTACTTTTTCTGGGGAACACCTTCCGAATGGGTGCTAGAGAAATTAATGCCCGAGGGCGACGCCGCACTCGCGGCCAGCGAGACCACTGGCCGTGCTATTGATATCACGCGGCAACTGCTTTACATGTTGGCCTTGCTCAAAATCGAAATCATAATTGACTTGGCTCGCGCATCAATAGTGGTAGGTAAACGCAGTTCAGCTGTGCTGGCTATTTTGCGCGCAGTCGGCTTTCTGTTCAGGCGACCGTTCGCAATATTCGTTATTGTGCTGCTTGGCTTCATCATTGAAGCGGCATTAATTTTTTGCAGTGAATGGCTACGCGATTTACTTGAATGGCCACTCATCGCCGCAGTGTTTATGTTGCCATTTGTGCGTCACGTGATGCGCGGCGCCCGCCAATCTGCAGTTGCTAATTATTATCGCGCGGCAACCGGAGAATAATTGGGCATCATTCGCCTCAAACATCTTCCCAAATAACATGACAAATAAACTCACAGGAGCGGCCATCATCGGCCAGTCTGGCGGACCAACCGTTGTAATCAATCAATCACTAGTCGGCTTCATTCAAGAAGCTGCCAAGCACGATTGCATCACCAAGATTCTTGGTGCACGCCACGGTGTCGAAGGCATCATGAATGGAGATTGGATTGACCTCGGTAACCAAAGCGCCGAAACACTCGAAGCGGTTGCGCTAACCCCTGCCGCAGCACTTGGCTCGGTGCGCCGCAAGGCATCTGTCGAAGACGTGGCGATAATGGTTGAGCAGTTCAAGAAAAACGATATCCGTTTCTTCTTTTACATCGGTGGTAATGACACTGCTGAAACGGCACATATCGTCGAGCAACAAGCTGCCGAACTCGGTTACGAAATTCGTTGCTTCCATATCCCGAAAACTATCGACAACGATCTTAGAGTTACCGATCACTGCCCAGGTTACGGTTCCGCCGCGCGTTTCGTAGCTCACGCTTTCCAAGGCGACGACCGCGATAACCGTTCGCTACGTGGTGTAAAAATTAACGTCATTATGGGTCGCCACGCTGGATGGCTAGCCGCTGCTTCAGTGCTCGGCAAGCGCAATGACGAAGACGGACCGCACTTGGTTTATTTGCCAGAACGTGTCTTCGATCCTGAGCAATTCATTGTCGATGTAAAAGAAGTACACGACCGCCTTGGCCGTTGTGTTGTAGCTGTGAGCGAGGGCATTCACAATGCTGAGGGCGTATCGTTCTTGCAAGTGTATGCTGAAATGAGTGGTTCGGCGATGGCCGGCCAAACCGATAGCCATGGCAACGTGCAACTTTCTGGTACTGGCGCTTTGGGTGACGCTCTAGCAAACCTAGTCAGAGATAATTTTGAAGGCCTGCGGGTGCGCGCAGATACTTTTGGTTACCTGCAGCGTTCTTTTCCTGCTGATGCTAGTGAAGTAGATCGCACTGAAGCGCGCATGGTGGGGCGCAAAGCTGTCGAGGCTGCAGTGAGCGGCGAATACGGATCTGGTTCGATTGCGTTGCGCCGCTTAGATGGCGACGAGTATCAGTGCGATACGATTGTTACCGCTCTTAAAAACGTGGCGAAGCACACTAAAGACATGCCCGATGATTACATTGCCGGACATCAAGGGGTGACTCAAGCCTTTATTGATTACGCGCTGCCGTTAACAGGTGGCATCACGCCAATGGCCGATTTGAGTTAATGACTAAGTCTGTGAAGAAGCAGTAGCCGAAAACTACAGTGCTTTGCGTGGTGGCAACAACAAACTACTAGTCATAAACCCAGCGACAATTGCCGCGCCACTGATAAACACCTGAAACGCCGATTGCAGTCCTGTTTCGAAGTTGCCACCCGCGATGTCGGTGATGGACAGAAAGCTAGTTGCGCCCGGTACCAATATTAAAATGCCCGGCATCAACACGGTAAGTGCAGGACGGTCGAAAGCGCGGGCGAACATATTGCCGAACAAGGCAACGATAACGGCACCAAGAAACAAGCTTGGCGCGCGCTCTAGATTTTCTAAACCAAACTTCATCGCTAGATAGGGCAGGCAAACAGCGACCACTGCCCAGGGTAAATCGCGGCGCGAGTTATTAAATAGCACACCAACGCCGAGGCCGGCGATGACGATGGAGAGTGGTGGGAGCCATACGGGCATTGCCGGCGGTACCACTTGCTGTAGGCTGTTGATGTCGAAGAGGTGTTGCGCAAGTCCGCTGCCAAATAACACTCCAATGAACAACATCATTACTGTCATGCCGGCACGAGCTAGGCGCGCTGAACCTGACACCGGGTGATCAAGCACTAACTCGGTCGAGCCGATGATGATGCTGAAGCCAGGGACTAAAACAATTATGCCGGCTAAAGTAGAAATGTCGGCGTTGGCGCCAAGCAGCGCGGCGCCAACCGTGGCAACGAAACTAATTACCGTCGCCGATAGTGGATCGAACAAACGTCTGACCGCATCGCGGTGTTGCGACCATTGGAAGATCAAGAACAGCAAGAACCCGCAAATTGAAGATAACGCTACATCGCCGAGATTACCGCCGAAGAAGGTAGACGCACCGCCACTAGTCAAGGTGAAGGCAAATAGCTTTGTGATTTGATTGTATCCGTAATTTTCATTAAGGATGTTATCGAGTCGCGCGTTGGCGGCGGTCACTGTTAAGTCAGTGCCGAGAAAGTCGTTAAACAATTTATCGAGCTGACTTAAACGATGTAAGTCGATAGAGTTGTTGTGCACCCGCTGCAAATGCGCGATACCGTTTTCACCCGGAATGTCATAGCTGTACATGATCGCCGACGGTGTGGTGAAAAAGTTAGCCTTTAGCCCAAGCTCGTTAGACATCGCCGTTAGTGCATCTTGAAGGCGATGGGCGGGGGCGCCATAGCGATGCAATGCTTTGCCCATACGTTGGACAAATGCGATGCGGTCTTGAGTGGTTG
>JAPKEZ010000043.1 GCA_028821845.1 Planctomycetota bacterium | reverse complement strand
ATTAACCTAGATAAGGCCAAAGAAATAGCAAGGGCAATAATTGACGATAACCCCTTTATTGTTAAAAATTTCTAGATTTATCTCAATATTCTTCACCTATAATCAGCTGCTTAGTGCTATTATTCAAGCATCTAGAAGGAATAGGTCATCCCCATTACTTAACGTTCTTCGATACTCTCCGATGAATCCCTCATTTGCATCCCCGAAATTCATTCTAGCGGCCTTGGCA
Organism: Planctomycetota bacterium; assembly: GCA_028821845.1. Lineage (GTDB taxonomy): Bacteria > Planctomycetota > UBA1135 > UBA1135 > UBA1135 > JAPKEZ01. The sequence continues at coordinate 13,451 of JAPKEZ010000043.1, read as the reverse complement.
TTCGGCCTTAGCGCTGGTTCAATCTCAGCTCAGCAGGTCGCTGAAGCTGGTGGTTGGTACGGGAAAGTACAGCAAGACAGCAGTCCACGGATTGACTTGTCAAGCGCATCATTGTCTGGCGGCAATGATGTGTTTATTTCTAGCGATATAAATAACGACGGCTCTAGCGATTACATTGCGGCGGGCATTTACCAAAACGCCGCCACTGGGGTTAGCTGGGCTCGTGTATACGCCTATTCAGGCTTCACTGGCAATATCATGTTTGTCTGGGAAAACTCCTTTGCCGACTTCGGCGACCGACTAGCGGTGACTGTTGCAGGTGATATTAATTCCGATGGTTTCCCTGATATTTTGATCGGCGCACCATTGGCATCAGCCAACGGCAAAAACCACTGTGGCGCAGCTGTTTTAGTCTCAGGCTCTACTGGAGAAACTCTCAAGATTTGGTATGGCTCTAGACCCGGAGCGTTATTAGGCGCTTCTGTTGCTGGTGTAGACGATGTCGATCGCAATGGCTTCCGCGATGTAATTATTGGCGCTCCTGGCACCTGGATAGGTAAGCCAAACGTTGGTGCTGCTCACGTGTTCTCTGGCTCATGGAATGGCAACCCTAACTTTGGTCAGCACTTGTACACCTTCAATGGCGTGCATTCCAATTCGGCTTTTGGCACTAGGGTAGCTGCAGCAGATGACGTTAACCGCGATGGCTACCCTGATATCCTGATCAGCGCTCCTGGCTACGATTCAGCTCATGGCCGTAGCTACCCTGGCACTGTCGATGTTTACTCTGGTCTCGACGGCTCACCAATGGCGCACTTTCAAGGGCAATACCGTGGCCAGCACTTCGGATTCAGCATTGCTGGTGTTGGCGACATCGACCGCGATGGCTACCCAGATATCGCAGTTGGACTTCCTGCCTTCAAAAACGACCCTGTTCTTTCGCAAGGCGGCGTGGTGGTATTCTCCGGCCTAACTAACAGCGTCATTCGTTACTACCAAAGCCACGAAATGGGCGACGGGTTCGGTGCAACGATCTCTCCTGTAGGCGATACTAATGGCGATTTCTGGCCTGACGTATTCATTGGCGCACCATCTGCCGAAAACGGTCGTGGTGCTGCCACTCTGTTCTCGGGCGAGAACGGCGCTATCTTGTTCCGCACCTTAGGCGACGACGCAACATCACGCCTGGGCTCAGCGCTTGGTTCTTCAGGCAGCCTAAATCGTTACGGTTTTGTCGATCTGTTAGTGCTATCATCATCAGCTGCTCTAGGCTCAATAATTTCACGATATGCCTTTGTCGAAGGTCTTGAAATCCCTAGCGGCGACAACATTTCAGCAAGCAACCCGACACGAGTTAGGCTCAAGGTAAATATGCCACGAGCGATGGCTGGCCAGGTTTACCAAATATTGGCGACAAATACCGGTACCACACTGTGGCTTACCAATCAAGGTATACAGATGCCTCTTGCAGACAGCCCTTTTCTGCGTCTATCTTCTAGAAACGGTTTGCCGAATTTCTTTAGGCACAATGTCGGCTTCTTGGGCTATACAGGCAACGCAGATGCAACAATCGATTTCCCGGTCGGATATTTGTCAAATGCTGTTGGTTCTAGCCTGCACTTCAGCGCAGTTGTTTATAACTGGCATGGCTATATTGAGGCATCCACGGTAGCCAAAGAATTGCACGTCAATTATTAAGTAATAGCAATCTCCATAAACGGCCATTTTCTGTCTATTAATACAGAAAATGGCCGTGCTGTTAGGTATCCTCGTATTGTAATGTATAAGTACCTACCCATAGCTTTGCTTGCCTGCCCCGTGATTGTGCTAAGCAGTACTAGTTACGCACAGGAAGAACAAGAAGTAAGCTCCGAAACAATACTGTTAAGTAGCGCGCGAAACGCTGTTTCTCTCGGTAATCTCGATGACGCTGCAACACGTTACGAAGATTTACTCCGTCAATACCCCCGCTCTACCGAAGGGCTAAAAGAGTATGCCGGCATTTTGGCCCAGCAACGTCGCTTACTAGAAGCCGTTACGCAATACGAAGCATTAATTCGCGTTGACGCTAATAACACCGATGCGCGTATTTCTTTAGCGAGTATCTACATGGAAATGAAAGAGTTGGGCTTTGCTGCCGAGCAACTCGGAAAAGCATTAGCCATCGATCCGGAGCTAGTTGAAGCCGGAATTATGTTGGCTCGCATTCACGCATGGAATAACGACTTCGAAAAAGCTACCGAGGTTTACCATGAATACTTGCAGGGTCTTGATACTAGCGACCCAGCTACTCGTCAATTGATGGTGGCTTTATTGCTTGACACGCGCCGTCCCCAAGAAGCTTTGCCCATACTCGTCGAATTGCTTGATGACGATCCGACAGATTCTACAGTACTAGCTGACTTGGCGCGAGCGCACACCATGCTTGGCAACCACGTCGAAGCAATTGGTGTTGTACGCGAAATTTCCGACTTAGAAGAAATTGATAGACCTGCGTTACTAGAGTTATCTTACTTCATGCGCGACTCAGGTAACTTCCGCGCGGCAATTGAGCTTAACGAGCGCGTGCTCGGCGAGAATTCAGATGATGCCGCCGCTTTAATCGCCAATGCTAACTTGCACCTTGCCGCACACTTGCCGAACAAAGCTTTGCAAATTCTTGCAAGCGCAGAATTAGACCGTGAGTCTCGAAGTTACCTGCAGAGTAAAAGTTTGTACCACTCCATGACCGGTGAATATGCTCACGCCTTAGAAATTTATCGTCGCCTTCTAGGGGACAATTCAACTGACTTTGAGACACGCCTTGCTTTAGGTAAACTATATTGTCAAAGTGGCGAATACCAAAAGGCGAAGGCCGAGCTTAAAAGGGTCCCCGACAATTCCTCGTTCAGTCAGAATGCTAAGCTCGAGTTAGCAAGATGCCTATTCGTCGAGCGGCGCTACCAAGAAGCGGCCGCCCATTGCCGTAGCATAATGAACAGTAATCCGCGCGACTTCGAGGCTGTTGTGTTATTAGCTAGATCCTATATTAAGCGTGGCATGGCCACTGAAGCGCGGCACATGTGCCTGCAGTTTATTGAGGATAATCCAATTGTTTCATATGGCACACTCGCTGTAAAAACAACTTTAGCTGACGCATATCTAGCAGAAAACCAGGGCTTACGCGCTAAGACTTTATTCGATGAAATTTTGCGTGACCCATATGGTGGCCTGATTCCAGAAGCGCGCTATGGCTTAGCAAAAGCTGATTCGCGCCTAACCGGCGCAAATAGCGCGAACGCGGAATTGCTTGAACAAGGCATGGAGGGCATGGGCGCTGACTTTAGACTACTAATGAATTTAGGCCAACTAGCTGCAGACGATGGTGACTACAAATTAGCTATTGAATTATTCAACCAAATCATGAGTTGGGATCCAGGTAATCAAGCTGCTCTAGTAAGCCGCGGCGAAGCCAAGGCTTCATCACGAGGCGACGGCATGGCTCAATCCGCCTTAACTGATTTCGAACGCTTGTTGCGCCAAGCGCCGTCAAACATTCGCGCGCGCCTTGGCGTGGCACGTATTCAAGCATCAATGAAACTGTACGATGAGGCGGTAAAAAGTTACGATCTTATATTGCAACACGACCCGACTTACTCAGTTGCGATTCGCGAAAAAGCTCGCGCGCAAACATGGTCGCAAAATCCCGAGGCTGCTACTGCAACATACGAGCAATTAGCAGAGGCTGAAGCGTTTAATATTAGCGGCACTGGCATGCCGACTGCCGAAGATGTCGAAGGCATGCACTTGATTGGTGCAGCCAATGCCGAAATTGAAACTATTACTAGCCTCGAGCAGCGCTCGAAAGTGATGTTACTGGATCGTCATTACTACAAGGCAATCCCTTTGCTGCGCAGTTTAATAGAAACAGAGCCTTCCAACCAAGAGGCACGTTTTGATTTAGCTCAAGCGTTTAGCAACACCGGGCAAACAGCTAAAGCGATAGAGGAGTACGAGGGAATTCTACAGATTAATTCTAATCACCGCGAAGCACGCATGGCTTTGTCGCGTAACACTCACGAATTGTCGCCTAGCTTTCACACTGCTTTCGAGTCTATAAATCAAGACTCAAAGCACCGAACAGGCTATGGTGATGGCTCAAGCTTAGCCATAAGTAAGTTCTCGGTGGGGACATCGCTACCGCTAGGCGATATCGATGAAAAACTCTCGTTAACCTACACGAAACTAGATTTATCTCCAGGATTTGGCGATATCCCTATTGACACTAATGGGTATTCGGGAAACGTCTTTACTATTGGCTACAAGAACAATCCCCAGCAAAACGAACAGGGGGCCAGTCGGTTTCTCGTTCATTCTGACCTCAATTTAGAAGGGTATGTAAATGACCTTGATAAATCAATGACCTACGATATCGGCGTTGACGTTTCTTTGGATGATGAGCTTACGCTATTCGCCAGCATTTTTAGTGAAAACATTATTGAAAATCAAAACAGCCTTGTTTCAAAGATTGACCATCAGACTTTAATTGACGCGCAAACCGGCTCCGGAATTGCCTTAAATGCCAGCGACCCTGTATCCCGGACTGGCGTAGACATTGGATTGGCATACTTGGTTAATCGATCTTGGGAGTCAAATATCCGACTGACAACTGCGAGTTATTCTGATGACAACTCTCTCCTTAAGCTTCATGTGGCGAATATGCTGAACATCACTCTGCCACCTAAAGAGCTAAAAGTGTCATTGGTGTACGATTACCAAGATTTTGGCAATCTCAACAATGAAGATTATCAAGAGGAAGTTGGGGCTGCTCGCTATTTTGCGCCAAACGGCTACAGCTCCTACTCTGCATCTATTGGATGGCGCCAGTGGATAGGAAAAGACTTCTTCAAAGGCGCTAATCAAACTTGGTATGACCTGTCATACTCCAGTATTTGGGACTCAGAAGGTGATAATTATGACAACCTCCGGGCAACCTTCAATTATGATTTCGATGACCATACGTCACTGCTAGTTAAAACTAGCACGCTTACTTCTGCTTACTATAATTCAAGCAGCGCCTTTTTCGGCTTCGTATACCGCTTCTAGGCAAGGATTAACGGCTTTAAGTGCCTAAAGCCCTGTTTATCGCGTAAAAATAACCAGGGATTTACTATGTTTATCAACATTCTGCATAAGTGTGGTATATCCTATATACGGGCGTTTCGTTACTGCGAACCCTTTTCGTCTCTCTCTTAATAGGTTTTAGAAGCTTGAAAACCGTAAATGATTACACGGTAGGATCTTACACCCGCTCGAATACCACGAGCATGGGGCCTCCGCCCTTTGTGCGTAAGTCACTTATGTTAATCGCTGTGTTAACCACAGTAATCTATTTAGTGTTCCGTGTCATGTTCACACTGAATCTTGACGGCAGTTACGCTACTTTCGCATCAATGCTATTGCTTTTCGCCGAATTTTCTGGCGGAATCAGCCTTATGCTTTATTTCTTCCAAATTTGGGAGATCGAAGATGTGCCACATCTCGAGCCACTCGAAGACGTTTCGGTAGATGTTTACATCCCTACTTACAACGAAGATGCTTCGCTGCTGCGTGCAACTGTTAACGCGTCAAAAGCGATGAATTACAATCATCGCACTTTCCTTTTAGACGATGGTAACCGCGAAGAAATCCGCGAGCTTGCTGCAGAGTTGGGCATCGACTATATTGCACGTGAAGAAAATCGTCACGCAAAGGCTGGTAACCTAAACCATGCACTCGAAATAACCAAAGGCGAGTTCGTGGTTGTACTCGACGCCGACCACATCCCGTCACGAAACTTTATTGAACGCATGCTAGGTTTATTCCACGACCCCAAATTGGGTTTCGTGCAATCGCCACACGCTTTTTACAATTTCGAGAACTTTCAATCATCAGTTGACTACGCGAAAGGAAAATACTGGGAAGAAGGCCTGTTGTTCTATCAACAAATTCAACCAGGACGTAATCACTGGAACTCGGTTATTTTCGCGGGCTCCGCGGCGATGTTTCGCCGCACTGCCCTTGAGGACGTGGGTCTAGTAGCTGTAGAAACTATCACTGAAGACATGCACACGGGTCTTCGAATGTCTGCAAACGGCTGGCGCTCGCTATTCGTTTCTGAATCACTAATCGCCGGCATGGCGGCTCCAGACGTTACTACTTTCCACTCTCAACGTTTGCGTTGGGCAGAAGGCAACGTCTCAATTTTGTGGCATGACAACCCGTTGTTCATGAGCGGACTATCACTAGCTCAGAGACTATCCTTCTGGGCTTCAATCGTTCACTGGTTCAGTGGTTTTACACGCTTGGCAGTTTACTTAACCCCTATTTTGTTATTGTTCACAGGAGTGGCACCATTTACTAAATTTACAGCACCGATTGTGATGATGTTAATTTTCTACATCGTTGTCACTCATGCCGTTCTGCGAACAATTTCTGGGAAACACGCTAGCTTGATGAACATCGAGCTATTCGCGATGATGACATTCTGGACAAACATTCGAGGATGTTGTAGGGCAATTTTCAGTCAGAAGAAATCAAAGTTTGTGGTTACCTCTAAACGCGGGCGTCAAGACAACGCATCGCTGGCTCCGTTATTGATGCCACAAGCGTTAGTGTTCGGGATTGGTGGCCTATCAATCATTTGGGGTACGTTCCGAGTAATGTTTGATTCGAACCCAGACTTCCTTGGCCTAGCCATAGCTGGACCACTAACGATCTATCAGATGTGGTTGGCATGGGCTGTAATTCGTAGGTCACTAGCAGCCAGCAACAAACGCTTTTCATACCGGCACCGCGCAGGATTGCCGGTGAGCTTCCGCCTAACGAGTCCCGACGGCGAAGAACTCTTTGGTGCTGGCATTACTAGCGACATTAACGAGAAAGGTGTTGGCTTTATCGCTTTCGAAAACTACCCTGATGGGTCTGAGGGAGAGTTCGACATCTCTATTGGTGGCAAGGTAGTTACTATGCCGGGTCGCATTCAGCACTCTGACGTTGACGCAATCGATCCTCTACTGGAGCGCCCCAAGGATGCCATCACTATGTCCAGTTATGGCGCGATGTTTGTCGACGCACCTGTTGTGGCAATCGACACTCTAATGGACGCCCTTATGAACTTCGTCGTGCCAATGCAGTACGATCAGTTCGAAAAATCTGGCACCAGGCCAAACCGAATCTTGAGTTGGTTGGCCGACCCAGGCCAATGGCGCAAACGTAAAGAGCCACGTTTGTCATACCGCCTCCCTCTTGGCATCGCGAAACAAAACGCTGGCGGTGATGGCAAGGTTGAAATAATCGAAGCCGCTACCGACGACGTCAGTCGCTCTGGATTACGCGCCTTGTTACCTGAAGAATTAGATATCGGCTCGTCGCACGAATTCCGTTTGCAAACACCATTTGGCAAAGCAAGTGGTATCTTCGAAGTACAGCGAATCGTCAATCGTATTATTGGCCCTGAAATCAAGAAAGAGCATGTATTCCGCTTCATTAGTTTTGACGGTCAATCTCGCTCTTTGATTCACGATTTGCTCAAGGCATCAGATGAGAGACCAATGCAATCGGTATTGGGCAATACAGGTGGCAACCGCAATGCTCCTATCTACCAACCCATTGCAATTACTTTGTTGTGCGCGGCGTTTTTGATTCCTGGCAGCTTGTCGCTATTCCAGTTCATTAACCGCGACGATATCTTCTTGCGTGAAATAGTTGAGGGCGGCTTGCACACTCGCACCGACCGCGAACGCTTCGAAGAATTACTGCACGTAACTATAAACGAAGAAACAAATTTTGCAAAAATGAACATGCTTATGAGTGTTCTCCTTGACGAAGGTCGCCGCGATGAAGCGGATAGTTTAACCCGCCTGATGTTGCGCCTCGAGCCAGACAACCTCGGCTTACGCTTTGCTTTGGGCAACTTACTAGTGGACGTCGATCGCGTCGATGATGCTGCCGAAATTTTCCAAAGTGTGCTCGATGGGATTAAAGACCGTCCAGAACAAGCACGCAATCTTGACCGGGCAGAAATATTGCTTGCAGCAGCGCGTAATGCAACTCGCTTAGTCAATGGTTCCGAACAAGCGATTGCCTACTTCGAAGAGTTAGAGCTAACCTATGACGTGTCTACTGATGTCCTCGCCGAACACGCCGCCGTATTATTTTCTCTGGGCGACCTAGACGCTGCGGCCAAACTTTACGAGACCTCTGGCACCGACATTACCGCGCACATTCGCGTTGCACAAATACATGCTGCGCAAAAAAACTTCAAGGCCGCCGAACAGGAATGCTTGCTCGCACTCGACATCGATCCAAACAGTCGTGACGCCGGTGTTCTCTATGGACAAGTAATGTCAGCGCAAAAATTCCCTGAAGAGGCCTCCCGTATCTTTAGTCAACTACGCGACCTCTACCCTAGCGACGTAGAAATTCTGACTAGCTATTCAGAAACTCTGCTCTCGGCTGGTCGCCACGCCGAAGCCGCAGAACAATTTATGGTACTACTCGAAGGCCACCCCAACGACCGGCGTGTCTGGTTAGGCTACCTCGACTCAGTGTCCGCATTAGACGTCATCAGCGACGAGCAACTAGTGCCGTGCTTTAGCATTAAGCGCATGTTGATTGACACTGATTTTGATGACCCACGCCTTACAGCGCAACTCGGCAACGTCTTGGCTAAGGCAGGTGAGGTGGTAAGTGGCATAGAGCTAATGGAGCACGCGCTCACCATCGACGAGGATAACCGGCGTCTACGCCTACAAGTCGCCGACACTTTGGCGAAGCTGGGCGAATACCAGCGTGCTGATAAGCACTATCAGCGCTTAATGGGCATTATTCGCGGTGGAACGCTGGACCCAGCGGCCAGAAACGACAAAAAGTAAGTTAATTCTTCTTGAGGCTTCTGAACAGATCGTTGCCTAGTGAATTTTCGATAGGTGGCTGAATGGACATCTGGTAATCACCCCACCATTCCCCGGCCGCCCAATAAATCATTTCGACGTCGTGTTGTTGCAGCAACGCCATCGCCCCTAAGACGACGCTCTCCCATGGTTTAATAGAATTCGGTACCCCTATCTCGCCGATAATACCCCGCGCGTCATTTCTTTTTAACCACTTTAAAAAAGGCTCCAATCGTTGTTGCGGACGATCATATATTTTCGGGTCGCGGCGCAATTCTTCGCTGAAGCTTAAGCCGTATGTTCCCGCTCCGTCATGGTCGAAGTAAACATGAGCTTCATAAATTACTTTATCAAGAGGATCTTCAATCCAAGTTTTAGCACCATGATATTTCTTCCAGTTTTCAGCGGACGACCACCCATCTCCAGCCACCAACAAAGTGTGATCGCTACCCATCTTGCGGATGCCACCCACCAGGGCGCGTGATATCTTGCGCCATTTACCAAGACCCATGTCATGCGGTTCGTTCATCAAGCCAAGCGCCCACGGTGCAACTTCTGCCGCGTCGCAAGCACGGATGATTTTTGACCAAACATCTATTAGATTATCGCTACTAACTAAAACCTGTGAATCATATTTCTTGTCAATTATCGCACTAACAATTTTGCCTTGGTGGCGAATCGCGTAGCGGCCAAAGTTGTGCATATCAAATATTACTCTCACGCCTTTCTGTTCTGCCCATTTCGCAACGCTAACTAAACGATCGATTTCAACCTTATCAAGTCGTCCTCCAAGCTGTGGCTGAATCCGCTCCCAGCGGAAGGGTATGCGGAACAAATCGAGGCCCTCTTCCTGAAACCAATCAAATGTCCATGGTTTGTTATGAAAGTAATTGACACCTAAGACTCCTGGATCTTCGTTGCAAAATGACAAAGCTTCGCTGCCGAATTCTGCTCCAGCGATAGTGACGCCGAAATTCACTGGCTGCTGCTTAACCTTCGCTTGAGACCTAGGCTGAACACTAGGCTGAACACTAGGCTGAACACTAGGCTCAGAGGGTTGAGGTATAGTTTTTGGTGCTTCATTACATCCGCCAACTAACAAAATTAAAAGTATCCACTGCCTGCATGACATAGTAAAATTGTAGCATGCTCAATTACCAAGGTACGGTGTTTCGCCCACCTTCCGAGGCGAATAGTTTGATTTTGCAGGCCACACTGGGCTGTAGCTGGAACCGTTGTACTTTCTGCGCCATGTATCGCGAAAAGAAGTTTAGTGTGCGTAAGATAGACGAGCTCAAAGCCGAAATTGATTCTGTAGCAAGAGACTTCAGTACTCCCCGCAAGGTGTTTTTGGCTGACGGCGACGCATTGATGGCGAAGGCCTCCTTCTTGGCTGAATTGTGCGACTATCTGAATACCACCTGGCCAGACCTTCAACGCATTACCTGCTATGCCTCACCGCAGGCGCTGGCGGTGCGAAAAGTTGAAGAAATGGCAATGCTGCGCGAGAAGAAGCTGACTCAGTACTACCTCGGCATCGAATCTGGTAACGACCAAGTGCTAAGCGATCTCGATAAAGGCGTTGACGGTGATGAAATGATTCGCGTTGCGCTGCGTGCACACGAAGCTGGCGTCAAGCTTAGCACTATGATTTTGCTCGGGGCCGGAGGGCATGCTCTTAGTCGACAGCATGCTATTGATTCGGCACGAGTGGTGAGTGCCATTAACCCGCGTTTCGTTTCTACTCTGGTGATGACTCCTACAGAAAACACTCCGTTATTCGATGCCGATTTACGTGGCGAGGTAGACCATCTTTCTCCAATAGAGTTGGCTGCCGAGTTGCGCGAATTTGTCGGCCACCTAGATGTTGATGGCTGCATTTTCCGAAGTAACCACGCGAGTAATTACCTTACATTGGCCGGTACATTCCCTAAAGACAAAAATGCACTACTCGATGTGCTTGATCGCGTCCTCGCTGACCCATCTAATGCAGAGTTTCGCCCTGAGTGGATGCGAGCTCTCTAGCCTTTAGTTGCAACTAGCCAGATGAAGTGATCGCCAATGATACGCGGCTGACTCAATCTAAACCCGATGCTCTGTAATTCGCTTTGCAATTCTATCGCGGTAAAACGATTTTCTTTCGGGTGAGCCATGCGTCTTCCCCACCACGAACCTTCGATTAAACCTGGCAAGCTTTCGGCAATCAACAACTCCGCATTCGGTTTCATGACTCGATGCACCTCGCGGATGGCCGCCGGCCAATCATCTATGTGATGAAAAACTTGGTAATCAAAAACTAGGTCATAACTGGCGGCGGCTGCGGGTATTTGTGTCGCCGAGTTATTGCCAATGTTAATGTTTCTTAATTTGGCCGTGGCGAGACGACTGCGGTTTAACATGCGCTCATCGGTATCAAAAGCATCGACTTTACCGACGCCAAATTTTGACACTGCTAATTTTATTCCGTGGCCTTGTCCGCATCCGATATCTAAAGCATGGCCTTCGGGGCAATCCATAGCGCCAAGCTTGCGCCACTGTCTAATATCAACCAGCTCTTGAACTAAGCGCCTAAGCTTACCAGTGAGCAACCCGAACTCAAACGAGTTGAGCTTCATTAATACTTGATGTTATCAAAATTACTGGCGAACTGACCTAAGTGCAAGGTGCCGGCAAACATTAATGCAATCAATAACATCCCTTGAGCTACACCCCAATGCAAAGCGGTTTTTTGAGTTTTAAGTTCTTCGCCGCGTGCCCATATATGTAAAAAAGCTATTGGTAGCAATAATGAGAACAACGCAAATGCTTTTTCTCCGCGCTTCCAGAGCAGGCGGATGGCCATAACTTGATACGCCAACACAACAAGCAGTAACAGCACGCATACGCCTACAGACAAAGGTGCCAAGAAGGATTGCTCTGGATTAGGAATGCGAATAGCAAACAAATTGAGCAAAATGCCCACCCATGTCGCCCCTAAAAAATGCCAATACACCGCGTGATTACGTAAGCGCTGAACAAGCTCTTCTCCACCCCTCTTACACGACTGCAGGCTAGCGATGCTGTAAACCAAGCCGCCAAGAACGTGTGCGGCATGCAACGCCGTCATTAAATAGAAATTAAAGGCGTACATCGGATGCACGCTCGCACTCGCCTCAGATGTACTCAAGTCGCGCCAGACAAAGGTTTGACACACTAGAAACACACCACCTAAAAACAAGGTCGCCTTAACGCCAGACGCCGTCCCCTTTTCTGCGAAATAGCTCACCGCTCCGAGGAGCAGGGTTGAGGCTATGAGCAATAAAGGGAGATCAGGAAGCGCGCCCCCCGTCGGCCCCAGGTCACGGAAATACCATCCGCAGAACATTGTGCCTATAAACAGCGGAGCTAGCGAAGCAATTAAGACTCGCAGTCCCATGCTGCTTATTTGATTACTCACCTATTTGCTGGTCTGCAATTTCGTTAGCCTTATAATCTTTAATGTACTCTTGATAGCTTTCTGCATCAAGAGCTACGAAGGCCAAAAATAGCCCAACGCACATTACCGAAAACAAAAATATCATGCCGTGAAACGGACGATCGTATTTAAGGTGCATAAAAAACAAGCAAACCAATGAAGCTTTGCAAGTAGCGATAATCATAGCCACTGCTAAGTCGGCGCCGTGCAGATCGGCTTTACCCGTAATTACCGTAAGAATGGTTAGCGCAACTAAGCAGCTAAAGACCTTAATCAATATGCTTAAAGGAAGCACGTGACCGATGTGTCCTTCTGTATCGTGTGAGAGGTCTGACATGATTAACTAATTAGGTAGAGTAATGGGAAGAGGAAAATCCAGATTAGGTCAACTAAGTGCCAGTACAAGGCAATGAAGTCAACCGCAGCAAAGTTTTTAGGGCCGAATTCGCCACGCAAGTTTCGTATCAACAACCAAGTCAACAAAATCATACCAATCAAAACGTGGATGCCGTGCAATCCCGTCAAACAAAAGTAAACGCCAAAGAAGATGCCTAGCTTTTGACGAAACGCTGGATCGAGGTCTTTTACCGCTGCAGAGAACTCGCCGTCTGGGTTGGACCAAGCTTTGCTGTGAGCCGCAATGTCTGAATCGACTTTACTGGCGTCTAGCTGAAAAATGGAATGCTCGTGTCCGCCCCACAAAGTTCCTTCGTGGAATTTATGGCCGTACTCTTCGGCTTTAATAACCATGAATCCTGCTGCGCAAATCAAGGTAATGATTAAGTTGATAGTAAGCTTCTTGGTTTCGCCCAACATCGCATTGCGTACACCCCACGCGATAGTAAATGAACTAAGCAGTAGCACTAGTGTGTTTAACGCACCAAGATTGGTGTCTAAGTATTGCGAAGCAAACTGAAATACCTCTGGGTAGTTGTCGCGGTACATCGTATAAGCGACGAACAGTGCACTAAAGAACAATACCTCCGTTAAAAGGAATGTCCATATACCAAGCTTGCCCGAATCAAACTGCTGTTCGGCAGTTTCGAAGTGATGAGCTACTCCTTCTGGGTGGTTGCCATGAGAGC
>JAPKEZ010000167.1 GCA_028821845.1 Planctomycetota bacterium | reverse complement strand
TTATGCGCCACGAAGTACGATTTGAAATTTGGGTCTTCAACACCCTGTGCGATTGCTTGAGAACCTTCAATTGCGGCGCGCGCTTGAGCGCCGGACAAACCACCAAACCAGGCAAAGTGAACGTCGCCATTTTTAAACATTTCTACCGAAGCACTGTAATCAGCAGTAGGTATATATTCAACTTTCACGCCTAACTCTTTTGACAAGTACGCGGCAACCGGCTTGAATTTAGCCTCTAGCTCAGAGGAATTAGTGTCAGGAATCGCCGTAAAACGCAGAACGCTATATCCGGGTTCAGGCTTAGAGCATGCACCAAGACACAACAGAGTTAAGGTGGCAATGTGTTTCATCGCGAGGAGTTTAACTACTTCGCCACTTGCTGACAACAGCCTCTAATTCTTTACGCTTAACAGGCTTGGAGATGTAATCGTCCATGCCAGCCGCGATGCATTTTTCGCGGTCACCTTGCATTGCGTTCGCGGTCATCGCCACCACGGGCACCCGTTTGTGGCCCGCTTCGTTAATACGAATTTTACGAGTTGCACCATACCCATCAAGATCGGGCATTTGACAATCCATAAACACTATGTCGTAGTTACCTTTTTCAGCAGCAGCAGCGGCTTCAACACCATTTGCTACCACGTCAACATTACATCCAAGAGCACTGAGCATTTTCAATGCCACTTTTTGGTTTACGGCATTGTCCTCCGCTAGCAACACATTGATGCCCTTCATGAAACCAGACTTATCAACCCCCATCGCCTCCTCAACATCTGCAAGTAAATACGCTATATTCAAGTCGGCAACGCGCTCTCCAAACAACGACGAAATCAGTTGCGCACCTCGTACCGGCTTAATAAGAGAAGTGTCAATAACTTCATTGGTGTCGCTCGGATACTGCGATCGATCACAAACCGAAGATACCAGAACTATTTTCAAATCACGATATTGCTCACTTCCGCGCAAACGACGCGCGAATTGAACACCATCCTCTATTGGCATCTGATAATCAACCAACAAGCGGTGAATCTTCTCGCGACTAAGAATATCATCCGCAAGTGCTGCCGATGATGCCGTGAAGACGACGGCTCCTGCGGCGCTGAGTTGCTTTGCAAGTACTTTTAGATTTGTGTCGTTGTCGTCAACGCACAAAATATTTAACCCACCTAGGCTGCCATCCACGCTTAGCCCGCTATTGCTCGACGTTTGCCCTAAAGATATAGTGAACCAGAACATCGAGCCTTCGCCCACTGTTGATTCAATCCCAATTTCACCGCCCATCAACTCTGTCAACTGGCGCGAAATACTTAGTCCTAAGCCTGTTCCGCCGAAGCGGCGCGTTGTTGAAGCATCAGCCTGAGTGAAGGCCGTGAACAGCTTACCCTGAGTTTCTTTGTCGATGCCAATACCACTATCAATCACTTCGAAGCGCATCTTACCGCCAAAACTTGGCGAGACGCGGACCACTATTTCACCATGCGCCGTGAATTTAATCGCGTTACCAATCAAGTTAGACAGTACCTGTCGCAAGCGACCAGGGTCACCCACTACTCGTTGTGCTGTTGTCCGCGAAATATCAACTAGCAGCTCTAATCCCTTGGCCGATGCATTAGCAGCCAATGACGAAGCCGTGTCTTCAACAACTTCATGCAAATCGAAATCAATTGATTCAAGCTCAACTTTACCCGATTCTATTTTAGAAAAGTCAAGGATGTCGTTAATGATAACCATCAGCGCTTGAGCGGAGCGATTAATCGTTTCGACAAAATCGCGTTGTTCGTCACCAAGCTTTGATTCAAGTAATAAATCGCTCATGCCCATAATACCATTCATCGGGGTGCGAATTTCATGGCTCATGTTTGCCAAAAACTCACTCTTCGACTTATTAGCAATTCGCTCGTTATCACTTGCCTGCTGCAATTGCTCTACTTGCGAGCGTATCTTCTCATTCATCCGCGTGAATGATGCGGCAAGATGCGCTATTTCATCATGACCGCTAATCGTAAAATCAGCGTCGTAGTTTGCTGTTTCAATAGAGTCTTCGAGACGCGCTGCAAAGTTGCGCATCTTATTCAAGCGGCCACCGATTGAGAAAAGACCTAAGAGCAACACAATTGAGCTCAGTACACCTAAGGTTAACAAATACATGTTGGTACTCGCCGCCAACGCTAACGCCTCCTCAGTACGGTTACTAATTACGTGCACCTGCAGTCCGCGCGCTCCATGAAACGAAAACAGTCGCGAATAGGTCTCGGTGCGATTATCAAACTGTAAATCAGAAGTCCCTTTTTGTAATTTATGAAAGCGGCGTAGCTCATCAACCGCCGGAGATAAATACTGGCCTTCAAGAGTTTCTATGACTACCGACGAACCGATACTTCCTTCAAATTCACTCAGCATCACATCACGATCAGCAAGGACGGCAATCCATCCGCTTAATTCGCCGTTGGCATTGGTGCGTGGGCTAACCCACACCGGAAAACCAGCAGAATCAGTTTTCACGCTCGGCGTATCAACATCATAAATCGGTAGGCTACTATTCAAGTAAAGCAAAGATGACATCAAACGCGGTGCTAACTCACGGGTTTGGGATACTATGCCGTTGGCATCTGTCCAGATAACGTTGCCGACGCCGTATGCATCCAGTAGCTCAGAGTTAATAGATTCTGGTTGAATGCGATTCGCGATTCGCGACACGTCTTCAGCCCAAGCGGCTTGCTGACCATTCCAGAATTCTGAATAAACTTGCGATATTTCATTGGCCTGCAGTGGCTCAATTTGTTGGCGCGCGGTCGTCCATTGACGCCAAGAAAGCATGGCGGTGCCAAGTACTAGAACCACCGCCCATAGGGCAGTTTTCTTGAGCAAGCTGTCGGTGTTGAGTAATTTCATCGCTGAGTA
>JAPKEZ010000166.1 GCA_028821845.1 Planctomycetota bacterium | reverse complement strand
ATTTTTTACCATACGATACGCGCGCCAGACCAAGTGAGGCCAGCACCGAATGCACCGAGCACCAAGTACTTGTCTTTTTCAAACAACCCCTTGTAGTAACCCTCTGACAACAGCAGCGGCACCGAAGCCGAGGAGGTGTTTCCGTACTTAGCAATGTTGTGCAGAACTTTATGCGGAGGAATACCCAGGTGAGCTGTCGCCTGCTCGAGAATACGACGATTCATTTGATGCGGAATCATCCAGCCTAACTTGTTTGAATCTTGCCCATTCATTGCCCAGTCTAGCAGCCAGATCATTTTAGATGCCGCGAAACGATATACCGGTCGGCCGTCCATGTGAATTAAGTGCGATTTCTCGTCGAGTATTTCGTGAGAAATCGGGTCGGCGCCGCCACCGCGCTTACGAATGATGTATTTCGCACCTGAACCTTTAGCACCAATTGTGATGTCTTCTATAAGTCCACGTTTGCAAACCGAATGTGGTTGCAGGACCACCGCGCCAGAAGCATCTCCGAACAGTACCGCAGTCGTGCGGTCTTCTTTGTTAATCATGCGCGA
Source organism: Planctomycetota bacterium (assembly GCA_028821845.1). Taxonomy (GTDB): domain Bacteria; phylum Planctomycetota; class UBA1135; order UBA1135; family UBA1135; genus JAPKEZ01. The sequence goes on along the minus strand of JAPKEZ010000166.1, from coordinate 2,357 downwards.
CATTGCATCGCCGCCAACGACTAACACGTTTTGGCATTTGCCCGTTTCTATAAACTGCGCGCCAACAGCCAACGCGTACATAAAACCGGAACACGCTGCAGCGACATCGAATGCACCGCAATCATTAGTTATCCCGAGTCGGTCTTGCAAAATACAAGCTGCAGAGGGGGCCGTGTAATCGCCAGAAACAGAGCCGACCACTATCATGTCGATATCGTTGGCATCAATTCCTGCATCTTTAATCGCCATTTCAGATGAACCCTTGAACATATCCGTCGGAACCTGGTCATCTGCTAGCCAACGGCGTTCGGAAATTCCGGTGCGCTTGGTAATCCATTCATCTGACGTGTCAAGATAATTAGTGAACCACTCGTTAGTGATTACTTGATCTGGCACCCAGTGCCCAATGCCGGCTAATCCGGCTGGAATTAATTGTTTCATAGCTTAATGCATTGATTGTAGGGCCTAGTGGCCATGATTATATCTTATCAGCTATCAGGAGATAAGTGCTAACCCAAGCATCTCTAAAAGTCAGTGCGGCCTTCCCACTCAAGAATGACCTGCTTCAACTTGGAGTACGTTGGCACGCCAATATCGGTAAATACCACGAGTCCTTTGTCATCGATGAGCATTACAGAAGGAGTCAGGATTGAAGCTAGTTCTTCTTCTCCATTAAGTTCATACTTGGGCGTCAACCTATCTTGTTCTTCTTTAAACATGTCGATTTCATCATCGCTACGCTCTGTCATCATCACGTAAGATGGATTGTAGACTTTCATGTACTTTGCCATGTCAGCCTTGTCGTCACCAGGGTCATTGTTAAAGCCTAGCACTTGCAATTCGACATCATCAAAGTGTTTGCTAATTGCGTCGATCTTAGGGCCAGCAGCCTTACACGCCACGCAAGTTGTAAACCAAGTTGTAAACAGGCGGTACTTAGCCTTGGTGTATGGTGCGCTCATATCGAGCAACAACTGGCTAGTCTGAGCATCATCGTGGGTTTTAGCAGCCAACACTTCTTGCGCCACGCCCTTGGCGACTCTAGAAATGCTACTAACCACAAAAGAATTGCTGTTCCCAGCGTCGGCAGGGTTTTCATAAACAGTAATCACCTGCCCCGGTGCCGCATACGCCACTGCGGTAATTTTACCCGTTGGCCACTTCACCACAAAGCTGGCTGATTTATTGTCGCCAATGCCAATCGGCATAGTGCTCGAGTTTTGCGCGGCAAGTCCTTCGCCACAGCGCAATTCACGAGAGATGTTTAAGTCGCCAGATTCAAGGACCACCTTAGCCCCAATGCCGTCACGCGAAGTCCATTCAGTAGACGAGGAAGACGTCTTGTTACCCCCAACTAAACGAATGTAAATTGGTTGGTAAGTGGAATCACTTGGCATTAAATCACCGATTTTATTGCGGTAAAGTTGCACATAAGGTCTGTTGCCTCCCACAAGCACGAAGTCTTGATATCCGTCTCGATCGTAGTCAAATAAGGCTATTGCCCGCCCGTCGCCTTTGTGGTCGGCACCAGAAATTCCGGATTGAGTGGAGAACTCTTTGCCGTCGATATTCAACCAAAAGTGGTTAGGCTCGGCGCCAGAGAAGGATGCTCCCGAACCAATTTGTCCTGGGTCGATAACAACGCCAACTTCTTGGCCTCGCTTTATTTTAGTTTCTTTGTCTCCGCGAACCACGGAGCGCCAGAAGTCACTTCACAAGTCGACATTACGTTTTTGATCTTCCGGTGCGGTGTAGTAACCAGCCGGGCCGTACAAGTCGAGGAAGCCATCGTTATTAAAGTCTGCAAACTGAGCACCCCATCCCCAGCCACCGAATTCCGTAGCGTGCATGGCTTGGCCAACTTCAGAAACTTTAGACCATTCACCCTCGCCGTTATTATGGTACATGGAATTACCTCGGCCGAGTTGTTCGAATAACGGGTCGATGCCTTGCCCTTGCAACAATTCGGCATCGTAGTTAATGCGACCCGGGGTAAAGAAAGAAGTAACACGCCGCGCTGCTTTCGAGAACATGTTGGTTACATACAAATCCTGAGAACCGTCGTTATCGTAGTCACCAAACGCAACTCCCATGCCAAAACCAACGTCAGCAACGTTCGCTTGTTTGGTTATATCAGTGAACTTGCCACCACCATCATTTCTAATCAAAAAGTTAGGCGCAAAGTCGTTAGCTGAGTAGAAGTCGAAGTCGCCATCATTATCTATATCACTCCATGTAGTCTGAAAAGTGTTGTGGAATATACTCAAGGCGTCAGGCAAAACATGTTCTTCGAATTTGCCGTCACCTGTATTGCGCAACAATAAGTTCGGCGGTCCTGGTCGACTGCGGTATAAAGT
>JAPKEZ010000042.1 GCA_028821845.1 Planctomycetota bacterium | reverse complement strand
TGGTCAAGCATTTGGCTGAAGGTCAGCGGTGGTGCTTGCTCGGCGACTGGCTCCGATATCACTGCTGCGGCTGGCGCGACCGCTGGCGATGGCACTACCTTAGGAGTTACGGCCGATGCTGCGGGAGCAACAGCTTTACGCGCAGCAGGAGCTGAAACAGGCGCACTAGCTGTTCCGCCGTTATTCAGCAAATTCGCCAAGTCAAAGAACTGGTTAATACGAGCAGCCCGTAACATGGTGTATTCAAGCAATGCACGCGCGCCAAGTGGACTGCGTTGAATCCTACTTTCAAGACTAAATATCATACCCATGATGCCTTCCATGCGGTCACGACCTAGAGTACGTGCCAACTCTACCATCTGCTGCTTACGCTCTGGAGAAGGCTCGACACCGAGACTGTCTTCACCAAGGAGAGCGACGTGTAATAAATCACGAAGAGCGTCAACCGATTGTTCAACGAAATCACGTTCGGTACCACCCACTTCGAGGAATCCTTCAATTTCGCGCAAAATGACTTTAGGATCGTCATTAGCCACAGCTTCGAACAAGCGCAACCAGCGCTCGGGACGCGCTAAGCCAGACAAACTTTCTAGGTCGTCCAGACTCAATTCGCCATCTGCGGTAGACAACAACTGGTCAAGCATCGATTCGGCATCACGCATGCCACCACGACATCCGCGGGCTATTGCAGCCAAAACTTCGGGCGGTACAGTTACTCCCTCTTGGTCACAAACGAATTGCAGTTTGGCCTGAACATCTACTTCGCGAATGCGGCGAAACTCAAAAATCTGGCAGCGCGAAACAATAGTGTCAGGAATTTTGTGCGGGTCGGTGGTGGCGAATAAAAACATCGCGTGCGCCGGCGGCTCTTCCAGTGTTTTCAGTAAAGCGTCAAAAGCTTGGCCTGACAAACGCTGCACCTCGTCGATGATATAAATCTTACGACGATTACGAATCGGATGAGTTTGTACCGCATCGCGAATTCCGCGCACATCGTCGACTCCGTTATTTGACGCCCCGTCAATTTCGATAACGTCAATGTCGCTACCGCGTTCAATATCTACACACTGGGCGCATTCGAGGCATGGCTCTACCGAAGGCCCGTTAGCACAGTTCATCGACTTGGCGATGATACGTGCTGTCGTCGTTTTACCTACGCCACGCGGACCTACAAGAATGTATGCCTGCCCCACCCGTTCCTTAGCGATTGCGGCACTCAATGCGCGCACAATATGATCTTGGCCAATGACTTCGGCGAAGCTGCGTGGGCGATATTTACGCGCGAATACGCGGTAGGACTGAGTGGGTGATGTCACTAGAATATACTAACAGTTTGCGGCGCTCACCACAGGGCAAGAAACTAGAAACCGGAGACCCGAACATTCGCGGCACCCGATGAATGATGCTTAGAGCTGCTCCATTCCTGGCCTGACCCGGTTCACTTCAGCATCGCTGCGCGAAGCCGAGCCCCCGGCTTCTAGAGTATTGTATTGTAAAGGAATTGGCGGAGAGGGGGGGATTCGAACCCCCGGTGCCTTACGACACACACGCTTTCCAAGCGTGCTCATTCGGCCACTCTGACACCTCTCCATTATGGCGCAAAATGATAGCGTTGCGCATGATTTTCGTTATTATTTTTTTCTCTTAGCTTGAAAAAACTCGCGCAACATTATGGCTGATTGCTCGGCCATCAATCCACCCCGGTGCTCTACGCTGTGGTTGAGCCCTGGTAAATCAAACAACTGCGCCAACGACTCTACTCCGCCAAACTTAGGGTCGCTAGCAGCGTAAACAACCCGCGAAATACGGGCATGTATTATTGCCCCACAACACTGAATACATGGCTCTAAAGTGCAGTACAACTCGGCATCAACCAAACGTTTATCACCCGTGGACGCCATTGCTTGGGTAATAGCAAGCATTTCAGCATGTGCAGTGGCATCAGCCAGCGCTTCAACTTGATTTGCACCGCGTCCGAGTATTCTATTACCTCGCACAATAATGGCTCCGACAGGCACTTCGTCGTTGCGAGCAGCAGTCTCGGCTTGCTTGAAAGCGAGCTCCATTATCATGGAATCACGCTCTTGTGGTGATTCTGGCTGACGTAAAGGAAACAGCAGAGTCATTGGTCGTATGACAAAATAAAGTGGTGCGCCCGGGAGGATTCGAACCCCCAACCTCCTGATCCGTAGTCAGGTGCTCTATCCAGTTGAGCTACGGGCGCTTGGGCGGAAATTACAACGTTGCGCACTAATTTAGTCAATGTTTGTTTACCTAAACTTATTTATCAACAATCCCTTTTTTCCCTAGTTAAATTTCTGAAGAAGTTATATTCTGACTATCTAAATGGAACCATTCGTTCATCTGCACGTCCACACCGAATATAGCCTACTCGACGGGGCAAACAAGATTGAAAATCTGACAGATGCCGCTGTTGAAGATGGCCACGACTCTATCGCGATTACCGACCACGGCAACCTTTATGGTGCCATGGAGTTCTACAAAAGCTGTCGCGCTAAAAGCCTGAAGCCTATCTTAGGCTGCGAAATATACCTCGCTGAAAAATCGATGTATGACAAACACAATCGCACCTCTAATCCTTATTCGCATTTAACCTTATTGGCGCGCAACGCCAAGGGATGGGAAAACTTAATGAAGCTCAGCTCTGACTCGCACACAAAGGGTATGTCAGTGCGTCCACGCGTTGACATGAACTTGCTTGCGCAACATGCCGAGGGCTTGACGGTGCTATCGGGTTGTATGTCTGGTCCTGTGAATAAATTACTACGGCGTGAACAAGAAGCCGAAGCGCGCCAGATGGCTGGCACCCTAGCAGACATGTTTGGCCGCGAGCATTTCTTTCTTGAAATAATGCGCAATGGCATGAAAGAACAAGATGACTTGACTACTGCAATGATGCGCATGAAAGATCAAGTTGACTTGCCGGTTGTCGCGACCAATGACGTTCATTACTCAAGGCACGAAGACTGTAACCTACAAGATGCATTGCTGTGTCTCGGGACTGGTGGCAAATACGCCGACCCTAATCGTTGGTCTTTCGACACCGATACTTTGTTCTTCCGTACTCGAGAAGAGATGAACCGTGTGTTCCAAGATTTGCCCGAAGCGCTACGCAACACCATCGATGTCGCGGACCAAATTAATGTCGAACTAGAAATTGGGCGTTTGCGTTTACCCGTGTTCACCCCGGAAGACGGGCGCACTTCTGAGGAGATGTTTCGTGATTTATGCGAGCAAGGCGTGCGGCGTCTTTACCCTGACGTAACCGCTGAAGTTCGTGAACGCCTCGAGTACGAAATTCGCGTCATCACCGAGATGGGCTTTATCTCATACTTCTTAATTGTATGGGACCTAATCAAGTTCGCGCGTGACAGTGGCATACCAGTGGGCCCAGGCCGCGGTTCTGCTGCTGGATCTATTGTTGCTTATGTTCTTGAAATCACCAAGATCGACCCGCTTAAATACGATTTGATTTTCGAGCGCTTCTTGAACCCTGGAAGAATGTCGATGCCTGATATTGATATCGATTTTTGCAAAGATCGCCGCGAAGAAATGATCATTTATACTCGCGAGAAATATGGCGACGAAAACGTTTGTCAAATTATTACTTTTGGTCGCCTCAAAGCGAAAAACGCTATTCGCGATATGGGGCGCATTCTTGAAATCCCTCTGCCCCAGGTTAATAAAGTCGCAAAACTGATACCCGATGATGCAAAGAGCCTGAAGAAGGCTATTGAAACTGTTGCAGAACTTCAAGAGTTCCGCGATTCTTGCGATGAGTATTCACAATGGTTCGAATTCGCTACGAGGGTTGAAGGCTTTGCGCGTAACACTGGTATTCACGCTGCTGGTGTAATTATTGCCGATGAGCCTTTACGCAACATTGTTCCGTTGTCGCGCGTGTCTGACAACATCACCACTCAGTGGGACATGAACTACGCCGAAGAATTCGGCCTGCTCAAAATGGATTTCCTGGGCTTGCGTACCCTTTCAATTCTCCATGAAGCTACGCAACAAGTAAAGCTCAATCACGGGATTGAAGTCGACCTCGACACCATATGCCTGGAGGACGAAAAGACCTACGAACTGTTCTGCAACGCCGACACCGAAGGCGTATTCCAGCTCGAATCCTCCGGGATGAGAGCTCTCCTAAGTAATTTGAAGCCCTCTGTTTACGAAGACATCATTGCTGTCTTAGCACTTTACCGACCCGGCCCTTTGGGCTCGGGGCTGCACGATATTTTCACCAAGCGCAAGCACGGAATTGAAGAGGTAACCTTCGATCACCCTATTCTAAAGCCGATTCTTAAAGAGACTTATGGTGTGTTAATTTACCAAGAGCAAATTATGCGCGTTGCTCAACAGATGGGTGGCTTTAGCCTCGGAGACGCAGACAATTTGCGCAAAGCTATGGGCAAAAAGAAGAAGAAGCTAATGGGCAAGTTCAAGAACAAATTCATCGATGGTGCAACTGCGCAAAATGTTGACCTTGCTGTTTCTACAAAAATATGGAAGATGATACTTAAGTTTGCTGAGTACGGCTTTAACAAATCTCACTCGGCGGCATATGCGATGGTGACTTTCCAGGCTGCTTACATGAAGGCGCATTACCCTGCCGAGTTTTATACTGCCTCTTACACTTACGAGGCGAATGACAAAGACAAACTGCGGGTGCTCATTGAAGATGCCCGTCGCCACCAAATCACACTGTTACCCCCTTGCGTAAATGAATCTACTCGTCGTTTCCAGGTGGTCGACGAAAAGACAATTCGCTTTGGCCTAGAGGCCATCAAGGGAGTTGGCGGTGGTGCGGCAGATGCATTAGTTGAAATTCGTGAAGGGCTCGAAAATACAGCTTTCGACTCAGCTCAACATGTTTTCATTGAAGGAGCTGCTGTCCACGTCAACAAGGGCGCTTTTGAATCAATGGTTAAGGCAGGATGTTTTGATATCTTCGAGAAATCGCGTATTAAGCTACTACGCAATCTAGAAAACGATTTGAAGATTGCCTCTAGTGCAGTTAAAGACAAACAGAAAGGACAAGGATCTCTTTTTGACATGTTTGGCTCGAGCGAAGCTGCTGCGACCTCTGTATCACCCACTGCCACTAGCATCCCTTCCGACAGTAGTGCTGAATTAAGTGGCGCAGAACAAAAAGAGCAACTAGCGCATGAAAAAGAAGTTCTCGGAATCTTCTTAAGCTCGCACCCACTTGATCCATACCGCCATGTCGCTAGCGGCATCGCGCAGTTTGACAGCCGCTCTGTCAAAGAAGTCGGGGACAACGCGCTAATTGAATTGTTTGGCTTAACCAGCCTGCTCAACATTCGACCTACTGCAAAAGACCCGTCTAAGAAGTTCGGCAAGCTAGAGATTGAAGATTTATATGGCTCGACACCAGCCGTAATTTTCAATCGTACTATCGAAGAATGCGGCGATGCTCTCCAAGAAGATACAATTGCCCTTTTTAAAGGAAAAATTCAAATCAGCAACGATATCCCAGAAATGATTATTAACTCGATAGAGCCAGCTGGCGCTCCAAAGTCATTGTCCCTAAAAGGTATGCTTGAAATTTCGTTCGCGGCCAATCAACAGCCTAGCTCTGACAAAATTGCGCGAATGAAGAAGTTGCTACAGGACAACACCGGCGAGTCTAAAGTTCGCTTTCTTGTCTTCGAAGAGAACGGTGACCATCACGTGGTGCGCGCTGGGACTCAATGGGACGTAACCTTATCCTCTGAGCTGATTGACGAGCTCAACACTTTGATGGGCCCAAATAGTACTCGCGTACTAATGCCGCGAAGCCCTATCGAGCGCGAGACCCAGCCAGCATGGAAAACCGCGCGTTAGACACCAATGACATAAATTAGATAACGCGAGGCCGTCGAATGACAGCCTCGCGTTATTAATGTACAGTCGCTAATTATTCAGCCGCTACTGCTTCAGCTTCAACTGCAACTACAACGTCTTTTTCAGAGCGCTCTACGAACTCAAAATAGGCTAGTTGAGTGTTGTCACCCAAACGGTAATTATTCTGCTTAAGAATACGAGTGTATCCGCCTGGACGTTCTTTGAAAAGCGGCCCAAGCACATCAAACAACTTTTGAGTTGCCTGACGGTTATTGCCTAGAAGAGCAAGAGCACGACGGAAGTTATGCAAGTTCTTTTCTTTAGCCAAAGTAACAAGCTTCTCAACCATTGGGCGCATAGCCTTAGCCTTAGTAACAGTGGTTTCGATACGCTCATGCTCGATAATCGCAGCTGCCATGTTGCGCATCATTGCCACGCGGTGAGCAGGCTTACGAGAAAGCTTACGGGTTTTTACGCGGTGTCTCATTATTCGTTTTCTTCGCCTGCAGGAACTGCGAATTCTTCCGCATTCATGCCGATGTTTAAGTCTAAATCGCTAAGCTTGCGATCGATTTCGGTAAGAACGGTTTGACCAAGATTCTTGATCGCCAGAAGTTCTTCGTTGGTCTTGAACACGAGGTCACCAAGAGTTGCAACATCTGCAACATCTAGGCAATTACGTGCACGAGTCGATAGGTCTAGGCGCTCGATAGGCTCTGACAAGAGTCCCATGATGCGCTCGCGGCGACGTTCAGCCGCTGCGTCAAGAGCTTGAACCTCGTTAACTACTGCCATGCCGTGACGAGCCTCATCGAATTGGATGAATGGATTTAAGTGCTTACGGAAAATCTTTGCCGATTCAACCATCGCCATTTGCGGCTTGATTGTGCCGTCAGTCCAGAGCTCCATTATTAGGCGGTCGTAGTTGGTGTACTTACCCACACGAGTTGCCTCGATAGAGTAACGGACACGCAACACCGGGCTAAATGGTGCATCGACTGGGATAAGACCGATTTGGTTCATATCTTCGCCAGTGTCAACTGCAGCCGTGTAACCGCGACCGCGACGAACTGTAAGCTTACATGAGAAGCTTGAGTCTTCGCCGCTTAGCTCACAAATGTGTGCCTCGGGGTTGGCAATTTCGACGCCTGCCGGACATTCAACATCGGCACCTGTAACTGCGCCAACGCCTGACTTTTCAATTGCAATATAAACCGGGCATTCAGATGTTTCTACAGTTACCTTCAGGCGTTTAATCGCCATAATGATATCTGTAACGTCTTCAACAATACCAGGGATGGACTTGAATTCGTGCTCTACCCCATCAATCTCTACTGCTGTAATTGCAGTACCTTCGATTGAACCAAGCAGGACGCGACGCAGACCATTACCTATTGAATGACCGAAGCCTTGTTCAAAAGGCTCGATGGTGAATTTGCCGTATTCATCGGTAGCAGTAGACTCATTTAGAGTTACACCTGATGGCAGTTCGAAATCTCTCCAGCGGATACGCATTATTATTACCTGTAGTTGGGGACGTTATTAGACGCGGCGCTTCTTAGGAGCGCGACATCCGTTGTGTGGAAGTGGTGTGCAATCTTCGATGCCAACAACGCGTAGACCACCTTGGCTTAAACCACGGATAGCACTCTCGCGACCGGCACCGGGGCCTTTAACGCGAACGCTAACGTCACGCATACCCATTTTGACAACTGTTTCAGCAGCACGCTGTGCTGCTTGTTGTGCGGCGAAAGGAGTTGACTTGCGTGAACCCTTATAGCCGGCCTTACCTGGGGCACCCCAAGCAATCGTGTTACCATTAGTATCAGTAACAGTAATTAATGTGTTATTGAAAGTTGCACGAATGTGAACTACGCCCTTGGCGCCTACTTTCTTTGACTTTTTATTTGATGCTGCACTCATTATTCTAATTCAGATTAGCCTTTTAAGGACTTGACAGAAGCCTTGCCAGCAACAGTCTTTTTGCCACCCTTACGCGAGCGAGCATTAGTTTTTGTACGCTGACCACGCACAGGAAGACCACGGCGGTGGCGCAAGCCACGATAACAAGATATTTCGCGCAGGCGGTTAATTGCAGCCGTAATACGGCGACGCAAAGCACCCTCTACTTCCATTTCTTCTTGGAGGTAAGTAGCTAGTTTTGCTAGTTCTTCATCTGTGATCTCCTTCGCACGACGTGATGGGTCGAGATTTAGAGTTTCACAAATTTGTTCTGCAGTTGCGCGGCCAATACCATAAAGGTACGTAAGCGAAATTACTGTGCGCTTATCTGCTGGAATGTCTACACCGATGAGTCGTGGCATGTATATTTATTATTCTTGAATTGAGAGTTAGCCCTGACGCTGCTTATGGCGAGGATCGCGGCTACAAATAACGAACACTTTCCCGTGTCGTTTGATGATCTTGCAGCTACTGCAAATGCGGCGTACTGATGCGCTGACTTTCATGATTCTGTTTGGTTGATTTGTTAGGTTATGACTTTGAATTAGTCGCTAGGCCCGCGTTGGCGGCGAGGGCGACGAACACCCCGGTAAACGATTCGACAACGTGTTAAATCGTATGGGGACAGCTCAATGGTCACTGTGTCTCCGGGAGTGATACGAATATAGTGCATACGCATTTTCCCGGAAATGTGAGCTAGAATTTGTTGACCATTTTCGAGTACTACGTTGAATGTTGCGTTTGGAAGGGTTTCCTTTACGACAGCTGACAACGTGAGTGGCTCTTCTTTGGCCATTCTATGCTATGTTTGATTGATTAAGAGCACCGCTTACAGTAGCAAGGACATCAGCTTGGATGTCTTCTATAGCACGATCAGAATTGATCTCACGGAGTAAACCTTGGTCGGAGTAGTACTTGACCAAAGGTTCGGTTGTCTTAGCGTAAACACCAAGACGATGTGTAATGACTTCGAGGGTGTCATCTTGACGCCCACGCGACAGTAAACGGTCGGTAAGAACCGCTTCAGGGGCCGTAAAGTATAGCGACAGCCCGATTGCACCGCTAGTACAAGCTTCTTCTAATGCAGCAGCTTGAGCGATTGTGCGCGGAAAACCGTCTAGAATCAGTACTTTATCGCTCGGGAAGCTAGAAATGCGCCCTGCGACCATTTTCACCATGATATCGTCTGGGACCAAGTCGCCATGAGACATATAGGTGTCGGCAGATTTACCTAACTCGGTGCCCTCAGCTACTTCTTGGCGAAGCAATTCGCCTGTAGACATGTGAGTGTAGCCATGAGACTCGGCAGCCAATGCTGCTTGAGTACCCTTTCCTACACCGGGAGCGCCAAGAAGAATTGCAATCATTACTTCTTTGCCCAGCTTGAGCCACTTGATTTCATAAAGCCGTCGTAATTACGCATTAACAATTGCGCATTTAGCTTGTCGACCATGTCGAGGGCTACACCTACAACGATCAAGATGGATGTACCGCCTAAGAAATAGGCAATCATAGGGTCAACGTGAAGCTTACCGATAAGTATGTTCGGCATTACCGCAACGACCGACAAGAACACAGAACCCGCTAAGGTAATGCGGTCGAGCACGAATGAAAGGTATTCAGCCGTAGCCTTACCAGGACGGATGCCTGGGATAAATGAGCCTTGGTCTTTAAGGTTATTCGCAATATCATCCGGCTGGAACATCAATCGCGTCCACATGAATGAGAAGAAAATAATCATTCCGGTGAAGGTCAGGATGTAAACGAAACCGGCCGTATTGAATGCGTTACGCATCCAGCCAAAGCCAGGCAATGAGCCAAGAACAGTAGGGACAATAAACAGAGCCGATGCGAAAATAATTGGCATCACACCTGCTTGGTTAACCTTAATCGGCAAGTAGTGACGCTGGCCACCCATCATCTTGCGGCCGCGAGTTAGCTTAGCCTGCTGAATTGGGATGCGGCGTTGGCCACGAGTTAGGTAAACAACTACCAAAATGATGACTAACCACATTAGCGCCAAGGTGACCGCCAGTTGATGAGCATCTTCGCGTAGAGCAAAGGCCTTCGAAACTGTTGCCGGCATGTTAGCGATAATACCACCCATAATGATCAGGGAAACGCCATTACCAACACCATATTCGGTAATCTGCTCACCGATCCACATAATAAACATGGTAGAAGCAGTTAACGCAAGCATGATTGAGATGGTGTAGAAGAAAGTACCACCGTCTGGCATCAAACCGAATGATGGATTGTAAATAACACCATAAACGACAAACACAGACTGAAGCAAACAGATTGGTACTGTCGCCAGGCGCGTAAGCTGGTTGATTTTCTTTTGTCCTGCTGCACCCTCTTTAGAAATTGCCTCAAGAGCCGGGACCACCTTAGTCAACAGGCTAAAGATAATCGACGCTGAAATGTATGGCATGACACCCAGCGAGAACAAAACTGCCTGACCAACACCAGCGCCAGTAAAAGCATTCATAATGCCGAATAGAGCATTTTCGTCAGCCTTATTCGCCGCCTCTGCAACGCGAGACAAGTCAATACCTGGAAGCGGAATGTGAAAACCTAAGCGGTAGATGAACAAAAACACAAAAGTCATTAACACTTTTGAGCGCAGCTCAGGAACGCGAAGAATAGTCAGTAGTTTACCCATAATTATTAATCGATTACTTCAACTGTACCACCAGCAGATTCAATTTTGGACTGTGCCGACTTAGAGAACTTGTGAGCCTTGATTGTGAGCTCTTTACTCAAATCTCCTTGCCCCAAGACCTTAAGCATATCGCCTGTCTTCCGCGCTAAGCCCTTCTCGAGGACTGCCGTCAGATCAACCACTTCGCCAGCATCAAAAGCCTCTAGAGACTCGATATTAATCAGGGTATAGTGCTTCTTGAAACGAGCATTTGTAAAACCGCGCTTAGGCATACGACGGAACAAAGGCATTTGACCACCCTCGAAACCGATACGCGGCAAGTCGCCCGAACGTGAGCGCTGACCATTATGACCCTTACCAGCAGTTTTACCTTTGCCGGAACCTACGCCGCGACCAACTCGCTTGCGCTTATCGTGGTTATTCCCACGCGCTGTTACGTCGTGAATTTGCATTACAGTTCTACTCCTCGCAATTCTGCGATTTCTTCTTTGGTGCGAAGTGCACCGAGAGCAACGATAGTGGCCTTAACCAAGTTCGTTGGGTTCGTCGATCCGTATGACTTGGTAAGAACATCGTTGATGCCTGCCAATTCAAGAACAGCGCGCACTGTACCACCGGCAATAATACCGGTACCAGGCGAAGCTGGAATCAAACGAACTTTCGATGAGCAGTAAATGCCCTCGATTTCGTGAGGGATAGTCGTACCTACGCGAGGTACGCGAATAAGCTGACGACGTCCGTCTTTGAAAGCTTTCTGCATTGCTGCAGGAATCTCTTGCGCCTTGCCGAAGCCGAAACCAACGATACCGTCTTGGTTACCGACAACTGTAAGAGCTGAGAATGAAAAGCGACGACCACCTTTAACCACTTTGGCTGAGCGGTTTACTTTAACGCGCTCTTCCTTAAGTTCGCCGAGCTTTTCAGCATCGGTGCGATCGAGAAATTCTGGTAATTTGTTATACATTGCTAAATTAGAATTTTAGGCCTGCTTCACGAGCTGAATCAGCCAACGCTTTTACGCGGCCATGGTAGCGATGCCAAGAACGGTCAAATGAAACCTCTGTTACGCCGGCAGCGAGTACGCGCTCAGCGATAGCTACGCCAACAATTTGAGCAGCCTCGGTCTTGTTCTTACCAGCAACCAGATCAGCCATAGACTTATCAAGAGTGCCTGCAGAAGCTAAAGTTGCGCCACTGAGATCGTCAATTAACTGAACAGTGATGTTCTTTGCTGAGCGGTGAACGCTCAAACGTGGACGGTCAGAAGCTGCGCGCAAACGGCGACGAACGCCCATTGCCTTACGACTGCGCTTCTTCCACTTTTTCTTTTGCTGAAGATGGTCCATGATTATTATGCTAGTGATTTGCCAGACTTGCGACGAACGTATTCGTCAATGTAACGGATACCTTTACCTTTATAAGGCTCAGGCGGACGCACACGGCGGATGTTGGCTGCGTACTGGCCAACTGCGTGCTTGTCGATTCCGGTGATTATGATTTCAGTTGCAGACTTCAACTCTACCTTTACGCCTTCAGGTGGAGTAACTTTTACAGTGTGGCAAAAGCCAACTGAAAGTTCTAAGTCAGAGCCTGACATTTTGCAGCTCCAACCAACACCTTGAATTTCTAGTTCTTTCTTGTAACCATTCGTTACGCCCTCAACCATATTGGCGATGTGCGCGCGAACCAAGCCGTGCAATGCAGAAGACTTCTTGGCAGATCCTCTACCGGTAGCCGTAACGATTACTTCGTTTTCGACCACCTCTGCAGTAACTTCTGGGAACAATGGGAATTGCAAGTTGCCCTTAGAGCTTTGCACTTTTACCTCGGTAGCCGACACATCAACTGTGACGCCACTAGGGATAGAAACTGGTTTGTTGCCGATACGTGACATGATTTAAAACAACGTGCAGATGATTTCACCACCGACACCTAATTCGCGGGCCTTACGCCCACTCATTACGCCGCGTGATGTAGTAACAATAGTAGCACCTAGGCCACCACGTACTTGAGGCACTTCTTCAGCCTGGCGATAAACGCGACAGCCAGGAGATGAGATGCGAGTGATTTCTTGAATTGCCGGGTTACCGTCGCGGTCATACCTAAGAGATACGCGCAAGGTTGAACCTGGTCCTTCATTTTCGATTACTTCAACGTCGTCGATGTAGCCTTCTTCTTTCATCGTAAGAGCAATTGAGCTTTTGATTTTAGAAGCAGGGATGTCTACTGTGTCGCGGCGCACCATGATTCCGTTACGGATTCGAGTGAGCATGTCAGCGATTGGGTCGGTATGTGTCATATTATTTTACCAAGAAGACTTACGTACGCCTGGGAGGAAACCTTCGTGAGCTAAGCGACGAAGAACGAGACGTGAGATACCAAAGCGACGAGAGTAACCACGAGGACGACCGGTGATTGAACAACGGTTGTGCAAGCGTGAACTTGATGAGTCACGGGGCATCTTAGATAGTTCTAGATACGCCGCCTGCTTGTCATCTAATGAAGCATTTGGATCTTTAATTACCTTTACAAGAACGGCGCGACGCTCGGCAAATTTTGCCACCAAGCGCTTGCGGTTCTTTTCACGGTTTACTGCAGATGTTTTGGCCATGATTAATTCTCTGAAGAGTTACGACGGAATGGAACACCAAAGCCATCTAGCAGAGCGCGACCTTCTTCATCGGTACGCGCTGAGGTAACAAAAGTAATGTTCATACCCTGAGTAAACTCGACCTGGTCAAGCTGAATCTCTGGGAACAAAGTTTGTTCGTTAAGACCGAGGCTAAAGTTGCCACGACCATCGAAATTGTCTTTAACACCGCGGAAGTCACGAATACGTGGCAACACTACAGAGACCAAACGATCCATGAATTCGTACATGCGCTCGTTGCGCAATGTAGCCATACAGCCGACCGGGTTTCCTTCGCGCAAGCGGAAATTAGAGATAGAGCCCTTAGCAGTACGCACTACAGGCTTTTGACCAGTTATTTTGGCCATGTCTTTAACAGCTGCGTCGATAGCAGCTTTATTCTCTACTGCTTTACCAACACCCATGCTTACCACTATCTTGTCAAGACGCGGTATTTGATGAATGTTTTTATATTCGAACTTGTCTTTAAGACCAGTTGAAATTTCATTCTTGTATTTATCTTGGAGGCGTGTCATTTTTTTTATGAATCAAATTTTGTGCCACAAGGAACACCAACGCGGATTTTCTTATCGTCGCTGGTCTCAGTTTTAGTGCGAACACCTTTATTCGCTTTTTCTGACCATAACAAAACATTTGACAGCGCTATTGGCATCTCAACCTCTAGTCGCCCGCCTTCTGGG
>JAPKEZ010000041.1 GCA_028821845.1 Planctomycetota bacterium | reverse complement strand
TAACAGTAAATCAAATTTTTACCAGAAATCATGGCTAAATCCGCCAAAAAAATAGCAATTAGCCCCCTGGGCGACAAAGTTCTAGTTCAGCGCCTAGCGGCAGCTGAAATCTCCGCAGGCGGCATAGTTCTGCCTGAATCAGCCAAAGAAAAGCCGGCTGAAGGCACTGTTATCGCATTGGGTGCCGGTCGCCTACTCGAAGACGGTTCACGTTCAGAATTTACTGTCGCTACTGGCCAGCAAGTTTTGTTCACCTCTTACGCTGGCACCGAAGTTGAATGGGAAGGCGATAAATATTTGATTATGTCTGAAAATGACATTCTTGGCATCATTGGTTAATTAACAGGTAAATATCATGGCTAAAAAAATTGCATTTGATCAAGAGGCGCGTGAAGGCATCCGCGCTGGAGTTAAGAAGTTGGCAGCTGCCGTAAAGGTTACGCTTGGCCCTCGAGGTAGAAATGTCATCCTCGAGAAAAGCTTCGGCACGCCGACCGTCACTAAAGACGGTGTTTCTGTGGCTCGCGAAATAGAGCTCGAAGATTCATACGAAAACATCGGCGCGCAATTAGTCCGTCAGGTAGCAGCGAAAACTGCTGACCTTGCTGGCGATGGCACGACATCTGCAACAGTGCTTGCCGAGGCAATCTTCGAAGAGGGTTTACGCAACGTTGCTGCGGGAGCAAACCCAATCAATCTTAAGCGCGGCATGGACGCCGCCGTTGACGCTGTTGTTGAATTCCTCAGCAAGAAATCGGCAAAGGTACGTAGTAATAACGAAATCGAGCAAGTGGCAACTATCGCAGCAAACAGTGATGCTGAAATTGGTTCTAAGTTGGCCGAAGCTTTCGAGCGCGTTGGGCGCGATGGGGTGATCACTATCGAAGAAGGTAGCTCGCTCGAAACAGAAATCACTTGGGTTGAAGGCATGCAGTTTGACAAGGGTTACTTGTCTCCGCACTTCTCAACAAACCTGGAAAAAATGGAGGTAGTCCTTGAAGACGCTTACATTTTGGTTTTCGAAAAGAAGATCTCAAACGTGCGCGACATGCTGCAAGTTCTTGAAGCTGTTGCCAAGTCTGGGAAGCCGTTGCTAATTATCGCCGAAGATGTCGACGGCGAAGCACTTGCTACTTTGGTAGTAAACAAAATGCGTGGCATCTTTAAGTGTGCTGCTGTTAAGGCGCCGGGCTTTGGTGATCGTCGTAAAGAAATGATGGAAGACATCGCTGTGCTAACTGGTGGAACTGCACTGATGGAAGACCTTGGCTTTAACCTCGAAGGAGCGACTATCGAGCAACTTGGTACTGCCAAGCGTATTGTAATCACTAAAGACGACACCACTATCGTTGAGGGTGGCGGCAAGAAAAAGGCAATAAAAGGCCGCATGGAGCAAATTCGTGCGCAAGTTGAACGCACTTCAAGCGACTACGATAAAGAAAAACTTCAAGAGCGTCTGGCTAAGTTGGCTGGTGGCGTTGCAGTGCTAAACGTTGGCGCGGCAACCGAAGCAGAAATGAAGGAAAAGAAAGACCGCGTCGATGATGCTCTTGCATCTGTGCGTGCTGCGGCCGAAGAAGGTATCTTGCCCGGCGGCGGAACATCCTTGTTGCGCGCGCAACCGATAATCGATAAGCTCGGATTGACTGGTGACGAAAAAGCTGGTGCTGAAATTATTCGCCGTGCTCTAGAGGCACCGGTTCGCCAAATTGCCACAAACGCTGGTGTCGACGGCTCAATCATCGTCGAGAATATACGACGCGAGAAAGCATTCGCTAAAGGTTACGACGCTGCAACCGGCGAGTATGTGGACATGCTCGAAGCTGGCATTATTGATCCAGCTAAAGTTGTGCGCGCTGCTTTGCAAAACGCAGCATCTGTTTCTACGCTGCTACTGACCACCGAGGCAATCGTTGCAGACATCCCCGAGCCTGCACCAGCAGTAATGCCAGGCGGAGGCGGCGGTGACCCAATGGGCGGAATGGGCGGAATGGGCGGCGGCTTCTAAAGCTTAACCTTTAATTACATCGAAGTGATGTAATTCAATGTCTTTAGAGAGGAAGTCGTCTTTGACGACTTCCTCTTTTACGTAGTCCGTCGACAAGTATTTTTTATTACAATCGGCAAAGACCGTTGCAACTGCCGAATCACCATCTGACTCATAGGCTAATTGCAAAGCGCCAAGTAAATTAGCGCCTGATGAAATACCAACTGGTAAACCGAGTTCTCTTGCCAACCGCTGCGCCATGCAAATAGAGTCTCCGTCGTAAACAGAGACTATTGAGTCTAATGCTTCTAGGTCAACTATCTCAGGGATGAACTCGTCACTGATGCCTTGAATCCGATGACTGCCTATTTTATGGCCAGTAGTTAATGTTGGTGAATCAAAAGGTTCAAGCGGATGCACCGCCACCTCAGGCGCATGCTCTTTCAAGTAACGGTGCACGCCCATTACCGTTCCGCCTGTTCCTACACCGGCAACAAATGCAGTTATTGTTGCACCATACTCTTTCATTTGGGCGAGTAATTCTGGCGCCGTTGAGTAAGCATGGGCCTCAATGTTGGCGTCATTGGCAAATTGCTTCGGCAAAAATACGTTAGCGTGCTCAGCTGCATATTTTTCTGTCAGCTCAATGCTACCCACAAAACCACCCTCTTCTTTTGATACTGGGACTACAGTCGCTCCTAGAGATTTAATAACATCCGCGCGCTCTTTGCTCATCCAATCTGGCATCAGGATTACTACTTCGTGACCGAGTGCGCGACCAATTCCGGCGAATGCAATGCCGGTGTTGCCTGAAGTAGCCTCAACGATTGTATCGCCTGGCTTGATCGCATCTAGCTCGTAAGCGCGGCGCAAAATGTGTAGCGCCATCCTATCTTTAATACTGCCAGTAAGGTTGCCGGACTCGAGCTTAACGAAAATCTTAACCAGTTTGCCTTTTACTGTGCAGTACAGGACAAGACAAGGCGTGTTGCCAACTAGATTGTCTAGCGCGCTAAGTCGTTGCTCGGGCGTTGATTGTGGTACTGAAGTATTCAAAGTGACCTTAAAAAAGTTGGTGCCGGGAACAGGGGTCGAACCTGCACGGGATTTTACTCCCACATGGCCCTCAACCATGCGCGTCTGCCAATTCCGCCACCCCGGCTATGATGGACGGAAATTTTACCGCGTTCTGTGCATTAGTCTAGCTAATTTCAACGAAATCACTCGCTAATCTCTGCTGAAATCACTAATTCAACGTGGCGCCGCGACGAGTGCAGGGCAACCGACATTGTCTCGAATAAAGTCAGCGGCAGCCAAGATTGGTTTTTCTCATCGACCAACTCTTTTAGGCGATCTTTTGAGCGAACGTCGCGCGATAATAGCTCAGAGTCAATATATGACTGGAGCTGACCATTTTCGAGTGCACTTAACGCAGCGCGCCCACCAAAATGTTTGTCGCGCATTTCTTTAGCAACTTGCGGGCGCTGTGACCGCCAGGCGCTTTCGCGCTCTTGGCGCAAAACAGTTTCTGCCGCTGCACTTGACGTTTCGCCTAACCATTGCCGCGAACGTTGCGGCGAAAACCATGTAAAGAGATGGGCCCCATTAGGGCTCTTATCAAGCTCTGATTTAAACGCCGGCAAGTACAGCAATTGACGGCGCTTGGCTGAGGGATCGCTTGCGGCAAGAAATGCCGTTGATATAATTTCGCTAGAGTATTTTGCCGAGTTTGTAATTACTAACATATTTAGGGTTGGGATATGTAGCAAATTAATCTCACCTGTTCCCGGAATGACTTGAGAAACAAAACTGGTGCCGACTGCGCCCCCAGCAAAGGTAACGTCTTCCACTTTTTGATTTACATCGCCAGTGAAATTCGCCCAGTTTAATTTTAAGTACTCGAACAAATGATCGTACGCACCCATGTCGCGTACCTTACCGTAAATCGCAAACAGAGGAATTGGTTCATTATCGTGCAGTGGGTCGCCGGCTAGTTCTTCATAAGTATTTTCGCGTAAGCTAAAGGCCACTCCTTGTCGATAGACGCTACCAATGCTTTCAATTAGGTGGAGCATGTTTTGATAGTCGCCTCCGCGCGCTATTTCTGATTCCATCATTGAACGCAAATCTCCGGGAACCAATGTATAGCCCTCGGCTAAAAGATTTGACACTTCTCCGGCAACTACGCCGAAAGAAAATGATTGCGCTGGCACCATACTCGCAAATTCTTCTATTTGTTTGCGCTTAACGGAGCTGCCCTGCAACCAGCGTTGCTGGTAGCCCTTAGCCAGAGACAAGTCGGTGTCGCCACCTACTCGCATTTCAATTCCGTTGTCTAGATTTAAGTAGCCTGCTGAGTAACGCAACAACTGCAAATTAAAGAGTCGCCCAAAGAGTTGCTCAGCAAAGATATTGGTGTTGCGCGGTGGCCACTCTGGGGCGCTAGCTGAATCGCGGCCGAAACGAAAAAACACTTCAAGGGGCGACTCGTTGGGCCCGAGGTGAGCGCTAACATTATCGTGAAACACAGATGCGCGGGCAAGCGAATCCTGCCCGCCGCGTTTATCGAACTCATTAGCAATAGTTAAAAATTCTTTTTCTGACGACAACAGCAATACGTCTTTTACTCGGCCGAGATATGCGTCTTGGAAACCAAACAACTCGAATTGTGGAATGCGATAAATGCCGCCGCCTATATCCTCTAGCTTTAGTGACTCTGGTAATTTATCGCGCACAAAATCGAAATTGAGCATCGACATGCCAGCCTTCACCTTGAATGATGCACGCAACATTATCACCCCTTTAAATTTGCTGTTAAACTCCGGCTGGCCACGACCTGCGATTACAAATTCACGCATAAAATCTTTCTTTAAGCTAAGGCCTGTTGGCAGGTAGCCATTAATTTTAGAAAGCCCATTCACCAGCCGCCCGACTTCAAAATCTCGCGACCATTTGACGAGAGCGCCGCTATCTTTAACCCCCGAATATTTTGAACTTGACTCAACCTCTGACCAAATAGCGAGCTCGGGGAACTCGTTGAAATGATTGCCCATGTCTTGCCAGCGCACGAAGTAATCTACCTCTGAAGGCAATATTGAGGCCGTATCGTCTAGATTTTCTTCGAATGGGTCGAAGAAAAAGCTAACGAATATCAAATATAGCAGCAAAAACAATACGATCAGCCCAGCGGCAATCATTGAGAAGCGCCGGGAGCGAAGAGTAGCGCTAATGCGCTCAGCAATAGTGAAGTCTGACATTATGAAGTTATTTAGACGAAGTTAAGGTAAAGTAACGTCCACTTAATTAGTACGAACCATGTCACCAACGAACAGCAAAAATGTTAGCTCATTTTCAGAGAAGATGGGCAAAATCGAAGATTCAGCCACCCTATCGGTGCTGGGTAAGGTCAAGGGCTTAATCGCCCAAGGGGTCGATATTATAAATCTAACTGCGGGCGAACCCGACTTCAGCCCGCCACAATGTGTCAACGATGCTGCCATCAAGGCCATTCATGATGGCATGGGTAGATATACGCCTTCGGCCGGTTTGCTCGAATTACGCAAAACGGTGGCTGAAGTAATTGGCAACGAGATTGGCATCCGTTATAAAGCCGAAAACATCGTGGTTAGCAACGGCGGGAAAATCGCTATCGTGCAAGCACTTATGGCGATTCTCGATGATGGCGACGAAGTGCTTATTCCTTTCCCATCCTGGACCTCATACCCAGAGATGGTAAAGCTGGCCGGAGGCGTGCCGGTAATGGTTAGATGTGATGAAAACATGTTGCCTGATTTAGACGCACTTGAGGCTGCATGCAACGCACGCACTGTTGCTATTTTGCTTAACACTCCGTCTAACCCTACTGGTGTTGTTTTCTCTGAAGACTTTACCCGGAAACTAGGAGAGTGGTGTTTAGCAAAAGGTTTGCGCGTAATTAGCGACGAGATGTATTGCTCATTAACTTACAACGGCGCTGAACACCACTCTCCGCTAATGGTTGTGCCAGAGTTACAAAAAACTAGCGCATGGATTGGCGGCATGAGTAAATCTTTCGCAATGACTGGCTGGCGGATGGGTTATTTTGCTGGACCAGCAGATTGGGCAGCAATTGTCGGGCGTATTCAATCACAACTTACAGGGTCGCCAAACTCAATTGCGCAATACGCATCGATAGCTGGTTTGAAAAATGGCACGACTGAGCGCGAAGCCATGCGCTTAGAGTTTGAGAAGCGCAGCCGACTAATTGCTGCGGGCATTGCGAAAATCGATGGCATTAGCTGCCCAGAGCCGCAAGGAGCGTTCTACTGCTTCGTCGACATCAGCAAATTAATTGGCTGCACTGACGCAAGGGGCATCACCATAAACAGCGGTGATGACTTCTCTAGATTACTTCTTGAAGTAGATAAAATTGCTACTATCGGCGGCAGTGCTTTTGGCGGGCCAAATCACTTTAGACTTTCGTTTGCCGCCCCTGAAAAAGAACTCAAGCTGGCATTAGAGAAATTGTCATCGCGGGTTAGCACATTGTTGACATCAGGGAAGAACTGCGCACAAACCTGTTGAGCTAATTCTATTTCACGCTCGTCGGCGCCGAGAACGTGCACATAGAATTTCCACATACGTCCGTATGATTGTTCAAGATCGAGCAAACGCGGCACTTTGTCGCTATGTTCAGAGAGTTGCGAGAGGTGTTCATCACCGGGCCAATGCACCATCAGCTTGGCCTGCTTTAGTTGCATTTTTGATGATGGGCAATACAGCATAAACGGAATCAACTTGCCCGTTAGCTTTTGCAACTCGGCTGACATCTCGGCTTCTACTTGCCGGCGATGATTAGCAGAGCCAGCGCCGAAGTACTTGTCTACCAAACCTTCTTGTGCCTGAGCATTGGCATAAACAGGATACACTGCCGCGCGTTTAGGCAGCTGACGACGTTTAATTGCGTATAAATACAAGTCGAGTAATTCGCGCGAACGGTTATCTTTAATTGTTGCGTTCGCGAGTAAGTCAAACAGTCCAGCGTCAGTCGAAACCTGTAGCTGCTCAAAAGTAACGGCCTCTTCTAGCAGCACTATCTCTACGGCCTTTGCTACCAAAGAACCGGCGGCTATCTTGGCGTGGTGATAATAAACACGTTCAGAGAAATAGAAGCGCGCCTCTAAACAGCGGATGATTTCGCTTAACACGGCCTCTTTTAGATATCCGCTGCGCCCCAAATCAACGTAGAGTTGTTGGGTCCGACGATCAACCCTGAACACACTAAACACCCGTTCGTCGTATTCGATATTTAGTCCAGTAAACATCGCGTCACGTTTTAGATAATCGAGACTGTCGGCATCAATGGTGCCACTAACCAGTTCTTTCCAGTATTTTGGAACGCGTTTGTTTTCGGCAACCAACGAAGGCGCCAAAATAGAGAGCACGTCTTCTTTGGCGCCAGTGCGGTCAAGCGCACGGCCCAAGGACGTCTTGTTGGACAACATGCTGGCAAAACGTTCTGGGATATCATGCCGCGGCAACAAGCCGGTTTGATCTTCGATGTTGTGACCAAAAGGGAGATGGGTTGAATCGTGTACTAAAGCGGCCAAACGCACCACGCGCTCGCCATACTGGTCAAAGCCATCAAGGCGACTATCGTCACGACGATCACGCTCAAAATTAATAGCGTTAATCATCCGCGACGCCAAATGCGCTGTGCCTATTGAATGTTCAAATCGTGAATGCTGCGCCCCGGGATATATCAAGTAAGTGGCGCCTAGCTGACGCACATTACGCAAACGCTGCATTTCTTCAGTGTCAATAATGGACATCTCTTCTTTGGTAAGAGGAATGTCACCGTGAACCGGATCGCGAATGATGGTGGCGTATCTAAGCATCACCTGAAGAGCTACGCGCCATAGCGACCAAATCGTCGCGTTCTTTTTTAGTTAGTGGACGAATTGCTCCACGCTTCAATTTTGCTACGCCAAGATTCCCGATACGCACGCGCTTCAAACGCTTGACCCGCATATCAAATCTTGCCAACACGCGGCGCACTTCACGATTGCGCCCTTCGCTAATGGTCATTTCAACGGTAGCTCCTTTTTTAGACGAGCGCATCAAGCGCAACGATTCTGGAACAACCTTTACGCCATCAATGTAGGCACCCTCGCGAGCTTTTTCGATATCGGCATGGGTTATCGCGTGATTAATATAACAAACATAAGTTTTGCGAATGCCATACGACGGGTGAGTAATAATCTGAGAGAAATCACCGTCGTTAGTTAACAGCAGTAAACCCTCTGACTCTTTGTCGAGACGGCCAACGGTATGCACGCGGCCTGGGACCATTGGGTCAACTAAATCGCAAACGCGCGTATCTGTTTCCCGTGGATCGTTAGTGCAAAGGACGCCTTTAGGTTTATAAAACAAGTAATATAGGCGGCGACCGACCGAAATTTTCACGCCATCAACGCGGACGTCATCCCCGTCTAGAACTCGGTGGCCTGGCTCGATAATGACGGTGCCGTTAACACTAACTTCGCCGCCAAATACTTTTTCATCACACTTACGTCGCGAGTCAACACCTTGCTCGGCCAGCCACTTGTTCAGGCGAACGCCGACGATTTGCGACTTTTCAGAGGCCACGCCCACGCGGGCGCTTGACGACGCTTCAATTGTCGCTGCCGCCAAACGTGTTTGGCGCTTGGTGCGCGTTGGCTTGCCACGGCCACCGCCACCAATAGGCTTACGAGATGTTTTTTTGCGGCGTGATGCCATTAATTAACTTGCTGTAGCGCGAATAAAATCAAAGTTATCTTCGCTCGTAGATTGAACATGCACACCCTTTAGGCAAGCAGGAATTAATACCGTGTCGCCGTACTTGACAGCAATCGTTTCGAACTCGCCATTCGCCGCAGCTATTTCTCCTTGTCCGGCAACGATAATTAGAATAATCGCTTTATTCTTCTTGGCAACAACGGCCCCCTGCTCACCGTGGCGATGTAAGTGCATTGTAAAGTATTCGCCACCACACAACGATGCCGACTCACCATCGTAAACCGGCGATGACAATTCACGGCGCTCAGGGCTAGATGGCAACAAATCGTAATCTATAACATCAAGCGATTCTTGCAAATGCGTTTCACGCGGTTTGCCATTCAGGCCTAAGCGATCCCAGTCGTACATGCGATAAGTCACATCAGATGTTTGCTGAATTTCACACAATACTGTGCCGGCGCAAATAGCGTGCGTCTGGCCAGCAGGAATGTAAACGCAATCGCCAGCTGAAACATTTTGCTCAACCAAATAATCTCGTACTTTAGAGGTGGGGGCATCAAGCGCAAATTTCTGCGCTTCGGTTCCGGGGCGCAAACCACAAATTAAAGTAGCGTCATCGGCGCTGTCTAAAACATACCACGCCTCAGTTTTACCTACACCTGTTGGCGATTTTTCGCCATCTGGTGGATGCACTTGCACTGATAAATTATCGCCAGCATCTAGTAACTTTACTAACAGCGGAAATCGTCCATCGGCTGTTGGCTTAGATTGGCCCAAAATTGCCGCGCCATGATCCTCCATTAAATCACGCATAGACTTACCTGCATATTCGCCATTGCAAATACGTGTTTCTTTACCAGGATAGTCGCTTAACTCCCATGTTTCGCCAAGCGGTCCGCTAAACGGCAGCTCAAGCGACAACGACTCGGCCAAGCGCTGGCCACCCCATACTTTTTCAACGAGGATGCGGTCAAACAGCAGTGGCTGTGTAGGTGCGGGAGAAGAAGTCACGCATTTATTTTATCATGCTTTTGAAAATGCGCCTTAACAATTTAATACCACTTGGAGCACGCCGACGCCTCGGACTATAAAACTCACTAGCATCCATGCTGTGACGAACCATTGGATTCTCTCCGGCGGCAATCATCAGCTGCTGCCACTCTTTACCATGCGCCTTCACCCTCCGATAACGCGCAGTGGCAACCAAATGCGCCAGCTCGTGAATTAGCACCGTGCCGAAGTATTGTGGATTCTGAGCTATCAGCCGCGGGTTGAGCTCGACCTGTTGGCGGTGCAATAGAGCGCGGCCACCGCTAGTTCGCAGGCGACCGTTCCAGACAATCTTCAAATTGGGTAATTCATCAACAGCATCCCAGCGCGACAAGACCTCGTAAGCCGCCGCAAATAACACCTCGCTATCGAAGTTCAGCTTTAACTGATCGACGCTTAAACTTTGCGGCCTTTGCACCACACCTGCCCAATATTATTTTCAGAAACAACGTACTCAACGAAATCAGCGCGGCGACCCGCTTTAAGGCGTCCACAGTCGCCCAACATATCGCCAGCGACTTGACACCCCATACGCACAACCTGCTCAAAGCTGAGAACGCCATCGCGATGCGCGCGTAACAGTAATTCGGGTAGTGAGTCTAAGGTTCCGCCTAAATTGCCGTGACGGTCGATGGCCACCGCGCCACTGCGCGAGAGCAGTTGCCCTCCCGCCTTAAAGCTTTTTGCGCGTAGGCCTGCATGCGACAGATTATCTGAGCACGCCATCAATTTGTTTTTTAGCTTAGGGGTATTTGCCCACAAGCTTAGTGTGTCACCGCCAACATGAACCATATCGGGAATGACTGCAGCGTAATCAATTTCGCCACGCATTGCCGCGCCAATTGGCCCGAGCTCGCGGGCGCTTAAGGAAGTCATGCGATTACCTAAATGGGTCGCAGCAATTTTGCCATTCGCTCGAAGAACTTCGCAATCAAGCGCCGTTGCTCGACTATGCCCCACCGACGGAATAACTTTATTGGCACGAAGGACCTCACTTGCTTCAAAAGCGCCGTCCAATTCTGGAGCAAGGGTTGCCATTGTTAGCCAGCCGCCACAGGCATCAACAAACTCTTGTGCTGCCTTGGCGCTTGGCTTACGCATTGCCGCCTTCGGCAATGCTCCCGACATCTCACGCGCAACGAAAGGCCCTTCGACGTGCCATCCGGCAATATGAGTGCGCTTGCCGCGCAGCGCTGACCATTTATTCCAATTGCGTGCCGCGCGCTGTAGACCATCACTTTTAGTCGGGTAAAACCCCGCCAAAGCGGTGGTTACCCCGGTATGCACTAGAGATTGCGTCATTTTTTGTAAGCGCGCCGCTGTGCCTTCACCGCAATCAACTCCTGCATAGCCATGGAGCAAAGTGTCCACAAACCCCGGCATGATGCAGCGCCCTCGCAAGTCATGTAACTCGGCCGCACGCTTGGGTGATGGGTTGTGAAATGAAACTTTACCGATGACACCTTTGTCGTAAGTCAGCCAGCCAGCGGTAAATTGCTTGCCGTCCCAGAGTTTTGCTCGAATGCCTTTTTTCATTTAATCAGTCGTCGCCGACGGTTTGTGCCACCAGTATAAAGATGAGCTGCCGTAATCACGACGCTCGATTCCGGGCAACTGGCCGAGCTCGTTATCTAACAACAAGCCTTTGGGAGTATGAACAATCGCGCAACCACCGTCACTCATCACTGCGGATAAGTCTAAAAACAGCTGCCACACCTTTATTCGCTTTAGGCCGCCACCGCGAAAATCAGCGTAAGGCGGGTCGAAAAACACAACGTCGGGGGCCGTCTCAGTCTGCGCCAAGGATGGCATGCTGTAGGCGTCTATTTTTAACGCGCGCATTCGATCACTGTAATTAATTAACTCCGCATTTTCTTTAATCTGTGCAATTGCCGACCGGTTATATTCAACCGCCACCACTTGCGCTGCTCCTCGCGAGAGAGATTCTAACCCGAGAATGCCAGAGCCCGCGTAAACATCCCAAACAGTTGCACCATCAATAATGTCGCTTATGTGATTAAAAACTCCTTCGCGCGCGCGTTCAACAAGCGGTCGCGTGGCTGCGACTTTCGGGACTTTTAATTTTCGTCCTCTGTGTTCTCCGGCGGTTATTCGTAGCATGGCTAGTATAGAATAAGGGCGCCATGCCTCGACTACACGTTAACATTGATCATGTCGCAACTGTGCGGCAAGCTCGCAAAGCCCAGCAGCCCGACCCGGTGTTCGCCGCTGGTTTGTGTGAGCTTGCTGGCGCCAACGGCATCACTGCCCATTTGCGCGAAGATCGCCGGCATATTCAAGACCGTGACATCCGCCTGCTGCGCGAAGTAGTCAAAACCTTATTTAATCTAGAAATGGCCTACACGCCAGAGATGATCGCTTTGGCCCATGAAATTCGCCCAGGCCAAGTTTGCTTGGTGCCTGAAAAACGCGAAGAATTGACCACTGAAGGCGGTCTAGATTTACACAGTATGCCAGATACTTTTGCCAGCGACATTAAGGCTCTGCAAGATAAGGGCATCGACGTCAGTTTGTTTATTGACCCCGACCCTAATTTGATTGAAGCCGCCGCAGAAGCCGATGCGACTTTCATTGAGCTGCACACGGGCTCGTATGCAAATGCAAAGGGCAAAAAACGCGAGAATGAACTTAAGCGTTTAACAACGGCAGCTATTTATGCCCACGAACTTGGCCTGCGCGTAAATGCTGGGCACGGACTAGATTACGACAACGTTATGGCTATCGCGCAAATACCTTTTGTCGAAGAGCTGAATATTGGTTACTCGATTATCGGGCGCGCGGTTTACGTTGGCCTTGACCAAGCGGTTCGCGAAATGCAAGATCGCATTTTGGGCGCCTCTCCGCTAGAAGAATAGGCAACTATGGCAGAGCAAACACCTATCTTTGTTAACGCGCGGTTCTTGTGCGAACCAGTTACGGGAATTCAGCGTTGGGCGCGAGAGACCTTAGCGGCGCTTGACCAGTTAATTGAAGATGGCGTTATTGATGGCGAACAATATAAATTCACTTTGCTTAGCCCTACTCTGCCGAGTGACATGCCAAGCTATCGCCATCTTAAGCTAAAGATAAAAGGTGTGTTACGCTCACATTTTTGGGAGCAACTTGAACTGCCGTTTATAGCAAAAGGGTTTTTGATTAATTTCAAAAACACTGCGCCAATGTTTAAGAAAAACATGAGTATGCAAATTATGGACCTGCAGCCGTTTGCGCGCCCTGATACCCATTCTTCAGCTTTCAACGTCTTATATAAAACTATAATTCCGCGCGCAGCACGCAGCGCAAAAATAATCACCTGCTTGTCTGAAAGCACAGTAAGTGAAGTGCAAAAATACATAGGGGTTTCGCGAGATAAGTGCGTAATAACCGAATCTGGGCACGAGCATATTTTGCGATTCGACAGAGACGAGAGTATTCTCGGCCAGCATGCTCTCGACAAAAGTAAATACTTATTAGCTGTCAGCAGCTTAAATCCAAATAAAAACTTCGCGGCGATTTTGCGCGCAATGACTTTGGCCGGAGTCGATAATAAATTAGTAATCGCTGGTGCGGCAAATCCTAAAGTTTTCCGCGATCAGGGCACCGGCAAGTTGCCTGACAACGCTGTTTATCTCGGCCGAGTAAGTGACGAACAGCTGCGATCTCTTTATGAAAACGCTCTCGGCTTTGTATACCCCTCTTTTTACGAAGGGTGGGGGCTGCCTCCAGGCGAGGCAATGCTGTTGGGCTGCCCGGTTATTTCAAGTGATACTTCGTCCCTGCCAGAAGTTTGTGGCGATGCGGTTTTGTATTGTAATCCCGCTGACGATAACTCTATAGCTGAGCAAATAACCAAGTTGTGCAACGACACAGCGCTTCGCGATAAGCTTATTGCTGGCGGCCTTACGCAGTCGCAAAAATTCACTTGGCGGCAAGTGGCGCTTAATATTTGGAATTCAATAGAGAAATCCTGCCGCGAATAAAACGCGACAGGATTTAGGCTTTGTGTTATCGAATTAAAATTCGAGGTCATCATCAGCTGGTGCGGCCGAACCGCCACCACTCATCATTGCAAGCATCGCTGTAACGTCTTGCGCTTCGCCACTGAATGTGAAGTAACCTTCTTCGA
>JAPKEZ010000165.1 GCA_028821845.1 Planctomycetota bacterium | reverse complement strand
GCAGTTGCGCACTCAATTGAAACTGCGCCATACCCTGGCTTCCCTACAGATGTTCAAGCACAGTGGATGGCCTTATGCACACAGATAGACGGCAACTCGCGATTGACGGACCATATCTATCCCGAGCGCTTTATGCATGTTTCAGAGTTGCAGCGCCTTGGCGCGAACTTGCAGCGCGATGGCAATCAAGTAATTGCGTATGGTCCATGCCGTTTGTCAGGCGCCGAAGTCATGGCATCAGACTTGCGAGCCTCTGCTGCCTTGGTGTTGGCCGGATTAGTTGCCAGCGGAGAAACTTTAATACGTCGCGTGTATCATCTTGACCGCGGCTACCAGAAGTTAGAGCACAAGCTCAGATTGTTGGGCGCGAATGTGCAACGAGTGGTAGACGAAACTAGCCCTTAGGGTTAAAATGTTGTTCTTTAACGCCTGTAATGTTAGACAATTTAAGTAAATCGTTTCAAGATGTTCTCAGCAAGTTTCGCCGCACTGGCAAGCTAACCGAAGTCGACATCAAGGAAGGTACTCGCGAAGTGCGGCGTGCTTTGCTCGAGGCTGACGTTCACTTTAAGGTGGCGAAAGATTTTGCAAAGAATCTCGGTGATCAATTACTAGAGCAAACGAAGCTTGATGGCGTTAGTGGTGGGCAACAGGTTGTAGCCGCTTTCCATAAGCAGCTAACGGACTTGATGTCGCACGAGTTACCCGAGCTGCCGAAAAACCCAGGGCATCCAATGGTGTTGCTGCTAGCGGGTTTGCAGGGTGCTGGTAAGACCACTACTGCAGCTAAATTGGCTCTGCATATGCGCAAGACGCAAAACCGCAAAGTTCTTATGGCTGCTTGTGACTTGCAGCGTCCTGGTGCGGTTGAGCAACTGCAAACTCTGGGCAAGCAGCTTGAAATAGACGTTTACGCTGAAGATCCGCAAAACAGTACTCCAGAAAAAGTCGCTACTAATGCGCTTAAGCATGCCAAAAAAGGTGGTTATGACGCACTTATTGTCGACTCTGCTGGTCGTTTGCATGTCGACGAAGACTTAATGGGCGAGATTAAACGCGTTTCAGATGCCGTTGAGCCTGATGGCACATATCTGGTCCTCGACTCCATGACCGGTCAAGATGCTGTAGAATCGGCTCAAACCTTCGCCGCAACCCTTGATTTATATGGGCTAATCTTGACTAAAATCGATGGTGACACCCGTGGTGGTGCAGCGCTGTCGGTCACTCAAATCACCGGCAAGCCGATTTGCTTCCTGGGAGTGGGAGAAAAGCCGTCAGAATTCGAGAAGTTCGACGCTGAACGGATAGCAGGGCGCATTTTGGATATGGGTGACATCGTCGGACTTGTTGAAACTGCCCAAGGAGCCTTCGACGAAAAAGAGGCTGAAGTCGATTACACGCGCATGATGCAGGGTAAATTCACCATGCAAGACCTTCTGGACCAGTTCAAAATGATGAAAAAAATGGGTTCTATGAAGAAGTTGTTGGGCATGATGCCAGGAATGGGTAAAATGTCCGGCCTGCTTGACCAAGTCGACGATTCTCAATTCACTAGAATGGAAGCAATCATTTTGTCGAT
This sequence comes from Planctomycetota bacterium, assembly GCA_028821845.1. Lineage (GTDB taxonomy): Bacteria > Planctomycetota > UBA1135 > UBA1135 > UBA1135 > JAPKEZ01. Next base: position 1,375 of record JAPKEZ010000165.1, on the reverse strand, counting down.
GACGCCAAGCGAGCGTCTCCATCCCGAGACGATTGATGGTAAACGTCGCCGTCGCATTGCCAGTGGATCTGGTGTGCAGGTGTCCGATGTAAACCGTCTTTACAAATCCTACCAGCAGATGAAAAAGCAGATGCAAATGATGAAAAAAATGATGGGTGGCGGCAAGTCTAAACAACGCTTGCTAAACCAATTATCTTCATCAGGCAAATTGCCTAACATGCCTGGTTACAATAAATAACCCAAACAATAATCAGCCTCAATGGCAGTAGTCCTACGTTTAAAGCGCTTCGGTCGTAAAAATCGACCAACTTACCGTATTTGTGCAATGGATCGTCGCACCCGTCGCGATGGTCGCGCAATTGAAGAATTGGGTTATTATGATCCAAACATTGCGAACACTGATGGCGCAGAACCTTCATATAAGTTGAATGAAGAGCGTGCAAAGTATTGGCTATCTCAAGGTGCTCAAGTGTCTGAAACCGTTTCTTCATTCTTGAAGTCAAGTGGTATCGATATCGTTTCTGCACGCAAGGGATAATCACCAAATTTAACTTTCTGGTGAACTAAAGCATGGCAAAGGTCAATTCCGAAGACATTAAGCAATTTCTTTCTCGTATCGAGTCGCGTGCTTTTCATGTGCCAACTCGCCATGAAGACATGAGTGCTTTGCGTCGATTGCTTGCTCTAGTAATCCAAGAAACAGGCACATTTGCTTCTGCTAGCAAGTGTATGAATGCGATCGATGAGCAGTTCATCAGTCTTAACGAGCCGCGCGTAGCGCGACTGTACGAAGTCCAAGATGCGCTCGAAGCTAATAAGATTGGCAATGCCGGTCACAAAGCCTTGTTGATTCAAGAATATTTGCGTCGCGTATTCGGCATGCAAAACCACCTTGACTTAGATTGGCTCTTCGATTCTTCTTCAGAGCGTCGTCAAACTTTGCTGGATGCGATTGATTGCGTCCCGACGCATGCTTCTTTTGTGCTTGATGTAGACTCAATCGACGAAGAAGATGAAGACTACGACGGTTTGCCTATCTCGCCTTCAGTCAAGCGCTTCTTTAGTCGTATGGGCTGGTTGACAGCTAATCCAAAAGAGTCAGACGTTCGCGAGTTGCTCGACCCCGTCGTTAAGGGCAAAGATTTTCTGCCGATGTTTATTACGATTTCGGTGGCTGCAAAGATGTTGCCGGTATCGAAACCAAAAAAGTGTGCTAAAGCTGATGCCTTCGGCACAATATTTAAGAAGCGTAAGTCACTTGGGGACGACGAGCTAGCTGACTTTCTGGATTCTATCGGTTACGAGTATTCTCCTATGAATACGGGTTTCGGCAATAAGAAGAAAGCTGCGAAGAAGAAAGCTACGAAGAAGAAAG
>JAPKEZ010000164.1 GCA_028821845.1 Planctomycetota bacterium | reverse complement strand
GGCAGCTAAGTTAATGAAATCCTTCGGATTTGACAAATTAGCCGGATCGGCAAATACAGAGGTGGTTCAAATAATGCAGGTGCTTGTCAATGAAGTACTTGGAGCTGATACTACCACCCCGTTGCCGTTCAGCCTATTGATTGATAGCCGCGGTGATTTAGTCGAAATTTACTTCGGTAAATTGCAGGTACAGGGCCTCTTACGCGATTTACGGCTGCAAAAGTCCCTCAGCACCCAAACACCAGATCTAGGCCCGCTCTCATTCGGCTCTAGGCTCGCTTTTCGTGACCGCTCGTTCATGTCTCTCGCAGCTGAATTCCGCCAATTGGGCCTAGATTCACTGGCAAATTACTACCAACAATTCGAGGGTCGCTTCGGGCCACCACGAAAATGATTTTATGCTTGACGATTTTGTCAGTTTTCTCTAATATATCCGACCATTTCGTCCCTATCTCCGTATCAATTCGGGGCGTACATAAAATCAATTCATGGCTACATACACAGGCCCTAAAGTTCGCTTGTCTCGTCAACTTGGCGTGGCAATTTCTGACAATCCTAAGCACCTCAACTCGCGTCGCCTAGACACTCCTCCGGGTGGTTCTGCTAAGCGTATGCGTCGACTTTCTGACTACGGTGTACGTTTGCGTGAAAAGCAAAAGTTGCGTTATTACTACAACGTGCAAGAGAAGCAATTTCGTAAATACATGAAAGAAGCTACACGCCGCAAGGGTAACACCGGTGATAACCTCATCGAAATACTCGAGCGCCGCCTAGACAACGTTTGCCGCCGTATAAACTTCGGCCGCAGTATTTGGCAGGCACGTCAAGGAGTTAACCACGGCCACATCAAAGTAAACGGCCGTCGTGTTGACATCCCTTCATACCAAGTTCGCCCAGGAGACGTTATTACTGTTGCTGATAAGTCAAAAGAATTTATCGGTCGTTCAGTTGAGCTCGCAGAGAATTCTCCCACTTTCGAGTGGATGACATTTGACGGCGCTAACTTGACTTGTACTATTACCGATATGCCAAAAGGTGCCCAACATCCATTCGATGTTCACCTCGGTATGATTGTAGAATTCTACTCCTCGTAGAACTCAAAGCAGAGATGGTCGCAGTTGTCATCTAACGCCAGCACTCCTAACGAGCCTACCCTCGCCGGTAGGTTTGTTTTTTATTAGGTCCACTTATCGTTGTTGAGGTCGTCCGGCCTATCTGGTTTTTCTTCCGCCTTCTTGGCTGCCTGCTTAAATAGATCGTCCAGCTCGTTTTTGCGGTTATTTTCCGCTGCCAGCGCGTCACCGAAATCTATGCCTGAGGGTTGATCTTTCTTGCCATGACTGATGATTTCGCCGCTATCGCGGTCGATTCGCATTTCTACATCGCAATCAGGGCACTTAATATATAGGTCTTTTTTCATTTCTCTATTTTATTTAAATTAATTGGGAACCTTTTGCTGTTTACACCCTCTAAATAGTGAAGCAAGTAAGTTTTATTATCGCATTTAATCCAGGGGGCTGATGATGAGACCCTTGCTTCATTCAACTCAAGCCGCAACTTCATCCCCTCATAGATAAAGTTTAGGAGCACGCGCAAGGCACCGTACTACAGTGCGGACATCCTTGTGCGTATTTTTTTTGCGCCACCGTTTCTAAGTCGATGCCTTTCATAGAAGCCAAAGTTACTAACCAAGCCAGTACATCAGCAAACTCTTCCTCTAGGTTATCGCGGTCATCGTCGCGACGGATGGCACGCGTTAACTCGCCAATCTCTTCGGCGAACCACATAAAAGTGCCTTCGACACCACGTGCGCTATCTTTCTTGAAGTAGATTTCTTCAATATGTTTTTGGAATTCACTTATCTTCATTAGTTCTAGTGTTTCTAATTAGCACGAACCCAAGGTCAGGATGCGCATTGCCGCCGAGGTACTGCAGTAACTTGTCTTGCATTGCTTCTAAGCCACTATCGATTGCTATTTTGGCCAAAGCATAAACTCCTTTTTCGCCAAGCTCTTTTCCAGCTGCGTTTTCACAAGCAGTAGCGCGCGGGCTATACATGAACATGGCATCGCCATCTTTAAGCTGTAGCTGCAGAGTTTCTATAGAGTTTCTAAAGATTGGGCCGCCATCAAAGCCAAGGGCGATACCGTTGGGCTGCAAGGTGCGTATTTCACCTGACTCAGCATCGAAGCGCACGGCGGGAGACTGATGGCCCGCTGACACTATTTCCCCTTCTCCTGTTTGCGGATTAAAGCGCGCTGCCATAATTGTGCAATACATGCCTTTCGCCAAGTCACGGTGCAAAGCAAAGTTAGCAGCGTCTATCGATTCGGCGAGTGCCATCCCGGCAAGTAAACGCACCCGCAAATATGAACGCGTCATGGTCATAATTAGCGCGCCCGCTAAGCCACTGAGCGACGGTGCGCCAACCCATGCAGTAACGAATCCGTCTTCGTCGTCGCGCATAGCATCGACGAAGTCACCGGTACCAGGACCTTCTGCCTCAAGCACGCAAGACGAGACTTCCCAGTTGTTGACAACCGGGATATCCATAGGTCGTAGACGGCGTTGCACGTCGCGCAAATTTGCTGTCTCGGAAAGAGAATCGACAAGAGCTTGTGCTTGCTCTTGGCTTTCAACCAAATCATCTACCATACGCTCTACAGCGATAGCAAGATGCGCCACTTCGCCAACAGCGTTTTCGGCGCTGATGCTTGTGTCCACATGTCCACGTGAAATCTTCAACACGTCATCGACCATTTCGTTGAGCGGTCGAGTGATGCGCTTGGCAGTGATTAGAGCCATAATGACAACTATTAGAACAAAAGCACCAAAAACCAATACCACCAACCAGATTATTTTGGTTGAAGCAGACGCCATGCTATCTAGCGGTGCATAAAAAACTTCGGAAATAGAATTTTGACCGCCTGTATTTGCTGGCGCTGCCAAGAAAACAATTTTATCGACGGTCTCGCCGTCAAC
>JAPKEZ010000040.1 GCA_028821845.1 Planctomycetota bacterium | reverse complement strand
GGCAACTCACATTCACTCACTTCAGGGATTCTGTCGGGTATTAACCGCGACATTGATGTTAAGGTGGGACGTAGTACGACCTTGAAATTAAAAGGATTGATTCAAACCGACGCAGCCATTAACTTCGGCAACTCTGGCGGGCCTTTACTTAATTCTTTAGGAGAGCTTATCGGCATCAACAATGCCACCGCGCAATCAGCCGATGGCATTGGCTATGCAATCCCCATTAAGCAAGTTAATCAGATTTTGCATGAGCGACTGCGCCGTCCGCGTGTTTGGCTAGGAGTGCAGTTGAAGAACGATAGTGAGCTCATTGTTAAATATACGTATCCGCGCTCGCCTGCTGCTGAACAAGGCATGATGATTAGCGATCGTATTTCGGCAATTAATGGTGTTGCGGTGGCCAATATAGATGATTTCTTCGACGAGATGATATTGATAGAAGAAGAGCAACCTTTTGTCGTTGATATACAGAGGGGTAACCGCTCGCTGCAACTTGAATTATCTCTTCCCAACATTCGTGTACGCGAAACTTTAGGCGCGCTTGGTTTCGAGGCGAAACCTGTCGCGCTGATTTACCATGACGAATACAATCGCCAAAGAAGGTTGCGTGCCGCTGAAGTTACTACTGTAATAACTAACTCGCCTGCTTCAAATATCGGTTTGAAGGTTGGCGATACCATACATTCCATGCGGAAAATTCCTGCAGGGAATCTCTCCGGATGGGAACCTGTTGCTTCAATGGCGCAAATCGTTCAGTTTGCTCAGCGTAAAGACTTTGTGCAGGGCGATTACAACATAATGTGGTCTTCAGCTGACGGCAATTACCAGCAAGGTAAGCTCGTTCTTATTGACAACTAGCTGATAGGCATTTACGCAAACCATCCAATAAAGAAGTGCTTGCTGAATACCCTAGCAGCTGTTGCGCGCGACAGATATCGGCCACTGATTCGCGAATATCGCCTTCGCGCGATGGCGAATAATTCAAAGGCGCGCCCTCAAAGTCGCAGATATCACAAACTTTCTGCCACAACTCTAGGATGGTAATCGCCTTACCGGTGGCAACGTTAATTACCGCCGAACCGTGATTGGCATTGGCGTAAGTAGTCGCGAGTAAATTTGCGCTAACAACATCGTCGACAAAAACGAAATCTCGAGTCTGCAAGCCGTCACCTACCACATTAGCAGCGGTATTTTCGCTAGCCCATTTTGAGAACAGAGAAATGACGCCAGAGTACGGAGACGAAGGGTCTTGCTTGGGGCCGAATACATTAAAGTAGCGCAAAGCAACGGTGCTCAATGAACTAGCGGCTAGAGCTTGTTCTCCCGCGAGTTTGTGGTCGGCGTACGGTGACATCGGCGCCAAAGTGCAATCTTCGTGCTTCGGCAAGGTCGGTTCGTCGCCGTAGACAGCAGAACTAGACGAAAAAACTATGCTCTTGGCGCCATGTGCGGTAGCAGCTTCGATCAAAGATAATGTGCTTTGATGATTTGCCCGATAAGCCAGTTGCGGATGTTCAATTGAAAACGGCACGCTAGGACGAGCTGCTAAATGATAAATATTTTCGACGCCGGCGCATACTTTATCGGCAACTTCAGGATCACTAACATCACCAATCACTAGCTCGACATCAAGGCCTTCAATGTTATGTTTGTAGCCGGTAGATAAATCATCGACAATTCTCACTTGGCGCCCGTTGCCCACTAATTGTTCGGCAATATGGGAGCCTATAAAACCACAGCCACCAGTTACTAGATCTACCATATGCTCATTCTACAGTAACGGATTTAGCGAGGTTGCGCGGTTGGTCAATGTCACGTTCAAGAAGTAATGCAACTTGATACGACAATAATTGCAAAGGAATAATTGTAATCAGCGGCGCCAACAATTCAGGGACTTCAGGAACTTCAATCATGAAGTCTGAAGAATCCCGGGCAACGCTGTCGCCACTCGCAGCAATTACAATAACTTTACCCTTACGCGCGCGAACCTCTTGAATGTTTGACAGCATCTTTTGATAAGTGCGGCCGGGAGCGGCAAGCGCCACCACAGGAAAGTTCTCGTCAATGAGAGCGATAGGACCATGCTTCATCTCGCCTGCGGGGTATCCCTCTGCATGGATATATGATATCTCTTTAAGCTTAAGTGCCCCTTCAAGAGCGACTGGGTGCTGCAAACTGCGACCTAAGAATAAACAAGACTTAACTGTTGCCAAATACTTAGCGGCAGCAGCAATTTGCTCACTAACTACTGGACGGAATGCGGCATCAAGGTTGACGCGCAAATGCCGCAAATCTTCTATGAGTTTGCGACCGGCGGCGGCATCCAGGGTATTGTTCGCGCGGCCGATATGAATAGCGAGTAGATAAAGAGCCGTTACTTGACCAAAGAAAGCCTTGGTAGATGCTACACCGATTTCTGGACCACAGTGTGTAAGAATAAGATGGTCGGCCTCACGCGCCAGCGTTGAACCTTGCACGTTACAAATGCCTAAGACCTTTCCTCCTCTACGTTGCACCTCACGCATTGCCCGCAAAGTATCGGCAGTTTCACCAGATTGCGAAACCACGACGGTCAAAGCATTGTCTTCTTTCAATTCTGGAGAATACAAAAACTCAGAGGCATTTAATGTTTCTCCTGGAATACGCGCTAGCTCGGCAAGCATCTGCTGACCAATAAGCGCCGAATTCTGTGAAGTGCCCATCGCCATAAAGCGTAGGCGCTTGATATTGCACAAATCATCTCGCGAAAGGCCAAACTCTGGCTCGAACTCAATATCACCTTGCTGATCATTGCAACGATCAAAAGCTGTGCGTGCTAGAACTGCTGGTTGCTCATAAATTTCTTTGAGCATGAAGTGCGGATATCCGCCACGCTCAGCTTCTTCTGGAGACCAGTTACAGTGGAAAAGGTCGCGCTCGATAGGAGCCCCGCTTTCATCAAACAGCTGGTGGCTATCTGAATTCAAGATTGCAGTTTCTCCATTTTCTAAAATCAGAAACTCGCGAGTTAGATGCAATAAAGCCGGCATGTCAGAAGCGGCGAAGCGCCCGGATTCTCCGACACCAATGACGAGTGGGCTATCCATTCGCGCCACGACCAATACATCTGGCTCGTCGGCGGCCATTGCTACCAAACCATAAGAACCGGATGCCGCTCCTAATGCCGCTCTAACAGCAGCGTGCAAATCTTGGCCTTGGCGCATGTACATGGCAATCAAGTTGGCCAAAATTTCAGTGTCGGTATCGGTGCTAAAAGTGTGACCAAGCCTTGTTAGCTCTTCTCGCAGCTCTAGATAATTTTCGATAATACCATTGTGCACAATCACTAAATCTTTACGGTCATCACAATGCGGATGAGCGTTGCGATCAGCAGGCGGACCATGTGTCGCCCATCGCGTGTGCGCAATGGCTTGCGTCGAACTGGGCAGCTGATTTTCTTGCAGCTCTTTTTCAAGGTTTGCAATCTTTCCCATTTTACGGCGAATATTTATTACTCCGTCGTGCAATGCAGCCATGCCCGCCGAATCATAACCACGGTATTCGAGAGTTTTAAGACCGGCCAGAACATCAGCGCGAACGTCGCGAGAGCCACAAACGGCAGCAACTATTCCGCACATTTACCGCTGCTCCTTTAGCGCAGTTTTAAAGTAGTCAAGCGACATCTCAAGCCCTTGTTCTAGAGCGATTTTAGGCTGCCAGCCAAGCACTGACTTAGCTTTAGAGATGTCAGGCCGACGAACTTGCGGATCATCTTCAGGCATCGGGCGGAACTCAATTGAATGCTCTGAGCCGACGACCTTATTCACCGTTTCTGCAAATTCTAAAATTGTCATCTCAACAGGGTTTCCAATATTAGTAGGCAAGTTCTCGTCAGACATCATTAACTTGAAGATGCCGTCAATCAAATCGTCTACATAGCAGAAAGAACGCGTTTGCTTGCCATCGCCATTGATGGTAAGTGGTTCACCAAGGATAGCGCCACACATGAGAGCCGGAACAACTCGTCCGTCGTTAAGCCGCATGCGTGGGCCGTAGGTATTGAAAATGCGAACTAAGTGAGTGTTTAAACCATAGACTCGGTGGTAAGCCATAGTCATCGCTTCAGCAAAGCGCTTCGACTCGTCATAACACGAGCGTGGACCAATCGGGTTTACGTTGCCCCAGTAAGACTCTACTTGCGGGTGCACCAACGGGTCGCCGTAGCACTCTGATGTAGAAGCCTGCAGGAAGGCCGCGTCTTTCACCCGCGCCAATTCTAGTAAGTTCATGTTTCCTTCTGAGCCAACCCGCAACGTTTCAAGAGGAATCTGCAAGTAGTCTATCGGCGAAGCCGGAGAAGCCATGTTGTACACATAATCGACATCGCCGTCGACCGTGAATGGCTGCACGATATCTAGTTCAATCAGTTCAAAATTATCGTTATTCGCAAGGTGGGAAACGTTGTCACTGCTTCCCGTTACAAAGTTATCAATGGCAACAACCTGAAAACCTTCGGCGAGAAGGCGGTCGCAAAGGTGAGACCCAAGAAAGCCAGAACCTCCTGCTATTACGGCGCGTGGCATGTTATTCATTCAAAAAAGTATCGAGGTATGAAGTGTCGAAATCGGCATCGACGAACTGTTGGTCGTCTAAAATTGCTATGTGTAATGGAACAGTTGTAAAAACACCAGGACCATCAACAATGACCTCGCCCAATGCACGCTTGCCAATACGGATAGCCTCTTCTCTATCTTTGCCATGAACAATCAGTTTGGCTATCATCGAATCATACGTAGTGGGTATTTTGTAATTGGCACCGACGTGCGTGTCTAGTCGAATGCCGGGTCCGCCTGGCCAATAGAGATCGGTAATGGTGCCAGGTGCTGGCGCAAAATTACGTGCGGGGTTTTCTGCGTTAATTCGAAACTCAATAGCGTGTCCCGTTAACTTAACATCACTTTGAGTAATGTCGAGGTCGATGCCCGCCGCGATCATGATTTGCCACTTAACGATATCGATACCGGTAACCATTTCGGTAACGCAGTGCTCGACCTGGATACGGGCATTCAACTCAATGAAGAAGAAGTCCCCGTGCTTATCGAGTAAGAACTCGACAGTGCCGGCGTTCACATAACCACTCGTCTTGGCAAAATTGATTGCCGCTTCACCCATAGCCTTCCGTATTTCAGGGGTAGTGGCAGGAGATGGAGATTCTTCAATTAACTTTTGGTGACGGCGCTGAATTGAACAGTCACGTTCGCCAAGATGAATTACGTTATTGTTATTGTCGGCAAGAATTTGCACTTCGACATGCCGTGGCGCTTCGACAAACTTTTCAATGTATACTTTGTCGTCGTTGAAGGCACCCATAGCTTCTTGCTGTGCTGCGTTAAAACAAGATGCAAAATCTTCGGCACTACCTGCGCGGCGCATACCGCGTCCACCGCCACCGGCGGCAGCTTTAATCATTACCGGATAACCGACTTTCTCAGCGACTTCGGCACCGTGTTCAAGACCATCAACCGCGCCGTCAGAGCCAGGCACCACTGGGACTCCTGCCTTCACAGCCGTTTCTTTAGCATTCGATTTGTCTCCACAGGAATCAATGATCTCGGGTGAAGGGCCAATAAAAACAATGTCACAAGCGGCACAAACTTCAGCAAAATGCGCATTCTCGGCAAGGAACCCATAGCCAGGGTGAATGGCTTCGGCGCCAGTGACCTCTGCCGCAGAAATAATACGCGTGATGTCCAAATAAGACTCGGTGCTTGGCGCAGGTCCAATACAAACAGAATCATCAGCTGCTTTCACATATACCGCATCGCGGTCAGCTTCGCTATAAACAGCAACGGCTTCGATGCCTAAGTCGTGAGCGGCACGAATTATGCGTAAAGCTATTTCGCCACGGTTGGCGACAAGAATGCGCTTAAACATTTTAAACCTTGTATTTGAACAAGTTTTGACCGAACTCGACAGTCTCTCCATCAGCTGCTAGCACCTCGAGAATCGTGCCCCTAAATTCTGCGTGGATTTCGTTAAACACTTTCATTGCTTCGAGAATGCAAATCACATCGTCATCACCAACCGAATCTCCTGCTTCTACGAATGCATCTGATTCGGGATTTGGGCGGCTATAAAAAGTGCCGACCATGGGCGAGGTGAAGTACAAAGAACTATCGTCTTCAGGCTCGACAACCGCGGGGGCAACAACTACTGGTGCAGCGACCGAGTGCACAACAGGTGCATCGTTCTGGCGCGACAAGCGCACTTCGGTTTCGCCGTGCGCGTAATGCAGTTCTGTAAGACCGCCTTCATCCATGAGGGCGAGTAATTCTTTAACAAGTTTTAAGTCCAATGGTTTATTTTGGTTGCGGGGAGGTTCGAGAATCCGAGACCCCTATTTTGCACGATACAGACCGCTATTTCCCCCCGATTTCTCGAGAAGCCGTAAATTTTCGATAGAAATCGATTTGTCCAAGGCTTTGGTCATGTCGTAAACACTAAGCGCGGCGACCGCTGCTCCGGTCATGGCCTCCATTTCAACACCTGTCTTCGCATGACAGCTTACGCTACATTCTACTATCAGCCGTGGTTTGCCGCTCGGGCAAGCATATATTTCAACCTCAACGGCATCTAATGGCAGTGGATGGCACATAATAATCAAATCTGCTGTGCGCTTAGTTGCAGCAATGCCAGCCAAGCGCGAACATTCAATGACCGCACCCTTAGGAGCGTTGCCAGCTATGACAGTAGCGAATATGTTATCAGGGAAATGAACCTCGCAGCCAACTTTGGCAAAACGTGCAGTCACCTCTTTGCTGCCGACGTCGACCATGCTGGCGGCACCATTTTCTTTAGTGTGAGTTAATTTAGGCGAAGATTTCATTAATGTTCCACGTAGTTATACGTAGTATAAGTTAACACTGGTAATAGATTAACCTCACCGCCACCAAATAATGTTAACTGCAGCTTCCATTTTCTTCGTCACCTTGCTTACCAGCCTACAGCAAGACCCTATTTCCGATTTAATAGATACTGCCGAAAAGTCACCGCCCGCGCAAATTTTGCTGTTGGCGGATGAGCTTGCTCCTAGGCTCGACGCCAAGCAATTGATTGATGCGGGTAAGCGTATTTTGACTGCTAGCCCAAAAGCGATGCTCGCTCTAGGCCAATTGCAGACTCATACTGACGCGCCACTGCACATCGAAGATCTGGTAAGCCTGCTGCGCCCAGAGTTCGATGAACTCAGTCAAGCCACGCTCCGTATATTCCGTAACGACGTTTTCTATGACCGGCAGCAGCCGGCTACGGCTTTGCAGCAGTGGGTGGCGTCCTTATCAAGCAGCAATGTCGAGGCATGGACTGAAGCACAGTTATGCCTTGTTAGCAATGCGCCAGCTGCTTTACGCCGCATTGCTCTGCGAGAACTTCGTAGCGCGTGTTATGACGCCGAAAATACCGAGTTGGCGACGCTAGCTATTCTCGCATTAGCGCGCTCGTCATCGCCAATAAGCCCGGATGAAGTCTCCTTGCTTGAAAAGGTAGCTGAGGGCATTAACCAGCATGCAACTCATGCACGCTCTTTACTTGCAGGATTGCAGCAAGAGCAATTGTTTCGCGACAAAATAGACTCGTTCGCCAAACTTTATCAGAATAACCCAAACGTAGCAGTGCCAGACGAAGACGTCGATGACCTAGATTCTTTAAGAGAGTTGCTAATGCGTATTGAACGTCAGCACATGGAAGGCAAGAACTACACGCGTCAAGAATTAATCGGCGCTGCCGCCGACGGTATGTTGCATTTGCTCGACCCTCACTCATCATATTTTTCAGGTGGCGAATTCAGCGATTTCATGTTTGGCATGACTCAAGAATACGGCGGAATTGGCGCCTACGTTCAGACCATCGATGGCGTCTTCACCATAACGCGCCCTATTTACTCTGGCCCGGCCTATGGCGTGGGACTGCTGAGTGAAGACCGCATCATCTCTGTCGACGGCTGGAGCACCATCGACCAACCAAACGATGAAATCATCAAGCGCCTTAAGGGTCCTCCGGGCACAACAGTAAACCTCGAGGTCGTTCGTCGCGGATGGTCAGAACCGCATTTTTACGATGTTGTACGCGACCGAATCAAGATACCTGTTGTCCGAAGTGACATCTTGCCTGGTGGTATTGTTTACATAGAATTAATTAGCTTTTCGTCTGACGTGGCGCAGCGATTATTCGACGTCATTGCTGACGCAAGAAAGCAAGGGGATGTCAACGGCGTGATTTTGGACATGCGTAACAATCCTGGCGGCTACCTTAATGAAGCTGTTGATATTTGCGATCTATTCTTGCCCGCGGGGAAGTTGGTCGTAACAACTAAATCACGCTCTAGCCGCAATCGCGAATATCGTACACGTGGCCGTGCTTTCATTCCTGAAGATGTGCCGCTCGCCATCTTGATGAATAAGTACAGTGCTTCTGCTTCAGAAATTGTTTCTGGCGCTCTGTCTATTCATGGTCGCGCTATCACCATTGGCGAACGCACTTTTGGCAAGGGCTCCGTGCAAAACGTTTTTGAGATGAATACGTCTGCTGACGAGAAGTTTGTAGATACCGATAACGGCGCTGGCAAGAACGGTATTCACGATGAATGGGAAAAATACACGGACAACAATGATAACGACAAGTACGACTACGGCGATCGCGTAAAACTAACCATTGCCTACTATTACTTACCAGACGGCTCGACGATACATACTTTGCGCGACCATTTAGGCAAGGTTACTAGGCAAGGTGGTGTTTCCCCTGATATAGAGTCTGCGTTCGGTGAGGTGCCGTTTATCGAGGCTCGAGAGATATCGCATTTACTTGAAGAAGAACTCATTCAAGATTACGCGAAGTTGTTGTTCGAAGAGCACCGCCAGCAAGCCGTCGAGTTGGCGATCAATGATCACCACAATATTGAAGACTACCCTGGATGGAACGCATTCTACGAAGGCCTTAATACTGAATTAAAAGGTGGCGAGATTCGCCGCTGGGTGCGGCGTTATTTGCGCACACGAGTTTCAGATGCGCGAGGCGAAGTGTTTCCAGGTAATGGTTTTATTGGAGATTACGTAGAAGATCCTGTTCTGCTTCGTGCTATCCAAGAGTTGTTTGGTAGCCTCGAATTAGATATAGCCGGCATTAGCGAATACGCCGATATAAATACCACGAACGGTTAAGCGTCAAGCACTGCCAGTAAACCATTCCGACCAGCTGTCACGCCCTGCCGGCGATGGCTGAATATGCGGTTATCGCTGCCACTATCGACGCCACTGACCTCGATATTTGCAGATGACAGGCCTGCCTCTAACAATTGCTGATTAGCCCATTTTGAGATGTCAACCTGCCAGCGATCATCCTGACCTTGATATTTGGCAGTAGTCGGACAATCAGCAGCTACTTCGGGGCCTACCTCGTACGACACTGCGCTGATACATGGTGCAATGCCAGCACAAATTTGTTGTCGGTCGGCTTTAAGGTCAACCATTTTATCGATGGCAACCCGCATAATATTTGACTGCAAACCACGCCATCCGCCATGGACGACAGCAATAATGCCAGGGGCAGATAGCAATACTGCTGAACAATCAGCAACAGCCACATAGAGTGGTAAACCCGGTGTAGTAGTTATTAGTCCGTCACAAGCAGGAATGACCGTTGACGGAGACAAAGCGCCGCGCCCTTTGAGCTGATCGTCTACAACCACAACATTATTCGTGTGAGTTTGCCCACCCACGACAAGTCGTTCCGGATTAGCTACAAGATATTCGCACCATGATTTCCGAACAGCTGTTGCTGCAGTAATATCGCGTCCGCCACTGAAGGCAAAATTACCTTGGTCGCTGGAGTTACGTGCCCCAAATACATGTGCGCACTTGTTGGAAGCGAACCCATTACTGCGAAAGCAAAAACCAACTAGTTGTCGGTGCTCAACTTGCTTCATCAAGAACTGGCTTGCCGTCTTTCATTACTGGGCGAACAAACTCAGCATAAAGCACGCGTGAAACAGCCACTACTGGCACTGCAAGGACGAGCCCGAGGATACCGAGCAATGCGCCGCCACAGAGGATAGTAAGAATAACCGCGAAGTCTGACAGACCCAACCCCTTGCCCACAAGACGCGGAATAAGGACATAGGCCTCAACGACTTCAAGCACCACATAAATAACTGCTGCGGCAGCAAGGCCGCTGATTCCTCCGCCAACGATTCCACCATCGGCAAAGCCTACGACCGCTAGCAATACGAATCCGACTAAAGGGCCAAGGACTGGAAGTAGTGACAACGCACCAACCGCAACCGACAGGAAGTAAGCACCAGGAAAGCCGAGTACGAACAACACGCCCCACGTGATTACCATTTTAACTATTGCAACCTTGACGCGTGCAATCAAGTAGTTTGTCGAGATTGCTTCTATCTGTGGAAGGATGCGATCGAATGATGGATACCAAGAAGCTGGCAGTTCGCGCCTGATGCGCATCAACCAAGGCCCCCCCTGCAACAAAAAGTACAAGAATATTGGGAGCAAAACCATACTCGAAACGATGCCTAACATGCCGCCAAAGAAAACGACTAGCCCACTAGCTGCTGTTTTCAGTTGTAGGCTAGTAGCTTCTACAAACTTTTGTGGTTCGAACAACGAAGGGTCAAACATGTCTGCCACCCACAAAGGAAGCGATGCATGCCATTCACTAAACTGCATCCGCAACTGAGTACTTAGTCCGCCAAGGTCGTCCATAGGAACTTTACTAAGCAAGTGCTGGAAGTCGAAGATTGCTGGCAAGAATGCGATTACCGGAACTACTAGTAAAACTAAAACACAACACAAAGCAGCAACCGAGCTTGGCATCTTCTGAGTTAGTCGTCGCTGCAATGGCTGCAGTACCAACATAAACAAATAAGCACCGAGTAACGGCACAGTCACCTTTCGCAACAACCAGGTTAACCACAGACTAAACAGCACCACAATGGCACGGACTAGATTGGCTGATTTCATAGCTGTGACGGAGGAATGTTATTAGCGAATGCTAGCTTAAAATCAAATCCATTCGCGAAGTCGGACTGCTTGTCGGTCTCTGTCTTATTTAACAGCCCCGCAGCACACATGTCAAACACAAGAGTGCCAAAATCTGCCGTTTCCGTAACTCCCCACGAATTAAATGTGAATGACGCCATTGAGCCGAACTCGTCATCGGCGTAGCGCTGAATACCCTTTAAGAGCTCATCAGGCGTTATATGCGACGAAGCAAGAGGCCCACCAGTGTGCCCTTGCATGTATATCGTGTAATCAAGTGCCTCTAAAACAAACAGATACGCCTCTAATGGAAAGCAATAGCCGGTGTGGCGACGCAATTCTTGGAGGAGTGGTTTGATTTTATTGTGAGACATGTGCAACCCTGAGGTGATTTATGTATCGGACATGCCCTATAGCGTTTGCCATAAATAACCATTTATTTTGAGACTTACTACATGTAGTAAGTCGCTTAACCAAACAACCCCCACAATTAGCTATTTCAGACGTTCAGCGACCCCAAGGTATTTTTCAAAACCACGTCAGGATTGACCTGAGATTGCAGCAACGATATTCCGTCATTTAGTGCGTCAATACAACGCGCCTGAGTTACTAGGAAATCGTCTTGTATCTCTACACTGGCTAACAAAGACCTTACTACCGCTAAGTCGTACATACCGGAGCTGCGCTTGTCGTTGTGCTTAGCTCCTGGCGCAAACCGCACCAACTTATCGCCTTGCATGTCGCGAGTGATCCATAAATCGAAATTATCAATGATCTCGAGAACGTGCTGCCGCTGTTTAGTATCTAGCTCTAACACCACATCACGATTGCCGAACACTTGCAACAAGCGAGAGTATTGTTCGTCGCTCAAACCGGCACTAGATGATAATCGTAATGCATCAGCGGCAGAAGTTTGTGGCACTCTCCAAATTCGGCAACGCGAAATAAAGGCCGGAGTTAATCCTGACAAATCGCTAGCAGTAAAAAACAATACGGTTTTATCCGGCGGCTCTTCTGTAGTTTTAAGCAAAGCCCCCATCGCGTCGACAGTCATCTTGTCAGCGTCGTACATAAGGATAGCGCGATAGCCGGAACCAACTGGGCGGTAGCGCAAGGCTTTTTCTAATGACTGAACTTTGTCGTTGCGCTGACTAATATGTTCGACGCGCAATCCATCGACGCCAAATTCTGTAGGATCAAAAATAGCGCAGTCAGCATGATTGTAAATGTCGCCTTTACATTCGAGCAACAGCGATGCGCACTTCAAGGATATATCCCTTAACCGCGAAGGCGAGCCACCCAAAAACAAGTAGGTGTCGGCCAGATGATTACGCTCAATCTCGGTAGCGAATAGTTTTTCAATCATCGCGTCTACTCTCGACCCATCCCGCAACTTGCTGGTGAATGTCAGCTATTGAGCGCTGTTCGCAATCGACAACCAACGTGATGTCCGGAAAGCGCTCGTAAAACTGCTGGTAGTTACTACGTACTTTACGCTGAAAATCGATGCCACGGCTTTCAAATCCATCGGGTTCTTTACCTTCGCTCACCCGTCGATAACTAGTCTCTGGCTCGCAATCGAAGATGATGACGCCATCGGGCTGTGCGATATCTTCAACGACCAGGCGATGGATACCCGCAATAAAGTCAAAATCGCTGTTGTCTTTAGCCTGGTAAGCAAAAGTGGATGGCGTAAAACGGTCGCAAATGACGTCGTTGCCCGCGGCCAGCGCAGGCGCTATCTGTTGACGCAGCAACTCGTTACGCGCAGCAAAGAAGAGTAGCGCCTCAGATCGTTGATGCCAGTCCTCGCGGTTAGCGTCGAGTAGCATATTGCGCAGAGATTCGCCGAGTGCTGTAGTGCCCGGCTCACGTACATGGATAGGATTACGTCCTTCAGACGCCAATTTATCGAATAATAGCTCAGCCTGGGTACTCTTACCCGCGCCATCCATGCCTTCGAACACCCAGAACTTCGCTGTCATGCCATTATGTTACTCATTCCTCACTAGAAATCGATAGTGTATTTTGGTTACTCTTTGGTAATGCGCATTCCCCTTGCTACTTCCTGCCTTTTACTTGCCGTTTCTTGTGTTGCTCCCATCGCTAATAAGAAACCTGCAGTTGGACTTGCTCCACCCGTTTCTTCACCAGCAGCCGACCTTAGTTTGGTGCAAAAAATAGAATACTGGCAAGGCAAAATTCCTGCGATGACTTCAGCTGATCGCAGCGAAGCTTATTTGATGATTGGCGAATTGCAAATTGAGGCGAAGCAAGCTAAGCAAGCGCTTATTACTTTCTATCAGGCTCTGCAAGGCAAGCTGTCTGCATCAGAGATTGCTCGCGCCGAAAAAGGAATAGGACTAAGTTACTTCTTAAGCTCTCAACCAAGCCTTGGACTCAGCCATCTTGAGAAATCACTTACCAACCTCGATGCTGTCAGCAAGGCCGAAGCAAGCTATTTGATGTCTGCATTCAGCGGTAAACCAACTGCCATGGCAAGTAGTGCTGTTGCAGAGAGAATGCATGTGTATCTAGTTTCAGCAAATCTCAAGGCACCACGCGGTGTTAGTGTTAACGCCGGAGCTATTAATATCGATATCAGCCGTAGCGACTGGCGCGCCGCCAGCATGAAGCCGAATTGGGATAAAATGACCTCGCCATTCCGCATTACAGTACACCACACAGCTGAACCATTTTTGTCTTTGTCCAAGGCGGCGGCATGTGCTGAAGTTAAGAACATTCAAGATCAGCATATGAACGAGCGTTCACCAAGCGGATGGGCCGACATTGGCTATCATTTCTTAATCGACCGCGCGGGGAACGTCATTGCAGGACGTTCACTTGATGCTCAGGGTGCGCATGCTTCTGGTTCTAACAACATCGGCAACATCGGCATTTGTTTGTTGGGGAACTTTGTCGCTCAACCATCGCGTGGAAATGACTACGCTATCGCTCAGGCTGTAGGATCGGGGCAGCTCAATGCTCTAACTGAATTGGTTGATCAATTGCGTAAAAACTATGCCATTAAGAGCAGCAATGTCTATGGGCACAAAGAGCTAAAGAACACCGAATGCCCTGGTCCTGCATTA
>JAPKEZ010000039.1 GCA_028821845.1 Planctomycetota bacterium | reverse complement strand
TACCTCCGTTAAAAGGAATGTCCATATACCAAGCTTGCCCGAATCAAACTGCTGCTCGACAGTTTCGAAGTGATGAGCTACTCCCTCGGGGTGATTGTCATGAGAGCTCATTATGCTTCCTCCGGCTCAATATAAGCGACGCATGGGTCGTCTGCGCGTGGGTTAACTGGCAAGAAGCCTTCGACTTCACCGCAGTACTTCACCAACGACATGTCGTATGGGTCGCCTACTGTAGGCGGATCGATTTCGAAGTTATGCTCAGGCGGCGGCGACGGAGACTGCCACTCGAGAGTGACACCACCCCATGGGTTGGCCGGAGAGAGCGTACCTTTAACGAAGAATGATCTAAGAAGGGCAAAGAGTGCAATACTCAAGCCGACTAACAGCACCATTGCTCCCATTGTTGACCAGTAATTCCAGTCGTCAAAACCTTGTTCGGAACCGTATGCTGCGTAACGACGCGGCATCCCTTTTGATCCACCAACGAATTGCGGCAAGAATGTCAGGTTGAAGCCCAAGAAGGACAGCAAGCATCCTACTTTTGCTAGTGGCCCATCAACGACCTTGCCATACATTTTCGGCCACCAGTAATAGATACCGCCAATGAAGCCAAAGAGTGCCGATCCAACCATCACATAGTGGAAGTGTGCGACCACGAAGTACGTGTCGTGGAAGACCACGTCAGTACCAAGGGTGGCTAAGAACAGCCCCGTCAATCCGCCAATACCGAACAGCCAAATAATGGACATGCCGTATAGCATTGGGACTGAGAATGATATCGAGCCTTTGTACATGGTGGATATCCAGTTAAACACCTTAATCGCCGACGGCACCGCCACCGAGAAAGTGAGTGCAGAGAAAATCACCGACATCAAATCAGATTGACCGGAGATAAACATGTGGTGCCCCCAAACAATAAACGAGAAAATCGCAATCGCAATTGAAGACATCGCAATAGACTTATAGCCGAAGATTGGCTTGCGGCTGAAAGTAGCAAAAAGCTCTGACATGATTCCCATTCCTGGTAGCACCATGATGTACACAGCCGGGTGTGAATAGAACCAGAATAGGTGTTGAAAGAACACCGGGTCGCCGCCAAGTTCAGGCGTGAAGATACCAATCTGCATTGTTTTTTCAACAAGAATCAAAAGCAGAGAGATGCCGATGACCGGCGTAGCAAGAACCTGAATAATCGCTGTCGCGTAAATAGCCCACAAGAACAGCGGCATCTTAAACCATGTCATTTGCGGTGGACGCATCTTGTGAATGGTCACAATAAAGTTTAGTCCGGTAAAAATCGAACTAAAGCCCAAAATGAAGGCCGCGAGCACCGCTGTAATCACTGATGGATCAGTGTGCCCCGTTGAATAAGGCGGGTAGAAAGTCCAGCCGGTGTCGAGGTTTCCAATCAGTAGCGTTGCCACAAACAGCAATGCCCCGATAATCCATAAGTGGTAGCTAAAGCGATTCAAACGCGGAAATGCTACGTCTTTGGCGCCGAGCATCATCGGCAACACAAAGTTGCCCAAGGCCGCCGGTATCGACGGGATAATAACTAAGAAAACCATCACCGCGCCGTGAACAGTAAATGCATTATTGTAAGCATTCATTTGTTCTGCCGTTTGCGTCGCAAAGTCAACGGCGCCAGGCATTAGGTTAAGGCGAATCTTCATAGCGAAGAAACCACCCATGATGAAACAAGCAATTACCGACCAAAGATACATCAAGCCAAGTCGCTTGTGATCGATAGTCCAGAACCAAGACATAAAGCCCTTGGTTGCATTAAGGTAATTAGTACGGTCTAATGTATTAGTAGTAGGAGCCATTTCTTTTCTACTCGGTTAGCGATTTCAGATAAGCGGTGATATTCGAGATCTCATCATCGCTGAGTTGACCTGCAAACGAAGTCATTTGAACATTTTCGAAGCCAACAACAATGTCAGCTTTAGGGTCGAGCATCGACCTGCGGATGTAATTGTCGTCGACAGTAACAGTGCCGCCAACGATGTTCTCGATAGTACCGTACTTGCCGTTGAGGGCTGGGCCAATCTTTATAGAGCCATCTACAGCGTGACAAGCTGTACACTTAGCGCTAAACAAGCGCTTACCTTTGTCAGCAGGTGAAGCATTTGGATCTTCTTGATTTTCTTTTAGCCACACCGCAAAATCTTCTTCGCTCACAACGTGAACTTTAGAAAGCATGCGTGAGTGCTTGGTACCGCAGTATTCGGTACAGAAAATTGGGAAGTCACCCATTTCGATTGCGTTAAACCAAACATCGGTATAGCGCCCAGGAACTACGTCCATCTTGACGCGGAAGTTTGGAATTGAGAAGGAATGCAACACATCTGAAGACTCGAGGCGGATGCGCACGTTTTTGCCTAATGGTACAAACAAACCCTTACCTTGATATTCTCCGGCGTCAATAAAGCCGAATGAACTCGCGCCGTTAGGGTACTCGAATTCCCATTGCCACTTAGATGCCTTGGCGTGAATCTCGTAAGAGTCAGCCGGAGAAGCTCTGCGCTCTGTGAAATCTTCGAAACCGTACCAGAACATCACCACCATAAAAATGGATGGTATTATCGACCACACAATCTCGATAATGGTTGAGTGATGCGGCGAGTCTTCTGGGGTCATGCCTACTTTCGAACGGCGATAGCGCCAGGCAAAAATAGCGGTCGCTGAGACAATCGTGATGAAAGCGAAAAGCGACACGTAGAAAATGAAGTAAAAGATGAAGTCAACAGTTGCGGCATTTGCGGATGCCTGTGAAGGAAAGAAAAAGTCTTCCTTCTGGTGTTGGAGCATCATGCTTAAGATGGTGTACATATTCATGCTACTGGTTTATTTGATTTACTCGGGCCTTGGGTGTACATGGGCTTATTTGAGTCACTCGGTCCTTGGCGGTGCATCCAAACCAAGAAAGTAATTAGTAGTATCCCGACAAACGTCATCACGTATTTTGTAATGAGCCAAGCGTTGGCGACAAAAGTGCCAGACGCAGCGTCATAAGAGAAGCAGCGCAGTATCAAGGCATCGACGGTAGACACGAATTTCGAGTCTGCTGTTTCTGCCATAGACAAGCGCAGTGTGCTCGGCTGGTATTCGATGCCATAGAGGTATCGCGCCACCTGAGCTTTAGGGTCGAGAAGAGTGAGTACGGCAGTGTGCGCATACTCATTTTTATTTTCGACAAAGTTATATGTAAAACCAACTGCTTTGGCGACTGCGCGAATGTCTTCTTCGCTACCACGCAAAAAATGCCACCCGTCAGGTGCCGTTGGGGCATCATACTTTGACAAAACCGTGGCGCGAAAACCTTGTGCCATCTCTTCGGTTTCACTTGGGTCGAGGCTGATCGTTATGACTTGAAATTGCTTGCCGACCTGCCAGTCGTCTAGCTGGTTCAAAGTGTTAACGAAGCCGTCTAGCTGTAAATTGCACAGCTGCGGGCAATTGGCGTAGTTCAATGTAAGCACTACGGGGCGCTCGCCGTCAAAGTACTGTGAAAGCGGAGCAGTGTTGCCGAGTGTGTCAGTGAACTGCAGCTCGAGAGGAATAGTTGCTCCGAGTTGTTCGCTCACGCCGACATCTCTGATGTCACGCGTTTCAAAGCCTACCTGAGCAGAAGTCAAGCTTACCACCATGACGGTGGCAAAAAATGCCATCACCCATTCGCGCAGTAAGATTAAATTCAAATTAGTTATTGTAAGAGTCTATGACTTGCTGCTTTGATTCAGCAAGCTTGTCGGTGACAACCTTAACGGCAACACCATCTATTTGCTGCTGACGCAATTCGACGCGTTCAGCAACAATAGACTGGACATTGCGTGCACCCTCAAGGTCAAGCACACGACGCTTGTAAAGTCCAGAAGAAATGTAAGACAAAGCAATAATGATAAACGTCGTTGCTAGGGTTGTGTTGACCAAACTTACATTCGGCAAATCGTCTTTTTGTACAGCCATTTTATTAGAGGTTCTTGTGCCCTAGGCACTTTGCAAGAAGAGGGTCGTTAATCGGTAACAGTGATTGCTTGCCAGCGTTACGGGCTATCCCGAAAAGCAACAGTCCGATGAAACCTATTGCCAAAGAAATTTCAACTAGTCCAAACGGATTGTCGATGATCTCGCCGCGGTGATAGTTCGGCATAATCAACCAATAAAGGTCGAGGTAACGCATAAACAAAACGTAAACAGCCAAGCCGCAAAGAACATTAGTGCTACGTTTAACGTGACGCGACAGCAAGGCCAAGAATGGGAAGAAGAACGCTCCAATCATTAGCAGGTTGCTGTAATTTTGCCACATGCCCATGGTGCGGTTCATATAGAAGTGAGTCTCCTCTGGGATGTTAGCATACCAAATCAGCATGAACTGAGAAAACGCGATGTAGCCCCAGAAAAATGTGAACGCGAACATCCATTTACCCAAGTCGTGATAATGCTCAGTGTTAATGACGTCAGTCATTTTGCCACGCGCCTGCAACCATTTCGACATGATGACCAGCCAGCAATTAGATGCCAAGAATGAACCTGCGAAAATGTAGACTCCGAAAATGGTCGAGAACCAAGTTTCGTCGAGCGACATTATTAAGTCGAACGCCGCGAATGAGATCGTCAACGCAAAGACAAAGATCATTGGCGCTGCAACTTTCTTCATGCGCAGCACGTTATCTACAGAATCTCCAGCGGTATCTTGCGCGGCAGATTTACTCAAGAAGAACTTCGCTATCCATGCCCAAATCAGGAAGTAGGCCAGCAGGCGGAAGATGAATCCGTTGCGGTTTAGGTAAGCAGCTTTCTTTTCAACTATATGCACGTGCTCGGCGTGATCGAGTGTATCTGAAAGAGACTGTGCACCTACGCCACCATGATCGCTACCGTGCTCTACTGCATGAGTCCCACCACTATTTATGGTGTCCCATTGCCAAATATCAACTTCGTGATCAAAGAACGGCAGCAGCATGGCCAAGCCAAACAAGCAAATCACCGGAAGCGCGCCCATTGTCAATTCAGCCAAACGGCGTAAAGAGATATTCCAATGGGTGTTTACAACGTGCCCCACTATCGTGAAGAACATCGCGCCCAAACCAATCATCAATACAAAACAAAATGCCACCAAATAGGCAAACCAAAAATGAGTCTTGGCATCAGCATCGCCGGTAAGGCCCATGGCAGCGCCAGCGCCCAAGCCAAGGACGGCAAGCACCAGGCCGATGCGCTTCATGCGTGGCGCTAAATCGCCAGCTTGGTAGTCGCCCGTTAATCTAAGATTAGAAGTCATCGTTATTATTATTTCTGCGACTTAATGTAGTTGAGAAGGTCTGTTAGATCTTCGTCGGTAAGTTCAACCTCGAGCATTGCCTTGGGGTAACCCTTGCGCGCCTGAGCCATCGGATTGGTAATCGACTTAAGGATGTACTTTTCATCAATCACTAAAGTAGTGTCATCATCGAGAGTAATCTCTTGGCCTAGCAGTCCGTTAAGCGGCGGCCCAATAAGTCGAGCGCCATTCACCGTGTGACAGGTAGAACAAGTTTGACTATCAAACAACAATGCGCCACGTTGCTCTGACGTCATTCCGGTAGTGTCCACGGAATCCCCTTTTTGAGCCATCTGCAAAGCACGCACATAAGCAATAATCGCCCAACGATCTTTCTCTAGGATTTGTCCGCCATACGCAGGCATGGTACGAATTCCATCTGTGATTGTTGAGTAAAGCTCTTCATCGCTTTGACCAGCGTAAAGATCAAGAATCAAGTTAGATGGTGGAATCCACGAAGCGTGCCCCGCGTCCGCTAATTCGGTGGCGCGACGATGGACTGCGCCGTCACCCCTGCCATCGAACCCGTGACAAACGGAGCAGTAAATGTTGAAACGCTCTTCGCCACGATCAATGAATGCCGCGTTTACAACATTGTTAGAGTGATCATCAAGGTCACCCTGAGCAACCGTGCCTTCAACTTGGGCGCGACTCATGCGACCATCGGCGAACAGGGACGTTTGGCCTTGCGCGCGGAATTTATCTTGCTTATCCATGTCCGGAACAAGATGCACTCGCGGCTCAGTTGTTGTTTTGCCGTAAGAGTTGTAAACCATCGACAAAGGGATAGTGGCCAAGCAAGCCATAACCACTAACTTGCCCTTTAAGCTTCCTGGCAATCCTGCCGACTCAGCAGAATGGTAGACATCTTCTGTATCGCTAGCGCCAAGCGACTTCAAGAAATCGTGAGCTTGGGCAGAATTAAACAAATCGTCAGCAGCTTCTATCGCTACGAAGAATTTGTCATCTGTCACACGCGAAAAACGCTTGTTGCGGAATAAAGGGTGATACCACAAAGGCAACCCGTTAGCGATCCACATGCCAAAGAAAGCTGTGAACGCGGAGAACAGAACCGTCATCTCAAAGATGACGGGGATGTTCGCCGGCAACGACCATTGTGGCTTGCCAGAAATATCGTAAGGGAAATCAACCGCGTTCATCCACCACTGCATAAGCACAGCAAGAGTGCACCCGGTTAAGCCCATGGCCAGAACCACCCAAGGCAGCTTAGTGAATTTGATTCCCATGGAATCGTCTAAGCCGTGCACCGGGAAAGGTGTATGGCAATCCCATTTTGTGTAGCCCGCCTCGCGCACCTTTTCGGCGGCGTTACACAAAGTTGTAACATCGTCGAACTCGGCAACTACGCCGTAAAGCTCGCCATTATCATTTAAAGTTTCAGTCATTGTGCTGTCCTCTTAGTGGGCGTCGTGATGAGGATGAGCCTGCGGCAGAACATTCTTAACTTCTGAAATTGCGACCTGCGGCAAGAAGCGGCAGAACAACATGAACAAAGTAAAGAACAAGCCAAAGCTACCGATCAGAGTGAGAATATCAACCCATGTCGGAGTGAAGTAATGCCAGCTTGACGGCAAGAAATCACGGTTAAGTGAAGTTACCGTAATCACGAAGCGTTCGAACCACATGCCTACGTTTACAAACAACGACATAATGAACACTACGACTAAGTTGCGGCGAATCTTCTTAAACCAGAAAATCTGCGGCGACAAAACATTACACGAAACCATGATCCAGTAAGCCCAAGCATAAGGGCCGAAGGCACGGTTAATAAAAGTGAATCCTTCGTATTCGTTGCCTGAGTACCAAGCCATGAAGAATTCCATTGCGTAGGCGTAACCTACCATCATTCCTGTCGCCATGATTACTTTCGTCATGTTGTCGATGTGGCGCAGAGTAATCAGTTCTTCCAGACCGAAAATCTTACGTGCCGGAATAGACAAAGTAAGCACCATCGCGAAGCCAGAGAAAATCGCACCCGCAACAAAATAAGGCGGGAAAATTGTCGTGTGCCAACCAGCGAGCTGAGATACCGCGAAGTCAAAAGACACTACCGAGTGCACAGAAAGCACAAGCGGCGTAGCAAGCGCTGCCAACACCAAGTAAGCGCGCTCGTAGCGGTGCCACTGGCGGTTAGAGCCCGTCCATCCTAGTGAGAACAAGCCATACCAGAAGCGTTTAGTTTTCGATACTGCACGATCGCGAACTGAAGCGAGGTCAGGGACCAAGCCCATGTACCAGAACAGCAGTGAAACCGAGAAGTATGTGGAAACCGCAAACACGTCCCACAACAAAGGTGAACGGAAGTTCGGCCACATCGCCATTTGGTTAGGCAGTGGAAATACCCACCAGATAAACCAAATGCGACCCACGTGAATCGCCGGGAACATACCCGCGCAAACCACCGCGAAAATCGTCATTGCTTCTGAGAAACGATTGATGCCAGTTCGCCAGTCTTGACGAAACAAGAAGAGCACCGCTGAAATCAGAGTACCGGCGTGACCAATACCAACCCAGAACACGAAGTTAACAATCGGCCATCCCCACGCTACTGGCTGGTTGTTGCCCCATACGCCAACACCTGTGGTGACGAGGTAAACAATCATCGCGCCAAGGACGCCAAGCATAGCTAGAGCCGTGCCGAAAATGATATACCAAGCCTTTGGAGGCTTTGGCGCTTCAATAATTCCACAAACGGTTTCCGTTATAGAGTGAAAATCGTTAGTGCCTTGAACCAGATCTTCTGGGAAGATATCGAGGTGAGTCGTTGATGCTGAATTAGCCATGAGACACAACATCCTCGCTTTGCTCTTCTACCAAAAGTGGGCTTGGGTTACGAACGCGCGCCAAGTATGACACACGTGGTTTGTTGTTTAGCTCGGCAAGTAACTTGTAAGCGCGGTTGTTTGCTTGAGCCTTAGACACGCGGCTATTTTCATCTTCAATATCGCCAAACACAATAGCATTAGAAGGGCAAGCCTGCTCACATGCCATTTGAATTTCGCCGTCTTCGATAAACAAATCGCGGTCTTCGTTACGAGAGTCAATGCGGACGCGCTCGATGCGCTGAACACACATTGAACATTTTTCCATTACACCACGTGAACGAACAGTAACATCTGGGTTGTGCACCATCTTCATTACTTCGTTGCCGGCCAGCTCAGTATCTTCGTTGTAGTTGAAGAAGTTGAAACGACGCACTTTGTAAGGACAGTTGTTTGAACAGTAGCGAGTACCGATACAACGGTTGTAAACCATATCGTTTAAGCCTTCGCTGCTGTGCGTTGTCGCGGCTACCGGACAAACCGATTCGCATGGCGCCAATTCACAGTGCTGACAGCCAACCGGCTGGTTAATCGCAGTTGGATTTTCTGCCGTACCTAAGAAGTAACGGTCCATGCGAATCCATGCGAGCTCGCGGCCGCGCAGTACTTCGGTTTTACCCACAACTGGGATGTTGTTTTCGGACTGACAAGCGATGGTACATGTACCACAACCTGTGCAAGAGCTAAGGTCGATAGCCATTCCCCAACGGTGAGCTGGAGTTTTTAACCCATCGCGCTCAATGAAAAGTGAGTCGTCTTTATCCCAGAAATCTGGGGCTTCCTTCGCAAAATCAGGGTCCGCCTCATATTGATCGAGAGTACCTTCGCGCACCAATGATGGCAGACGGTCTTCCATGCCCTTGCGGCCAATAGCGTCAATCGCGAAATGATCCTGGGTCGTAGCAAGAATATGCATTGCTGAAGTTACCTCGACCTGAACGGCTGCGATATTCATCTCGTCAGAACCGCGCAACTTATAGGCATCGAAACCAACGGAATTTATTTCGTCATCGTCAAGGCCAGCAACGTGCCCGGCTGATGTGCGCCCGTAACCCAAAGCGAGTGTGATTGCGTTATCGGCATGACCCGGCATCAAGTAAGCCGGGACATCAAGAGTGCCAGCCGCGGTTGTCAACTTAAGCATGCTGCCTTGCTTGATGCCTTTAGCTTCGGCAGTTTTGAACGAGATAAGCGCTGCGTTATCCCATGTTAGCTTGGTCATTGGATCCGGAAGCTCTTGCAACCACCCCATGTTGGCGTGGCGTCCATCGCCTAGTGCGAAGGAAGGCATAAAGCGCAGCTCGAAATCGTTGTCAGAGCTAGACAGCTTCGGCAAAGATTTTGGAGCACCCACTGCCATCGCACGCGAAGCGCTGCCCTTAATGTAACCAGCGTGTAAGTCATCGTTGCTGAAGCTTTGCGTAGCTTGAACAATATCTTTGGACGACGCGTTTTCTGCAATCATCACTGACATCAATTCGATGTGCGAGATGGTGTTGAATATAGTGTTGATAAGCGGTTGGCCGATTGCAACTAAGCCATCGGGAGATGCGCCATCACACCAATGCTCAAAACTATGCGACTGAGCAACGTGCCAGTCACACTTCTTCGATGTTTCGTCGCGATACAAGCTAACGTGTGTTGTAGTTTCAACATTAGTCAACGCGTCAGCAAACTTAAAGTTGGCCGGCATGTCATAGACAGGATTGCCGCCGAACATCACAAGATTAGAAATCTTACCGGAATTCATCGCGGCGATAAATTCGCTAGTCGCTTTCATGCTATCGCCTACCACAGCAGCTGGGTAGTACTTAACATTGTCGCCAGCGAACTTTGAGTTCATAGCCGCAACATGAGCGTGAACTTCTGCAGGCTGATGAGCGCCACATGTGAACACCACTGAGCCGGAGAAATTCTTAACATCTTCGACAATAGCGGCGATGAACTTATCATCAGAATGCGCGCCAGCCAGAGACTCGTTAAGAGAATTAACAAAACCAGCGATATCGGACGAACGCACTGGCTTGCGGTGATCAGCAAAACCACCGGTTATAGAGAAGTTGGACTCTGCAGAGTAAATGCGAGACATCCATTCGCCTTCTGGATTGCGGTTAGTTGAAACCTCTTTAGATAAGCGAACGGCCGACGGCCCTTCGCTTAAAAAGTCGTCGTCGAGTGCAACGATAACTCTTGCGGTTGCCATAGAAACGTACGGACGAGAAGAAACTCCAAACGCCAGATTGCACCCCGCTACTTCGTTGTTATTCGCGACTGGCGAATAAGTCAACCAACGCGACTTAGGGAAAGACGCCTGCATTGCTTTGCGCAAACGCAATTCTGAAGGTGAAGCTGTTGTCTCGGCGATAAAGCCGAGACCCGCCCCGCCGTTTGCTTTAGTCGCAATAATTTTGGCGACAACGGCAGTTTTGAATTCTTCCAATGAAGAATCACTTTCGTTGCCGTCTGTGTAACTTGCAACCTCGCGCGAACGGTCTGGGTCGTAAAGGCCAAGTGTTGCGGCTTGAGCGATAGCTGTTGTAGCGCCTAAAGAAGCGGAGTGATTAGGGTTACCTTCAACTTTTGTTGGATGACCATCGAATGACGTTAGCATTAAGCCAGTAGCGAAACCCCCTTCGTTATAAATGGTAGCGAAGCTCTTTGGCTTGCCTGGCACATCGCTCGCCTTACGGTTAGCTTGCGGCAACAAGTTTTCTTTTTCGAAACGGCAGCTTGTCGCAGAGGCAAGGGCAACGGACGCGCCCATCAGCTGCAAGAAACGACGACGTGATGTTGTCGTAATGCCTTCTTCGGCTCCCTCAGGAAACTCTTTGGCCATCATCTCTTTAAACTCGGACGTTTGTTCGAGATCGTTTAGACTACGCCAGTAACGGGTTGTGGATGCGGATGGATTCATCGGTGACAAGTTGAGCAGTCAGTGCGTGGGTTAATGTGGTTGTCTTTCATTAGTTTCTCACCAATGAGTCGACGATCTTCTGCTGTAGTCCAACCAAGATCAGTGATATGTTCTTGCGGACGCAATCGCGGTGCAGGGTCGCGGTGACAGTCAATGCACCATCCCATAGACAAAGGCTTGTCTTGGCGCACTACTTCCATTTGATCGATGCGCCCATGGCACTCGACGCAACTCACGCCAGCACTTAAGTGAGCGCTGTGATTAAAGTACGCGAATTCAGGAAGGTCGTGAACCTTAACCCATTCAATAGCTTCGCCAGAATCGAATGCATCACGTAGTGGTTTTAATTTAGGACTATCCGTACGAATTTTATCGTGACAGTTCATGCAAGTTGACGTTTGCGGAAGCGCAGCCATTGCCCCATCTTCAACAGTGTTGTGACAGTAACGGCAATCCATACCCAGTTCGCCAGCGTGAAGTTGGTGGCTAAACGGAATCGGTTGCTCAGGCGCGTAACCTACATTGAGGTTTTCTGCAGACAGACCCGTTGCAAGCAGCACTACTAGATAAGTAGGTACTATTACTGCAGCGAATCCAATGACTGGACGAAGGGAGCTCGTCCACCTTGGGAATTGGTATGCACTCATTTATGGAAGCGGGAGATCTTCCAACCGTAGTCCCGATGCAATGCAACAGTAGTAGCCACGGTTTTCGCATGATAGAGTAACTATTCTGTGCTGATGTGTGAAGTAATATTCAACCCGTTTTGTATGTTGCGCACTATATGTTACAGCGGAAACTTGCCTTGCAAATTGTCGGCTTCGCCTTGCTCGTCAATAATGCGCAACGCATCTACTACTTGCTTCGTTAAGTGACGCGGCGGAGTGGCAAAAACATCTTCGACCAACGATTCTAGTGGCGGATCTTCGATGCTTTCGGCATGATTCACGGCATCAGAAATCTCCGAAGTCAGTTCTTGGCTGAGCGCTTCGACTTGGTCGGCATTTAACAGCTCACGCTTGGATAAAAATCGCTCAAGGCGCGGTAGAGGGTCGCGAGTGGACCAATACTCGACTTCTTTAGCATCGCGGTAACGAGTCGGGTCATCGGACGAAGAATGACCTTCCATACGGTAAGAGCGCAGGTTTACAAGCACAGGCCCTTGTTGAGAGCGGGCATGCTCGGCGGCTTCGCTCATGGTGGCAAAAACAGCTACGGCATCATTGCCATCGACGTCGAACCCTGGCATGCCATAAGCCTTAGCCTTTGTTCCATAAGACTTTGAGGCTGTTTGCTTGGAGCTCGGCACCGAGATAGCCCAGCCATTATCGATGACGATAAACACTACCGGAGCTTTCATCACGCCAGCGAAGTTCATCGCCGAGTGAAATCCGGAGGAAGAGGTGGCACCATCGCCTGTGTAGGCCGCGACCACTGATTTGTCGCCGCGCTTCTTCATGGCGAGAGCCACGCCCACCGCGTGCGGCAGTTGAGTGCCGAGTACCGAAGACCAAGATGGGAAATTCACCTCTTTACACTGAAAGTGGTTCGGCATTTGCCGCCCTTTTGCAGAGTCTTCAGCATTACCAAACATATGCGCCACATATTCGCGCATCGACATACCGCGCTGGATGGTGATCCCGCCTTCGCGCAGCGCTGAGAATATCCAGTCGTCGTCGCCGAACACCGCCGCCGAAGCATGGATGGCCGCTTCTTGACCGGTAGATGAACCGACAAACCCCACGCGCCCCTGGCGCTGAAGTTTTATCATGCGATCATCCATTAAACGCGTGGTCAGCATCGCGCGATGAATGGCAAGCAACTCGTCATCGGAAGGCATAGTGCCTTTAAATGATTTCAACAAACTAGTACCGTCAGCAGTCAGTGCTTTGCGCAACTGCACGCCGTCCGAATCTAGTTTGCGAATTGTCATTTTGTTTTACAGCAGCATTAAGCTCGGCTCTTCAAGCAACTCGCGAACACGCACCATGAAGCGCGCGCCATCTGCGCCATCGACGATGCGGTGGTCAATGCTAATCGACAAGTTCATAATCATGCGCGCCACAATATCGTCACCTACACAGCGAGGCATTTTGCGCATGCTATGCACACCCATGATCGCTGCTTCTGGGAAGTTAATTATTGGCGTTGCAAGTGTGCCGCCGATGTTACCGGCATTTGAAATACTGAAAGTTGAATCAGAAAAATCATCCGGCTTAAGCTTGCTGCCGCGAGCGCGGCTAGCGATATCCATCAAGTCAGCGCTGAGCTGCATGATTGATTTAAGGTTGGCGTCTTTAATGACGGGCACAACCAAACCGTTCGGAGTATCAACAGCGATGCCCAAGTTGACATAACGCTTTTGCTTAATGATTTCGGCTTCTTCGTCAAGCTCAGCATTGAGCATCGGAAATTCGGTAAGCGCCATCGCTGTTGCCTTCATGATGTATCCCATGAAAGTAATCTTCACACCAAAACGTTCGCCGACTGGTTTAGCAATAGTGCGCGCGGCAACCATCTCAGTGCAATCGACTTCTTCGATAAGCGAGAAGTGAGGAGCGGTGTATTTCGAACGCACCATCGCTTCTGAAATCTTGCGACGAATGCCGCGGAACGGAATCTCTTCGACTTCGCGCGCGCCCATCACTTGAGGGAAGTTAGGTAATTGCGCCACAGGTGCGGACGCCGTCGGCGCTGAGGTTACTCCAACAGCTGGTGCCGCTACTGGCGCAGCCACAGGTGCTGCAGATGCAGCGCGCACATCTTCCGGCTTAACGCGACCGTTCGGGCCACTGCCGATAAGAGTAGATAAGTCGATACCCAACTCACGTGATAAACGACGTGTGGCTGGAGCAGCTAAAACTTTCTTGTTTGGATCAGCAGACAAAGCGGCAACGTGAGCCGCCGGAGCTACTGGTGCAGGTGCCGCGGCTATAGCCGCTGGTGCTGATGGTGCCGGCGCTGAAACCGGAGCTGCTGCCCCTCCGCCTGATGTCGCCAACACGAAAATCACATCGCCGACTTTCGCTACGTCGCCTTCAGCAACCAAAGTAGATTGCACGATGCCGGAAGCTGGTGCAGGAATTT
>JAPKEZ010000163.1 GCA_028821845.1 Planctomycetota bacterium | reverse complement strand
TGATAGTGGCGCAATTGAAGTCCTCGGCAGTGGTCGCTCGAAAACCGGCGGTTCATCTAGCTCGGTTAGTGGGGCTGCAAGCTCTAACACCGGCACGAGCGGTGGCGCGTCGATGCGCAAAAGCGGCGACCGTTAGCCTACAATGTAGAAGTGTCGATAACCTCACTTCTATATTTTTTACCTTTGCTGTGTGCACATGGAGGCCCCGATCCTCTCATGTCTTGGCGTTTAAGTTCCGCCGAATTACACGGCAGTAAGTTGTCTGCCAGGCTTGGCCCTGATCCACGAGTGAGTGGTGCACCGCTTGCAACTCCTGGTCCAAGTGGCGGAGCCTTAATGTTTGATGGTATTGATGACAGGATGGTAGTGGCGGAAGACATTGCTGAACTCGGTGCATTTTTGCCCAAGAGACATTTCACTATTTCGGCATGGGTGTCGGTGAACACTCCTCAAAGTTATGGCGGTGTGTTTTCGGCTATCCAGGACAACGGCGATTCCGAGCAAGGCATCATCTTGGGCTATGACACTAAGAGTTTTTATATTGGCTTGGCCACTGAAGGTGCTGATGACGGTGATGGCGTGCTTACTTATTTACGCGGTACCACTGCTTATCAAATAGGTCGCATGTATCACGTTACTGCGACTTACGACGGAGAGCTGCTTTGCCTTTATATAAATGGAAAATTAGAGAGTAGCACTAAGGCCCAAAGCGGCGACGTGCTCTATCCGAATGCTGCTCCGGTAGTGATCGGTGCCTATAAAGATGATAATGAAGATATCTTGCACCACGGCCGCATTCGCGAGCTAACCATTTACGATCAGACGGCTTCGGCTAAATGGGTAATGGAAGACTTCGGGCACAATTCCGATTTGACTCTGGCAGCACCGCAAATTCCGCTCGACCCACACTTCACTATGAAGGTGAAGCCTTTTTTGCAGTATGGCACTCAGCAGTCGATGGTAATCACCTGGGAAACCTCACGTCCGTCAACGACAACGGTGCACTGGGGTGATAATGTGTTGGGAGAAGAAGAGAATCTTAGTTTGCCACATAAAATAGATGGCGACGATGATGCGCTCATTCATGCTGTTACTCTTGGTGGGCTCGAGCCGGGGTCTGGATATTTTTATCAGGTCGAATCGGTCGACGTCGAAGGTCAGGTTTTAACCAGTCCTATTTTGACCTTCCAATCTGCGGTTGAAGAAGATGTACCCTTTGCCTTTGCCGTGATTAGTGATACCCAAGATAATCCAAGTGTGTCAGGCCAAATAGCTAACATGGCATGGGGTATGCGCCCGCACTTTGTTTTGCATCCGGGTGACCTTGTCGGCACCGGCACTAACATCGGTGATTGGCGCGATGAGTTTTTTCCTAGCATGGACCCCCTCCTGTCGCGAGTGCCGATTTATCCGGTACTGGGTAATCACGAGCAAGATGCTCGGCATTACTACGATTATATGCAGTTGCCAGATCCTGAATACTATTATGATTTTAAATACGGCAACGCGCATTTTTTCATGCTAGACACCAATCGCAAAGTGCATCCTGGTAGCGAGCAATTTGTTTGGCTTGAAAAGGAGCTTAAGAAATCTAAAGCCAGATGGAAAATTGTCTGTCATCATCATCCAGCATTTAGCTCTGATGAAAACGATTATGGCGATATGTGGAAAGGCCCTTCAAGCCACGGCGATTTACGCGTGCGCGAGTTGACGGCTCTTTATGATAAATACGATGTCGACTTGGTGTGGAATGGCCACATCCATTCTTATGAGCGCACCTGGCCATTGGCAAAAGGCAAGGTCGTAGAAGAGAACGGTACCACTTACATGATCACTGGCGGTGGTGGAGGAGGGCTTGAAACCCCTGGTCCGATTCGCCCTTGGTTCCAAAACAACGTGCGCCGCGGGCACCACTGGTGTTATGTCGCAGTTAATGGTGGCACGCTTGAGATGAAAGCCTTTGATCTAGAGGGGCGTATGTTCGATGTGCTGACATTGAAAAAATCGCGCTGATTAATCTACACTAAGCAACGAGCGAATTGCTTGCCAACTTTGCATCATCTGCAACCACACACGCAACTCTTCAAGCTGCACGTGCAGCAGTGCCATTTGTTCAGCACCCAACTGTTGCTTACTAATATCTCCTGCTTCAAATCGCGCACTCGCAATGGCAAATATCTGCTGTTGATTGGTTAACATCACGTCATGCACTTGCGAATAAGCATCGGTCGCACGTTCGATATCGGCGTGCATTTGTTGTAATGCGATACGAGCTTCTTGGGTGCGTAACATCAAGGTGCTTCGCGCAGCCTGTTGCTGTTGCGCGGCACTACTGTGTAGGGCATTGCGCTTGCCGTTGAGAGGTAATTCAAATAACACGGCGGCCTCAATTTGTTCATCATTGGTGTAGTACAGTTCTAGATCGAAATTAGGGATGGCCTGTGCATAGGCCAAATCTTTTTGCATTTTTGCGACTTGCACTTGCGATAATTCTCTTTCGATGATGGGTAGGCTTTCGATTCGATCAAGCAACTCATTCAGCTTAGGTATTTTGAGAATGCCGTCGAGTTCACCGACTACCTTTAAGTCGTGATAATCCACATTCATTAACGTCGTAAGCTTGCGACGCGCAGTGTTCAACTTGCGAAGAACTGATTTCGCTTGTGCTTGGTATAGAGCTGCAGCAGTGGTACTAGTAGCCAAGGCCGACGCCGTCAATTCTCCGGCAGATATTTGAGCCTGAGTGATGCGAACAGCATTCTCAGATAATTCGACTAATTGCTGCTGTAATTCAGCAGCGCGTTGCAACATAAGTAAACTGGAGAATGCGCCACGCAGCTGGGCATCGACTTGCAATTGGACGCTTCGCAATTCGGCTTCAAGCACACTAAGCTGGGCCGCCCCAACATTTTGTTGCTGCTGCAAATCTTGCCCAAGAATAACTGGCTGTGACAAACCTATTTTTTCATTGCCCAAAGTCACTTGTGGGTTGGGGAACTGCCCGGCAGCACTCTGTAGAGACTGTTGA
>JAPKEZ010000162.1 GCA_028821845.1 Planctomycetota bacterium | reverse complement strand
CCAAGAGCTCTGAATTTTCTATTGCTTGGCAGCCACAAATTAACCTTACAGATGGCAGCATTCACGGAGCAGAAGCTTTGGCTCGCTGGAATTCCCCAGAACTTGGGCCCGTAAGCCCAGAGAAGTTTATCTCAGCCGCAGAGGATTGGGGGCTGATAGACAAGCTCGGCACACTCTTGCGAGATATTGCCATGAAAGAATTCTTGGCCATGCAAACTTTAGAGGTGGCGTTGCCACGCATGAGCTTTAATGTTAGCCCCTTTGAATTATTAGACCCATCTTTTGGTAAAGATCTTATAGAGCGCGTTCGTTCGCATGAGATACCCTTTGAGAAGGTGACTGCAGAAATTACGGAGAGCGCTTCGGTTCTTGAATCCGAAGACGGCCTAAACAATTTACGATTGCTGAAAGATTCCGGAATGGGTTTAGCCGTCGATGATTTCGGTTCTGGCTTTACTTCTTTAGGGGCTCTAAGCGAGCAACCACTTACAGAACTGAAAATTGACAGATCGTATTTAGGCGGGATTGCAGATAATCCAAAATTATTAGCGGTGGTTTCGAATATGATCAGCTTAGCGGAAGACATTGATGCAATTTCGGTTGCAGAGGGTATCGAGCATGAAGAGCAATTAGGTATTTTGCGAGCATTAGGGTGTAACTATGGCCAAGGGTACTATTGGTCGAAGCCAATTCCCATGGATGACCTAGGAGTTTTGTTACAGTCTCCTGACCCCTTCCCCAAATAATTTTAGCCTAATATATTCATGAGCACACCGATGAGAAGCTTTGCACTAAGTGTTATATTTACAATCGGAATAGTCGGTTTTGTTGCGGCGCAGTTTACTGAAGGCGCAACACCTGTTCAAAGCCAACAATGGCATTCTTTCGATAAGACTCAGCTGAGCGAAATGTTCTTATCGGAAGGCGCTAGCTTCGCTGATTTCGATTGCGATGGAATTGAAGATGTGGTGTCTGGTCCACACATCTATTTTGGCCCAGATTTTCAGGATGTGATTGAAGTGTACTCGGCCGCGCCGTTTGACATTCAGGGTTACTCTGACAATTTCTTCGCCTTCCCGCATGATGTCAACCACGACGGGTGGGTGGATGCATTCTTCGTCGGCTTCCCTGGTCAGGACGCCTATTGGCTCATGAACCCTGGTGCCGAAGCCGGAGAATCTTCAAAGGTAGCAGGGAGCAAGTTGGTGCGTGCCTCCAACGGTTGGCAACGCTTCTTGGCTTTACAGCCGGTCGACAATGAGTCTCCGCAGTTCGAAGACATCAATGGCGACGGCCGCCCGGATCTGCTTTGCCAAAGCAAGGGTCGTTTGGGTTGGGCGGAGTACAGCCTTGAGTCTCCGCAGTCCTCATGGACATTCCACCCGGTCAGTGCAACAGGCACCGGCGGACGCTTCACTCATGGTTTGGGCGCAGGGGATATGAATGGCGATGGTCGCAAAGACTTATTGATGAAGCAAGGATGGTGGCAACAACCGACTTCCTTGGCAGGAGATCCTGAATGGCAGTTCATCCCTTATGCCTTTGCCGGACGCGGCGGTGCACAGATGTACGTCTACGATGTCGATGGCGACGGAGATACTGACGTTATCACTGCCGAAAACGCGCATGGCTATGGCCTTGCTTGGTTCGAACGTATAGGCAATGACTTGAGCAAACAGCCGGTCGAGTTTCGCAAGCATGACATTCTTGGTTCGGTAGCGGCAGACAACCCATATTCGCTAGTGATTGGCAACCTTCACGCCATGGACCTTGTCGATATGGATGGCGATGGCTTGAAAGACTTAGTCACGGGCGCTCGTTTCTGGGCGCATGGTGGTAATGACAAGGCCGACCACGATCCCTCTTTGCTTTATTGGTTTGAGCTGCAACGCACTACGGATGGTGTGGAATATGTGCCGCATCTTATCGATGGCGATTGCGGCGTAGGCACGCAAGTGATTGTCGGTGATCTTAATGGCGACAGCTTGCCCGATGTTGTGATCGGTAATAAGAAGGGTACCTTCGTCCTGCACCACAAAACTCAGGACGCCTCAGCAGCTGATGGTGGGTTATAATCCCCTAATCCTTTTCCCCAATAATATTAGCCTAATAGAATAATGAATACACCGATGAGAAACTTTGCACTAAGCGTTATATCCATAATCGGAGTAGTCGGTTTTGTCGCGGTGTTGTTTGCTGAAGACACCACGCCTGCTCAAAGCCCACTGCGCATTTTGGTTGCCAATGACGATGGCATTGACTCACCGGGGTTGCATGCACTGGCGTTGGCGCTGTCAGAAATAGGCGAGGTCGTGGTTTCCGCTCCAGAAGAAAATTGTTCGGGGGCTAGTCAGTCATCAAAGATATTTAGCGGCACGCACCGTGCTAATTTAGTAAAAGTGAAAGGAGCTGTTAAAGCATGGTCAATCGAAGGCACTCCGTCCGATGCGGTCACTTGGGGCTTGTTGCACGAAGGTAAAGAAAAGCCATTCGACTTTGTAGTGAGCGGAATTAATGCTGGCGCGAATGTCGGCGAGATAGCACATTACTCTGGCACAATTGGTGCAGCAATGGAGGGCGCGGCGTGGGGTATCCCGTCGATTGCCGTTTCACAAACGCGTCAAGATAATTTTGAGGTGTCTTGCGCGATGGCGGTGAAGTTAGTGCAGCGCTTGGTTGAAGACGGAGCTACTCCACAAACTGTTTGGGCAATCGAAGTGCCACGGTTGGCGGCTGACGCTGTTCCCGAAGTGGTCTTCGCTCCTATGGCGGGGCGTTATATGGAGGTCGGTAGTTTCCAAGTTAAAAAAAACGAAGACGGCGGTTTCGTCTTTCGTCCGCAGTTAACTTTTCCACGTGAGCATGTGGTTGGCGGTGCGACGCACGAATTTCAGTCGGGTAAAGTGGTCATCACGCCATTGCGTTATAACTGGACTGACGAAGATGAACTGCAGCGCATGCGCGGCTGGGATTGGTAACGTTGTTTCGCTCAGCGCGCGTTACTTACGGCGCCCATTAAGTAGCCACCCG
>JAPKEZ010000161.1 GCA_028821845.1 Planctomycetota bacterium | reverse complement strand
CCCCAGCCGCCACCTGCCCCACTAAAGGCAATGTTGCATCAGCCACCTCGAAAATATTACGCGCGCCATCGCCCATACGGATATAGCCTTTGCGCTGTAATGCCACTAAGTGGAAATGTGCTGTTTGCGCACTAACGCCCATCGCCTTACCTAGTTCTGCTCGCGTCGGCGGCATGCTAGCGCGCCGAATCGCCCGCCTGATGATTAGTAATGCATCGGCTTGACGCTTGCTGAGAGGTTCGGTGGACATATACGTACTATATGATAAATATCATATATATGCAATAGCACGCGGCTAAAAGAATCGGCTACAGAAGCGGTTGAAGAAACCGTAGCTGATCCGCATTAGCCTGTGACGAGGCCAAACCTAAGAGCCGGTGCGCATAATCACGCAGCTGTTCTCCATTTGGCGTCAAACCGTCTAGCCCATCTTTATGTGCGTTATGCAAAGTGGCCATGAGCTGAGCATATGTCCAGTCAGCTGTCAACTCGTAAGCTTCCTGCAAAGTCGCTTCGTCGTAAAACACAGTTTTAACCAATGCCGCCAAGGCCATAGCCTTCTCATCGCTGACGGCATCCGCACAACGCAATTCAATTTGCGGGCGGAAGCGCACTTCGGGGAATGGAGTTGATAAATGTAAACTCCAGTCGTCGGCAGTAGCCTCGCCTGATGCATAATAATCACGAAACGATTTACCGCGCATATCGACAGAAACCCCGTCGCGATCAATGAAGAGCATTGGCACATCTAACATATACTCAATGTAATCATTCAAGGTAGAGTTCGGGGCAACTAATGATTCAACAATGCCGCAACGCGCGTTATCGGTACGCGTCCATACGTGACCGCGCCATGACCTAAAACCATGCTTCGGTGAATTGGCGAACATTGCCTGAATGACTGGCGACAGCGCAAACACCGTACGTAGTTTGCACATCGCATCGTCGGCGTCGCTGTGGTCAAAATTAATCTGTACCCCTGCCGTGGTTTTCATCATATGAATGCCAAGTTCATCAGCTTGTTGCAAATGCGGTTCGAGAATATCGTAACGCGATTTCGGCAGCCTCTCGATTTGTTCTGGTTCAGCACTTGGATGCACTCCGACGCACAAGAATTGATGACCAGTGCTGGCGACGACTTGGTCAAGCATCTCGCGATAATGATTTATTTCAGATTCGAGATCGACTAATTTGATTTGCGGAGTAGTACCAAATTCGATTTGCCCACCAGGCTCGAGAGTTATCGCCCGACCGTCAGCAGCGTGTAGCGACATCACATTGCCCTTCTCATATTTGGCTTTCCAGCCACTAATCACTCGTAATTGCTCAACTATTTCTGCGATACCATTCGAATCGGAGTACTGCACCACCGCCTGATCAGCGGTAACGCAAAAACGTTCGCTTTCGATGCCTATACACAGCTCATCTTTAGGGCGATGCCCTTCGGTAAAGAAACTGGTGAGGTCGAAACTCAACGCAGGTATTTTTTATCAGCATAAAAAGTGCCGAAAGGTAGAATTGAACACAGCAACACCATACCGAGTTGACGAATAGTCCATCCTTGCTGCCGCTTAAACATTAGCGCCATCACGACGTAGACGACGAACAAAATTCCGTGTGGCATACCAAGCATTTTGACATAGCTTGGGTCTGACATCAGATACTTAACCGGCACTGCGATACCGAGTAGCAAGAGGTACGACACGCCTTCGAGAAAAGCGATGATGCGGAATGCGTTCATTATGGGAATCTCTAAAAATGGCGGGAGTGCATGGGAATCGAACCCACCGAGCATTGGCGTCCAACACTCCATCGGCTTTGAAGACCGAGCACAACACCAGTCATGATCCACTCCCGACAGCAGCTCATTATAGCGTTTATTCAACCCACCGCGCGCCCGATAATTTAGCCACAGCTGCTAGAGTAGTCTGCGCTGCATTTAGGCCTAAACGGAAATCATCATCGCTGTAACTACTAAACATATCACTAACCTGATGCCAATGCGGATTCCAGCCGTTACCGACCTGTGTCCCGCGCTCATTTTCACGCAAACTAATGCACGCCACCTTATCCATGAACGGCACCGAATCGGTGTTGGTCATGTGCGCCCCAACAGTTGCCGGGTAATCGGTGGCGTAACGTTCATTCGCCCGCTGAAAAGCCATCGCCAATTTATGCGAATCTTGCCAGTGATCCGATTGCCATTGATACTCGACATTCACATCCGCCTCGGGGCGCTGCTCCTTCGGCAAAGTGCCATCCGCCAACGGCATGCCATGATCAAATAACATCATGTCGTGTTGAATCATACCTAACCATTTCGGCTCTGGATAAGGACCCGAATCTTCAGGACTTTCGATGCCCTGTAAGGCATGACGCTGATCAACATAAGCGTAACTGCCGTTCAATCCTGACTCTTCATTGTTGAACAATATAAAGCGCACCGAACATTCTGTTTGTACCCGCGGATCCGCAAAAATACGCGCTAGCTCTAAGACTATCGCCGTGCCGGAACCGTCGTCGTTACATGCTTCACCGAAACCGATGCCGTCCATGTGGGCGGCGATGATATACATTTCTTCTGGACGACTGCTGCCGATTTTAGTGCAGTAAATTTGTTGACGTTGATCATCGATGACCGGCTGCATATTTAGCTTGCGCAACTTCGTGTTCTTCTGCGCTTTGGGATCACGATTGACTCCGGTTGGAGCAACTAATCCTCGCCGCCGTCCACCACCGACTGCTCCTTCTGGTCCGCGTGGACGCAAACGTTGCGATTCGGAATGCGGGGTACGTATCGCTTCTGGAAATTGATAATTCAGGCGTTGTGAATTAGTGTAGCCGTAGCTGCTAAATTCTTCTTCAATCCAATCTAATGCCGCACGGTTACGCGCGGTGCCTTGACGGCGATCACCGAAAGTGGTGAGCTGTTTGAGAGTCGCTTTGTAGGACTTTAGGGACAAGGCGTCTACCATTTCTTGGGTGACGTCTTGGGTGGTTGCGGTGCTGCGCGTGTTGGTTGTATCTTGCGCGCA
>JAPKEZ010000038.1 GCA_028821845.1 Planctomycetota bacterium | reverse complement strand
GGCCTATCAACGGCAACCTATCGATCAACTCATCGTCTGAATTTTTGAATAGCGATGATATCGAGACCTATGTGCAAGATTTTAATTTGCGGTACTCTCTAGAAGGCAATTGGTATCTTCAGTTTTCCAACAACACTGCTTATGACGCCTACCCTTCTACTGGCTCGCTCACCACAGATAGTCGCTACAATTTAACCCTCGGCACCTCGTTTTAAGGTTAAGATAAAGATATGGCAGCTCGTCTCGATGTAAAAACGGCAAATGCACTCGTTTCTGACGATGTGATTATGACGCTCGAAATGAATCGTAACTCGCCTGAGTCCGAAATGCGAATAATTGAAAATTTCACCGGCATGCACGGCAAAAAAGTTGGTGGCGCAATGCAAGATTTGCGACTGCTGCGCAACCGCGCCAACCTCAAGTTTTCGCGTGGTCAAGATATGTTTTTCACACGACCTTTGCTTGAACAGGCCTCGAGCGAACCGGTCGCTAAATACCGTGCACAACGTTTCAGCGATGCTGGGTTCACCCAAGTCATCGACGCATGCTGCGGATGCGGGTCTGATGCTATCACCCTAGCGCAGGCT
Source organism: Planctomycetota bacterium (assembly GCA_028821845.1). GTDB lineage: Bacteria > Planctomycetota > UBA1135 > UBA1135 > UBA1135 > JAPKEZ01. The sequence goes on along the minus strand of JAPKEZ010000038.1, from coordinate 13,757 downwards.
GGTATCGAGGTTACTGCTTACGATATCAACGAGATAGCTACCATCTTTGCCACTAAGAATGCCGAGATATGCGGCGTTACCGACAAGCTAACCATTCATTGCGCCGACAGCTGTGAAACTGATTTTGCTGACGGTCCTATCATGCTTGACCCAGCGCGACGCAAAGGCAGCAAACGCATTATCAACCCCGAGCTATGGTCGCCATCCCCAGATATTATTAGCAAATTAATAGAGGGTCGTCCTGGTGCGTGCTTAAAGCTGTCTCCTTCAGTAGACATCGATATTCTGCTCGAGTTGTTTCCAAAGCCTGATGAAATAGAAGTGATCTATTATCTTGGCGAGGCAAAAGAGATGGTGTTTTGGTATGGCAAGTTAGCAAGCGGTGTCGAGCGTCGAGCTACTATCTTGCCTTCGGCAGAAACTTATTTTGGCGACGAGCAATCTCAAGCCGAAACCGCTGATAAGTTAGGCGAATATATTTTCACTCCGAATAAAGCGCTACTCCGTGCTGGATTAATAGGCAAGATTGCTGCAGAGTTAGGCTTAAAAAACATCGATCCACATATAGCCTATCTTACTGGAGACCAGGCAATTGAAAATCCGTTTTTGAGTTGCCTCAAAATACTCGCCTGCGACGCCTTCGATCCCAAGAAGATGCGTAAGCTAATGCGCGAACTAAAAGTACAGGTTATAGAAGTTCGAAAGCGTGGTATTTCTGAATCTGAGCCATCCATTCGCAAACGATTCCAACTTAAAGCATACGGCGAAAAGCGCTGTGTGTTAATTGCTACACGCATCGGTGATCGCCATATTGGCATTCTGGCCGAACTTATCGCATGGTAAATATTGCGCGCGCGCTTCTGTTTGCCTTTGCGCTTTCGTGCTCGGCTGACGACAAACCACACGCTGACAATTTATTGCACTATACACTAGGTGCCGAACCTTCTTCGTTCGACCCCGTAAAATCAGAGAATATTGTCAACGCGGTGCTGCAACGACAAATACTCGAGTGTTTATTTGAATACGATTACGCAACTAACGACGCACAAGTCAGTCCTCTATTGGCAACCAGCGTTGAAGTCTCAGATGATGGCCTTCAATACGATATTTTATTACGGCACGACGCACAGTTTTTCGATCCTTTCGAGCCGGCCCTGTTCGATGGTCGACTACGTGCCGTAAATGCACATGACGTGGTTTTCTGTTGGCTACGTCAAGCTGATGCCCGTTTGAACAGCGACGGGTGGTGGGCAATCAACAACACCTTCGTTGGAATCAATAAGTTTCACCGGGCAACTGCCAACTCAGACCCGAGGCTAGCGCAGCAAGCCTTCGACGATGCAGTAACTAATGGTATTGAAGGTCTGCAAGTGATTGATGATTTCCACTTACGCGTGCGTTTGCAACGAAGAGATATCTGGTTTTTAAACCGATTGGCGATGTCGTACTTTGCAGTTTACCCACATGAAGCTGTTGAGAGCGATAGACGCAGCATGCGCGATCAGCCAGTAGGCAGCGCGGTGTTTTACCTCGAGCAATTCGTTCCAGGACAAAATGTGTTGATCACTCGTAGTGCAAATTGGCGTGGTGAGACACCAGGAGATGCTACCGGAGTAGAATTTCAAGTGGTGCGTGATGCGCAGACAGCAATTGAAATGTTTAGACGGGGCTTAAGTGACCGCCTAACCTTATCGGCTAATAGTGCCAAGCAGTTCCTAAACGAAAACGGGGAATTGAAGAAAAGTTTTGTCAACGATGGCGTGACCGTTTCTAACTACCCCCGCTCCGACATCAGCATGCTGTGCTTCAATATGCAAGACAGCGAAATAGGTAACGTACCTACCGACGATGCTGGCAACGCATTGCGCAGGCAATTACGGCATGCGCTGGCGTTAGCTTTTCCGCGTGAGCAATGGCAAGACCTGCTTTACCAGAGACTGCCTTTTATTAGTGCTACTTCTTTCATTCCACCTAATGTTGGTGAGAAGCACCGGGTGTATCCATGGCACGACGACTTAACTCAAGCACGACAAATACTCGACAAAGCTGGATATTACTCACAACACGAGTTGCCACAAGTCGAGTTCGTATTGTTCGGAACCGATCCAATGAGTCTTGCGCTTGGTGAAATCTACTCCGTGGCACTAAAAGAAATCGGGATAGAGTGTAAGCTTGTCGCTGTGCCCTATGCCCAACAAATGCAACGCGCAGCAAATGGTGAAGCACAAATTTTTGTACGCAATTGGACATTAGATTGGCCAGATAGCCGTTTGATTTACGACACCTTTAAAAGCGGCAATATCGGCAGCAGCATCAATCTTAGCCGCTTCAACGATCAACGCTTTGACAATCTGATGGACGAGCTAGCTCTAGCACAAGACACGACGCAGCTTCGACAAATTGAAGCGCAGCTAGATGCTATCTTGTATGACGAATGCCCCGCTATGCCAATTGAGCATCGACAATCATGGGTGTTAGGTAGTAAGCGCATTACTAATTTCAAGATGCGCCCCTTTGACTTGATGCCCTGTAAGTTTTATATTCTAAAGAATGATTAAACAAATCTGCAAAAATTTGATGTCGGCGCTGGCAATTATTGTTGGCGTGCATCTTATTTTGTTTATTGCTTTACAGTCGCCGGCATTCGGTGATCCCATCGCCCGCGAGACTCAGTCGAGTAATGATCGCGCGCTATTGGCTAGTGCTGCGCAACGCTTAGGATTGATAGATGACATTAATTTCGCGGCGTTTCATTTAACCGTGCATGCCGATGAAAGCGAAACATTCATCCTGACGATTGATAGTTTTTTTCGCCTGCATGACCCTGGGGGTCAGGCGCTTGTAGAAATAGCGGTGCCGGCTACCCTCGGTGAGTTAGTTGCAGACCTCAACAACAACCAATTTGTTACGGCCACCGTTGGCGACGACTTCGCCATGACAAGCAGCGATGAAATCGCCTTAGTCTATTTCGGCAACGAAGTCACTCTAAACTCCGAGCAAGCCTACCACGCAGCTGCACTTCACCCGGTTTCGTCTCCACAGCGTTTTCTCAACTCTTTACTCTCTCTACTGTCTTTTGACTTTGGCAATGACCGCAACTCGCGACCAATCAGTAACACTTTACGGCAACGTGGACTTCGTTCTTTAGCAATCGCGGCACCGTCATTTTTCATTATTTTCATCGGCGCTTTCATGCTGGCGGCTAGCGCGTATGGCCGCAAGCGACTTTCGCGCAACTTGAACGCTGCGGCGATTCTATGCATGTCTCTGCCGGCGTTACTTTATATTTTCATCATTCGGCAGACCTTTGTCATCAACCTTGAGTGGGCCCCATTGCGCCCCTACGGCGACCCTGTTTTGCCGTTATTAATACTGCCTATCTTAATAACAGTCTTTGTAGGCATCTGGCCTGAATATTTATTGATGCGCAGTTTCATCGATCACCGCATGCGTAAACCATTCATCCAGGCAGCGCGCGCCCAGGGCATTGGTGAACAACGCATTTGGCTGCGTCACCTGCTGCCAAATCTAGCAGGCCCGCTCTCGCAGCACGTCGCACTCAACCTACCGTTTTTAGTACTGGGTTCGTTATTAATTGAAACAATTTTCAACATCCCTGGTTTGGGAATCAGCATCGTTGAAGCCATTCAGCACCACGACAGTAACATGCTGCGCGCCATCACCTTTGTGGTTGCCATTGCCTTTCTTGCAATGCAAGCGACTGCAACACTAGTAGGACGCTACTTCGATCCACGTCAACGCAGCGAGGGTCACAGCTAATGAAATTTTCACGCTTAGTCGCCGGATTATATGTTGTAGTGGCGTTGGTGGCAGCTAGCGGAGCAATCCCTGTTGAAATCAATAACGATTTTTTCCGTGGTAACACTAGCGTTTGGCAGTCTGCGGCACACGGCGCCAAAGTTGCATTAATTATCGGCAGTATTGCTGCTAGCACCTCGATTTTAATTGGCAGCGTACTCGGTTTTATTAGCGCGTGGTATGGTGGCCTTATGGCGACAATCATTTTATGGGTGGCTACCAGCATCGCTGCCATCCCCGGCATCTTGTTGGTACTCATTTTAAGTTACGGTATGGGCGGCGGTATTAGCGCGGTGTTTTTCTCCGTTGGCCTGGTCTCGTGGGTTGGTGTATACCGTTTAGTCCACGCTGAAGTTCTTAACCTGCGCAATCAAGGTCACGTTGAATCAGCTAGCAGTCTCGGCGTTTCGGTGCCGTCAATTGCAATACGCCACATCTTGCCATGCATCAAACCGATTTTGGCGGCGCAGTTTGTGCTGCATTTCATGTACGCAGTTAAAGCTGAAACTGTCTTATCGTTTTTAGGCGTAGGCGTTCATCAACAAGCTTCTTGGGGGCGTATGCTTGCTGACGCCTGGGCTTTTGGTGATTTAAGCAATGGCAACTATACACGAATAATCGTAGCTAGCCTGTGCCTTGCTGGTCTGATGTTAACGCTTCAAAGCCATATTTACGGCCGTCAAAAGTAAAGTGGCCCAATGGCGAAACGGGGTCGTGATACAACATGCACAACCATTGCTCTTCGCAGGCGAGCGGAATTAACTGTTGGCGGATTTGATATGAACGGCTAGCGTCCATGTCAAAGGCCATGATGAACGGCAAATGTACGTGATTTCGCGTTGGCACAAAGTCTGTCCAGAAAGCAGCGGTTTTGCCGGCGTCTTCAAACTTAATTAGCGACAGACCTTCTGAATGTCCGCCGAAAGTTTGCATCGTGACGCCAGGAACAATTTCTTGATACTCTTTAAAGGTATGCAGCAAGCCAGCGTCAACCAAAGGTTGCACATCTTCGCGGCGATAACTTGCACGACGCATGTGGTCGGCCTGTAGGCTTGCTTCTAGTTCTACTTCGTCCAACCAGTATTCGGCGTTCGGGAACATCGGCTTGCCATCGGCATCGCAAGCCGCACCCGCGTGGTCCCAGTGAGCGTGACTTAACAAGCAATGTGTTACGTCTTCGGGGTTCACCCCTGCCGCCGCCAGCGATTCGACTAAGCAATGGCCTTGGCTGTAATCGATATGGAACATCGATCGCTGCTTTTCATTCCAGCGGCGGCCGAGACCTGTTTCGACAACAATCACATGCTCGCCATTTTCAATCAAAAACGGATTTGTCGCACACGGGATAGTGTTGTCGTCAAAAACTGGAGTTAGTTTTTGCCACAATACGCGCGGCACCACACCAAACATCGCACCACCGTCAAGAGCAAAAGAGGCATCGCGTAAAGCACGTATTTTGAACTTACCCACTTGGGCTTGCTGAGCGCTAAAGTGAGAGCCACTCATTAATTACCCATTATTCGCGGCAAATCGCTTTAACAAATCGCGAGAGATAATAATTTTTTGCACCTCTGATGTGCCTTCGCCAATCACACATAACTTTGCGTCGCGGTACATACGTTCAACAGGGTATTCTCGCGAGTAACCATTACCGCCAAAGATTTGGATGGCCTCGTATGTCGCACGCATCGCAACTTCTGATGCAAAGTACTTAGCGGTAGCCGCCGCTGAGCCGTACGCGCGCCCAGCATCTTTCAACCGCGAGGCATGATAAACCATGTGACGCGCAGCTTGAATTTCGGTTTCCATGTCGGCAAGTTTAAAAGCAACAGCTTGATGCTTATTCAGAGGCATACCAAACTGTTCACGCTCGTTTGAATAAGCAAGTGCTTGGTCAAGAGCGCCTTGGGCAATACCCAAAGACAAAGCCGCTATAGAAATGCGTCCGCCTTCTAGAGTTTTCATGAATGTAGAAAAACCTTCGCCCTCTTCACCCAACACTGCGTCTTTTGGTACCCGACAATTTTGGAACACCAAGTTAACCCAATCAGAGCCACGCATACCCAGCTTTTCTTCGCCAGGTTCGATAATGAATCCCGGCTGATCGCGGTCGATAACCATCGCCATAATGCCCTTCGGCCCCAACTCGGCATTGGTTTGCACGGTAATAACAAAACACTTTGAGTAACTGCCGTTGGTGGTAAAACACTTAGCACCATTAATGATGTACTCGTCGCCATCAAGCACAGCGGTCGTTTGAGTGCTTGCTGAATCAGAGCCAGCGCCCGGCTCGGTCAAGGCATAAGCGCCCATGAACTCTCCCGAACATAATCCTGGCAAGTACCGCTCTTTGAGTGCCTGCGAGCCGAAGGCATAAATAGGCCAAGTACCTAACGAAACGTGAGCTGCCAAAGTCAAACCCATCGAACCACAAACGCGCGAAATTTCTTCGACAGCAATGGAGTATGACAAGTTGTCGAAACCGGCACCGCCCCATTCTTCGGAGAACGGCAACCCTGGCAAGCACAACTCGACCATGCCATCCCATGCGGCTTTGTTAAGTTCTTTGTGCTCGTCGGCATAAGCCGAACCAGGAGCAATCACCTCGCGTGCAAACTGACGCACGGTATCGCGAATCATTTCTTGTTCTTCGCTTAAATCAAAATTGGTAACTAAATCGCTCATTGTTATTACAGGTTACGAGAGATAACGATACGTTGCACGTCGGTAACACCTTCGTAAATTTCGGTGATACGCGCGTCGCGGAAATAGCGTTCGACATCGAATTCTTTGGTGTATCCAGCACCGCCATGAATTTGGACAGCATCTTGCGCCGCCTTATTACATGCGCGTGAAGCAAACAGTTTGGCCATTGAACATTCTTTAGTACACGGCAAACCGTTGTCGCGTAACCACGCTGCTTTATGCACGAGCAATCGCGCTGCATCAAGATCAGTCGCCATATCAGCCATCATAAAAGCAATTGCCTGAAAGCGATTAATCGGCTTGCCGAATTGCTCGCGCTGGCTAGCATACTTAACGGAAGCCTCGAGGCAAGCGCGGTGGATACCTACGGCCTGTGAAGCAATGCCGATGCGCCCGCCATCGAGCGTGTCGAGAGCAATATTAAAGCCTTTATTAAGCTCTCCGACAACGTTTTCTTCTGGCACAAAAACATCATCGAGGATTATTTCTGTAGTTGAACTTGCGCGCAAGCCCATTTTCTCTTCTTTCTTGCCTGCAGAAACTCCATCGTATGCCGCCTCAACAATGAAAGCTGACATACCCTTGCCTTTGGGGGCATCCGGATCAGTTACCGCATAAACTACAAACAAACCAGCATGGGCGCCTGTGGTAACCCATGATTTGGTACCGGTGAGCGTGTAACCGCCATCGACCTTTACAGCCTTGGTGATCACGGCAGCAGCATCAGAACCGGCATTCGGCTCGGTCAGGCAGTACGCCCCTATCAACTCTCCAGTAGCCAAGAGCGGCAAGTATTTTGATTTTTGCTGATCCGTACCGTGCTTGGCCAACATCGAGCAAAACAGCGACATGTGCACCGAGATAGTCACGCCGACACTCGGGTCGGCTGCGTTGATCTCTTCTAGCAATATCGAAGCGTGCAAGTTGCCTAAGCCAGCCCCGCCATACTCTTCAGGCACCGTAAGTCCCAGAAAGCCATGCTCAGCTGCCTCTTTTATCGCATCAACCGGAAATTCTTCAGCGGCATCGAGTCGAGCTGCATTCGGACGCAAGCTACGTTCGGCGAATTCTCGCGCCGAATCGCGAATCATTAAGTGTTCTTCTGTGAGAGCAAAATCCATCGTTCAACCTTGTTAAAGGGTCTATATTTTAACCTATTTCTAACGGTAGAAGACGACTACTTTGCTATTCGTTAGATTAATCAGCGTGTCCTAGTGCAGAAGGAGTAACTCGGTAGTCAATGAAGTAGAGCTGTCATTACTCATGCTATTGACTGTAGAATATCTTCATGCAAAGTGCGCGCCTCTCATCGACACTACCTCTGCTATTCGGCAGTGGCCTAGTCGCCATTCTCGACGGCATTCTGCAAGCTGTCAACGTCGGTCCGACTATTTTGGCCCCCATAGTTAGCTTCAACCTCATAGGCGCCTGGGCTATTTGCCTTATTGTTGCCATTTTATTGGTTAGCGTACTACGCAAGAGCATATTTCATCAGGCAGCCTTCGGCATGGGTTTGGCTATAGGTGCTATGCCACTGTTGCACTCATTGATTCCCTTCCCGTTTTCTCATATTTCATTCTTGGCTTTGCTATTCATAGTTATTTTTGTAAAGCCGATAAAAAATCCTAGCCTCATGTTATGTGGTAGCTCAAGTCTAGTATTTGCCGTATTCGTCATGGCTAGCGTTTTAATGTCACACAACCTGCCGAAGCATCCAACTAGCGCGCCAGCAGCAGCAAGTAGTCACAAGGGATCTGATGTGATATTAATTTCCATCGATACTTTACGTGCCGACGCTATTTACTCTAAGCAAGATATTGGCTTAACGCTGCCTGCACTCAAACAACTTCGCCAACGCTCTATGTGGGCTGACTATGCCTTGTCGAGCAGTAACCAAACTCTCCCAGGTCACATGGGAATGTTATCTGGACTATCAGCGACTAGCCACGGAGTACGCTCAAATCGTGATTTGCCAGATACAAACCTTAATCTTGCCGCCGACTATTTCGCTGAAGCAGGTTTTCAAACTTCTGCTGTTATCAGCAACGCGCTGCTTTCTTCGGCAACTGGGATGCACCGCGGCTTCGCTAATTTCAACGACGAGGCAATTGGTTTAGCTCGGATAGCAATATTGTCCAAAGATTATTTAGCTAGCCATAGTTGGTTAAGCATGTTCTTACAATCATCACGAGCGAAGCGTTTGTTTCGCAGCTTCTATTACCGCCATAAATATCAAAGTGAATCAATCGCCGAGCATTGCACTGACATTGCGCTCGCACAACTTGATGTAGCTTATACCAACGAAGCACCATTATTCCAATTCATTCACTTCATGGATCCGCACACAAATTACGCGCCGCCAACTACTGCGCGCGGTGTAATTTCGGCGCAATTAGCCAATCAAATCGACAAAAGATACTTACCTTCGTCTAATTCAGAAATTACTGTTACGATGGTGCGCGATGTACAAGAGCAAATTCAAGGAGGCGATTCTGCATCTGCATTGGCTGCTACTTACTACCATCAAGTTTATCTTGAAGAAGTTATAGAAGTTGATCGACAACTACAACGCATTATCACCAAACTAGATGGCAGCGGGCGTCCTTATGTACTTTTGCTTACTGCCGATCACGGAGAACAGTTTGCTGAGCATGGCTTAATGGACCACGCTAACTCACTTTATGAAGAGAATCTTAGAGTGCCTTTTCTACTTAGCGGACATAACATCGAGCCTACACATATTGATGGGGTCGTGCAATTGTGCGACGTGCTACCTACTCTACTCGACTATGCTGGACTCGATTACGATGTTGACCGTTTCGATGGCATGGCGGTACGCGGGACTATAGCGGCGCGTCCACATGTTGCAGTTGATCAAAAAGAAATTGCGGTACGCGACACTGCCGGAAATAAATGGATTGGCACTTGGCAGGCTAACGGTGACTTTCCTGTTGGTGTAAAGTTATTTAATTTTGAGCATGGCGAGGGCGAAAATTTTCTCAATAAAGACAAAGAACTCCCAGACGGCTTAAGTCGGTTAATTGATTACTACTTTGAAAGAGACACTCACGCTACTCGTCAAGCTAACACCAAGACGAGTGAGGCTCAGCAATCTGCATTGAACGCTATGGGCTACGCCGATCAAGAAGACGACCGGTGATTAATTAGTAAGTGTAGAAACCTTCTCCTGACTTACGGCCAAGCTTTCCGGCTTCAACCATGCGACGCATATTAGGTGCACAACGAAATTTCTGGTCGCCGAACTGCTTGTGCATGTAATCGAGAATATTTACGCAAACGTCTAGACCTATGAAGTCAGCCAAAGCCAATGGTCCCATTGGATGGTTCATGCCCAGCTTCATGATGATGTCGATATCATCGCGAGTTGCAACACCCTCGTAAAGCGTGAATGCGGCCTCGTTAATCATTGGCATTAACACGCGGTTCGAAATGAAGCCTGCGTAGTCTTCGGCGATACCAACCGTTTTGCCAAGGCCTTCGGCGATTTCTTTAGTACGTGCCACGACTTCATCAGAAGTTTTTTCGCCTTTGATAAGTTCGACAAGCTTCATCAACGGCACGGGATTCATAAAGTGCATACCAACAACCGATTCTGGGCGACTAGTCGCACTTGCAATCGCAGTGATTGAAATCGAAGATGTATTAGTCGCAAGAATTGCTCCTTGAGGAGCATGCTTATCTAGTTGCACAAAAACGTCTTTCTTGACGTCTTCGCGCTCGAACACTGCCTCAACAACCATATCGACATCAGCAACAGCTGTTGGCAAATCAGTAGAACCAGCAACGCGAGCCATGATTCCGTCTGATTGTTCTTGGGTGATTTTTTCTTTCTTTACAAAACGGTCCAGTGACTTGCGAATTGCTGCCAAGCCGCGGTCGAGACCTTCCTGAGACATATCAACCAAGGTCACGTTGTGGCCGTTGGCGGCGTATGTTTGAGCGATGCCATTGCCCATGGTTCCGGCACCGATTACTGCTACTTTAATGGATGAAGTCATTGTTTTATTAATCGACTAATTCGATTGCTGTGGCCACGGCATTGCCGCCACCGAGACAGAGAGTTGCAACACCTGTTTTTAAACCGCGCTGCTTGAGAGCGTAAATCAGAGTTGTAAGGATGCGCGCACCACTGCCACCAATTGGGTGACCAAGCGCTACTGCACCACCGTTGACGTTGATATTTTCAACATCGAGTTCTAGAGTTTTAGCTAATGCACAGCCACCAGATGAAAATGCTTCGTTGATCTCGAACAGGTCGTAATCGTGACGCGACTTACCTGTAATAGCTTCGAGGTTTTCGACTGCGGCTTTTGGCGCCATCATCACCCATTCGGGAGCCATGCCACCCGTTGCATAACCCGTGATTTTAGCTAATGGCTTCAGGCCGTATTTCTCGACAGCTTCGGCAGAAGCAATAACCAATGCGGACGCTCCGTCTGAAATTTGTGAAGAATTGCCAGCAGTAACCGAACCATCTTTCTTGAATGCCGCACGCATTTTACCTAGAGACTCGGCGGTAGTGTCGGATCGAATACCTTCGTCTTGACAGAAAGTGATTGGATCTTTTTTACGTTGCGGGATTTCTATATCGAAGGTTTCTTCATCGAAGTTCCCAGATTCCCATGCAGCTGCCGCGCGCTTATGCGAGCGCGCTGCTAACTCGTCTTGCATTTCGCGAGTTATTTCGTATTCGTCTGCGACTAATTCTCCTGTCATACCCATGTGCTGATCAGAGTAAAAATCCCATAATCCGTCATGCACCATCGCATCAACTAACTTTGTGTCACCCAACCTTGCACCAGTTCGCGCAGACGGCACCAGGTACGGAGCTTGACTCATTGATTCGAAGCCGCCGGCAACCACTATATGATTATCGCCGGCCTTAATTGACTGCGCGGCCAGCATCACCGCTTTTAGTCCTGAACCACATACTTTGTTTACAGTAAATGGTGGCACTGTGTTTGGCAAACCAGCAAAAATCATCGCCTGACGTGCAGGATTTTGCCCGACACCAGCCTGCAGCACATTACCCATGATTACCTCATCGACATTTTCTCCATCTACGTTTGAGCGTTGCAAAGCCTCTTTGATTGCCATCGCCCCTAACTCAGGTGCGCGGAATTTGCTCAATGAGCCTTGGAATCGCCCGATCGGTGTACGACAGGCACTAACTATGAAGACATCGGTCATTTACGGCATATTTTAGCGGCGCCGACTAATCGTGGTTTGGCCACAGCCCTGCTTTACGCAAATCGCGTGATATTGGCACTTGAGTGCGCACTTTCTCAGCACTTTCAAGGTCTATTTCGGTGATTAGTAGGATGCCATCATCACACCTCGCATGAATCTTACCTAGCGGATCTGCCACCAACGCCGATCCTGGGAAATGCATCGGCAGCATCCCATCAAGAGAAGCTTCTCCAGAGCGGTTGCAAGATATCGTAAACAACTGGTTTTCAGCAGCGCGCGCACAACTCAGTAACTCAAACGCGTGAACACGCGGAGTTGGCCACTGCGCGCAACATACCAAGATATCAGCCTGCTGATACAAAGCCTCGCGGCAAATTTCTGGGAAACGCAAGTCGTAACAAACAATAGGCATTATTCTACCGATTGCAGTTTCCACAATATCCGGCTGTGACATTCCGCGCTCAATTTGACGCCCTTCTCCAGCCGGGCTAAACAGCATACGCTTCGAATACGGGCGGAAATCACCGGCCGCTCCAATCACATGCGCTACATTTGCCGGCTTGTCGCCAGCGCCACCAGGTGCTGAGCCAACGACAATCAAATCAACCGCGGCCGCCGCCTGATGTACCTGTAGTAAAGCATCTTCACTGTCGGCGCGAATTTCGGCAGAGTATTCAACCATGAAAGAGGTCGTCCATTTTTCTGGGAGCACTAACAGCTTCACTCCACTCTCGCCACAATCACGGACAGCATTTAGAGCCTGCCGTAGATTGGTTTCGACTTGCGCTGGACGGACGTCGAAGGGAAAGGCAGCGACTTTGATTGCCATGCCAGTCGTTTAGTTGGCTTGGTTGGCCATCTCGAATAAATACAACGCGTCTTTGTAATCTATGGATAATTGCAACACGGAGCGCAACATTTGCATGTGCCCGGCATCGTCGTCATTATCGGCAGCGAGCAATGCTTGCTGGTAATAAAGTTCTGCTTCGCTTAGGCGAGTTGTGATGCTTGCCAAACGTTGTTCCGTATCTTTGTAGCCATACTCATCGCTGTCATTATATATTTGTAGATACAAAGAGCTTGCATGTGACAACTGCGAATCAATTTCATAGGCACGCGCTTGCATATAACGCTGTTTTTGCTGTAGGTCGGTGTTTCGATTGCGTATTTCAATCAAAGAAGCCGTATGCTCAACGACCGAGTGTTCCGCGGCTTTGTCGATGGTTAATTTCGCAAGCTCGTACTCGCCAGCACGAACTTTTATATCGGCAGAAATCAAATGTGCTTGCGACAACAAAATGTCATCTAAGCGCTCGGCAATGGCAAGCGCGGCTGGATCTTCTATGCCAAGATGAATGGCATTTTTCACGGCAACCCAGGCCATGCCGGTTTGTTGAGCGTCAAGATATAACTGAGCTTGGCGAAGTGCTTCTTCAGCAAGATTTTCGCTGATTGCATTTAATCGCTTGTTGGCCAACTGCGGGTCAGTGAGTAAATGGCTGGCATGCATGAACGCCGTACGAGCGCGCACGTCGGAGCCCTTTTCTAGCTGTGCAATTGCATCAAGGTATTTCTCTTGGCCTTGGTCGTTACGCATTTGTTCGCGCTCGGTAATTATCGCTAAACGTTCTGCTGCAGGCGAGAAATCATCGCGCCAAGTTAGCGCAACTAACAGCTCGCGAATAGCGCTTTTTTTGTCGCCTAAATCGTTAAACTTCAAAGCCAAATCGAAATGGCGTGTTGCAATGTGATTACGGCATCGTAAATCTAAATCTACAAGTACGTGTTGGCGATTATAGGGCGCTAGAGGCATGATTTTTTCTAGCAAGGCTAAACCTTCATCTGGTTGACCACTATTGCTAAAGTCGCGCACCATGTCTTCTAGCAAAAAATATCGAGTGACCGCAATGCGTTGCTGTGCTTCGGCATCAGAGATATCCAGCAACATGTAAGCGTTATAAGCTTGCAAGTAGCTTTGCTGGCGAAAGTATCTATCACCGCTATCAAGCAGAGCAGACTGA